>JBFHGR010000166.1:0-5565 GCA_041583015.1 Parvicella sp. | reverse complement strand
CTTGGCAGGTAACTCCTCCCCTATTTTAGTTGTAGACTTTTCAGTATCAACTGTATCACTTGGCATATTCGAGGTCAAATCTGATTTAACAGAAGTTTCCGCATCCAATTTGCTAGATTGAATATTGGACTGATTTACGTTATGATTCGTTTTTGACACAGTACCTTTCTTATTTTGAATGGACGTATCACTACTCTGATATTGCTTCAAATTAAAAACATTTGAATCATTAGATTGATTACTTGAACTCGTTTCCTCTACAGTTACATCACTACCTTCCCCCTCATGTGTCTGCGCAAAGCGAATAGAATCTATCTTGTTCAATTCACTTGAAAATTGATACTGTGGCTCATTAGTATTAATTGGCCAAAAATAGATTCCTGCAGCAAAAGCAGCAGTCAACATGGACAAACCAATCCACCAAAACAATTTTGCATTTGAATTTGCGGGAGGCAGCATACTTTCCAAATTTGCAACATATTCCTTAGGGACATCAAACGATCGATTGCCTAATTTCTCTTTGAATAATTGGTCTATATTTTTGTTTTGCTCTTTCAAACTAATTCTTTTTGCTGCTCCGCTTCCAGTAGTCTTCTTAACTTCTTCCTAGCTTCTTTAATGTGCCATTTTACAGTCTCGTAAGATATATTTAATTTCTCTCCAATTTCTTTATTTGTATAACCATCGATAGCATACAGATTAAAAACCAATTTTGTGGCTGGCGGCAATTGTTCCAACATGTTTTGCAAAGATTCTTCTTCAGTTTGATAATCTACTTCCGCAAAAACCTCCTCACTTGAGTCTGTTTCTTCTTTTTCAAAATCAAATAACTCTTGATACTTCTTATGACGTCTAAATTCATCAATTATTTCATTATGAACAATCCTTTTAACCCACGAAAAATAGGCAGTGCCAACTTTATATTTTTCAATGTTATGAATAACTTTCAAAAAGGAATTATTAACGATAGACATCCTATCTTCTTCATTGTTTTTATACCGCACTGCAGCACTCATCAAGACACTAAATGTTTGCTCATACAGAAGCAGAATGGCCTTTCGATCATTCTTTTTTATTTTTTTTATGAACTTATCATCTATTAACAAGGCAGGTAAAAAATGTCCCGCAAATTTTTAATAAATGCGGGACTTAGATAAGTTTTTCTATTCCTTAATCAATTTCATAGATGAGAATTCTCCAGTAGATTCATTAATTAAATTAACTAGATAAATTCCACTTGAAAGATGACTTTCGTTCATATTGATAACATTATCACCTTGATTCAATTGCAAGTTTGTGCTTTCCACTGTTTGACCTGTTAAGTTAGTAATGATTATACTTACTTCACTAGAAGTGGCCGCATTAATAGAAAGATTAAACTCTCCATTAGTTGGATTAGGATATAAATTCACCTCATTAAAAACACTTAATTCCTCCACACCAACTGATACTCCAGGCTTAAGAACATTAAGTGTAGTTCCTGCTGCTTTAACCACAATATAAATAGTATCACAGAATGTACTTGTACAGCCACTATTGTCTGAAACAGATAAGCAAATCGAGTAAAGACCTACAGAACTGTACGTATGCGTAGGAAACGCTGTTGTACTTGTATTCCCATCTCCAAAATCCCAGAAATAAGAAAGGTTATTTCCTGTAGAAGTATTCCACGCATAATAAACACCTGACCCTGTACTATCTTGGAATAGAATATAACTTGCATTACATGAAGAAGTTGCCAAACCTCCGTCTGCATATACAGAATCGCAATAAGTTTGAGAGCATCCTGCGCCTGTTCCATTGCTTACTGTTAGACATGCTGCATACCATCCGCTTGCAGCATATGTATGAGTTGGATATTGCCCCGTACCAGTAGTTCCATCTCCGAAGTTCCATGTATAAGTTGCACCCGCACTATTACTTCCATAAGGATAAAACTGAACGGAATTTGCAATTGAAGAATCTGGATAACCATAAAAGGTAGCATCACAAGTTGGTCCTGAAGCAGGTGCATTTACATACACAGAATCACAATAATAATCTGTACAATTATTGGCATCCACCACAAGTAGACACACAGCAACCCAACCAGAAGTAGGTGCATTATAAGTTTGTTGTGTTACCGCAACTGAACTTGAATTTCCATTCCCAAAATCCCAATTATAAGATGCGTTAGATAAAATGGTATTTGGCGCAAAGAAAAAGTCATACCCATTATTTGTATTATAGTTGAAATATGCATTTCCTACACATCCTGCTGCACCACCATTAGACACAGTAATAGTCTTACAAACAGTATCCGCACAAAAAGTATTACTATTCCAAACAGTTAAACATGCAGTATAAGTTCCATTACTTCCATAATTATGATTAGGATCTGCTATATAAGAAGTGTTTCCATCTCCAAAATCCCAGTGATAAGAAAATCCAGAACCAGCATGAGTTGGTGCATTAAAGTGTATTCCGTTAGATATAGAATCAGGATAATAATTGAAATCAGCATCACAAGCTGAGGTAGTAAAACCATTTACTGTAATGTAATTTGATATTGAATCCTCACAGTTATTTAATGAATCTTGAACTACAAACGAATAACTATAAATTCCATTAGTTGGAACTTGAAAAGTACCAGTAGTTGTGCTAGGTTGCAATGGAACATTACCTAACCAATTCCCTCCTTGATCATAAAAAGTTACCCATGAAACTGAAGATGACGTTGATGAAGTAGAATAATCATTTATAGCAAGTAATCCAGGTGTTCCGGTTTGAGTTACACTCACATTAGCATTGGCATAACATCCATTACAATTTACGGTAATTGTTTGGTAAACTGTGTCACCACAAAGATAATTTCCAAGCGAATCATAATCATAAACTGCCAATTCTATTGTATATGTACCTGCAGCAGCATAAGTATGAGTTCCAAAAGTGTTTTGAGAATTATTACCATCTCCAAAATCCCAAAAGTAGTCTGAATATCCCAAATTGTATGCATCATAACTAAGTTGGTAACAATTAATGGAATCAACTCCTGCATAAAAAGATGCATCACAACTACTAACTACGTTGTTAATTGTTATTGGTCCACCAATAGAATCAAAACAATTTGTAATAGTATCTTCCACCGATAAGTAGTAATAATAACTTCCGTTGCTCGGTAATTGAAAAGTTGCAGATCCTGTAGTAGGTTGCAAATTCACACGACCTAAATAATTCCAAGACGGTGTTGTATTGTATATATCCACATATGATATAGTCGCAGATGGGCCTGAACTAGTTGTTGAATTATCAATTACCTGAACTTCGCCAGGGTTACCTGTTAATGTAACAGAACCTGCAGCGCTACAAGTATTAGGTAAGCCTGAAATAGTAAATGTACCTCCAATAGAATCATAACAACCTGTCAAAGTATCTTCCACAGAGACATAGTATTTATACACACCGTTTTCAGTAAATGTTTCTGTTGTGGGTGATCCAGCAGACTGAAAGTAATGAGATCCTTCATTTTGACCAGTTGTCATATTAACGAAATCTATCCATGAGAAAACTGCCCCAGATGATACTGTAGAATTATCCACAATTGATACTTCGCCAGGATTACCAGTTAGAGTGACAGTTGCGTCAGCGGTACAAGTTTGCGCAATGAGACTTGTAGAACTTGTTGCAAATAGAAAGGTTAATGAGAGTAGTGTTAATATTTTCATAATTAAAGTTTTTAAATTGTTACTAATAGTAACGTACTTATGACGTAATTAAGGGGGGAAGGATGCTTAAAAAAAAAATTAAAAATCTTATTCATAGGCATCATCAGTACATCCAACTATAATTTCCCGTAGTTCTATCCGAAGAAATTTATAAATTGTATCAACACATGAATGAATACCTTTTACTCGAATGTATTGCTGTAAAAAGCCCTATGATTCCAAAACCATAGAGCCCTTTATATTAGGTCAATTGATTATTTATCAATTGTGACCATTTTTCTATTGCTTGAAGTTCACCATAAAGTTGTGCGTTGACCTTAGATTTATAAAACACCAATATAATCGCTTGATGATTATTATGAATTGGAGTCAAATTCAACTCTAGTTTATCAATGATGTTTCTTCCATCATAATCCTTACTTATTTTATTGATTTTGCATGATTTTATTTCAGCACACTTTATTGTCTTCACTTTCGTGCTGTCTTTGGCTTTTCTACAATAGAATACAACTTTTTTTGCTGTATCAATTCCAATTGCAAAATTGCTAAAAACTTCATACTGTTCAATTTTACAGCCACACTTGTCTGCTGCCTTTGAAAGTGATTCTAAAAAGTATTTCTCTCTTTTATTCTTGCTTCTACTCATCATAATAAATGGTAGCGCACATAGTGCCATAGCTACAGCACCAATAATGACATTACTTATGTCCATTTTGAATGTATTTTTAATATTCGTAAAATGATTTTTTCTTGATGCTTATCAAATACAAAAGCATCTAAATTTTTGCCACCAAATACCGGTGACTTTCATTTCTCGAATTACCAAAAATAATGAGATGGATAAATCAGATCTTTTTTCCTATGATTGACAAGAAAATTGACAGAAACTTTATTGTATTGACGAAATATTGCTCCTTCTAAATCTACAACTTCCTTCGTCAAGAATATATGAGCATCCCCTAAATTTTCTACTTCCGGAAAAGAACTAGAGGGACTAAAATTAACTAAATTTTCAGATGGAGTCGTGTGCCAAAATAAATCATTAGCATCAACAACGCTTGAAAGTGCTCTTTCTGGAAGTTTTTCATTATTTAAAGTAATGGCAGAATTGCCAGTTACACTTAATGCAAAACAATAAATTGTCACAAAAATTGTGACCCCAAATATTCTAAAATTAGATTTCATTCAACAAATGAAAACCCTACACCATAACCTTCTGAAAGTCTACTCTAATTTTATCTAAAGCAACTTCTGTTGGTAATTTATCTAATTTAGCAATAATCTCGAAGATTACTGCACTCAAATCCATTCCAGAAGAAGTTTCTGTCATGGATTGCATAGCCATATTCACAATCTTAGCACTTTCTTCTTTGGCTTGTTTTAACTGAGCCCAACCTCTTTGAGAAATATAAATTTGCTGCACCATATTATGATTATATTCTTCACGTATTGCTTTGAGCAATTCTCCATGAAGCATTTTAGCAGACATTCCCGGACGATGAACTCTTGAAATTAAGTTATTAGGATCAATTCTTTCTAAATACAATACTGCTCTTTCATAAGCTTGAATTCTATTAGGCACGTAATCTTTTCTAGCAAGAATTTTTAATTCTTCTGCCTTCATTTCCTTTTCTCTTTCAAAAAATGATTTCATCATATAATATGTAATACCAAACACTATTGCAGATGGTATACAGTACTTTAAAATCTCTATCAACTCGTCCATTTCTATTTATCTTTAAGAATACAATGTCAAATTTACTAAAAGGAACAAAACCCGCATAAAAATATAAATTTAAATGCGGGTTTTAGTTATTTATCTAGAAGTTGAAAATTAATCTCTTCTTCTTGGTCTTCTTCT
>JBFHGR010000165.1:0-5709 GCA_041583015.1 Parvicella sp. | reverse complement strand
TTCGCATCTCAAAAAAAATGTTGAAAATCAACTAATTAACATCTTTTTCAATGTCATTTCTATTGAACATAAATTCAAAAACAATTAGGATTATGTCATTTTAATTGAATAAATTTGAATCGAGATTATTGTTGTATTTCAAATGTAATAAGGGGAAAATGGAAAAAAGTATTAAATTGAATTTATGCCATTTCTATTGGAAACTTACATGTGTTAGATTCTTCCAATATGCACCTAAGTACCTAAAGTGACAGGATTTCAATTATTAAGTTTTGTTTGTCTTTCCTAAATAGTTTACTAATAAATTCTATTACCTCTTGTTCGATTATTAAAATTGCAAGGAACATAATATAAATCAAAACTTTTAACCTTGTAACTAAAAACTTATATCGAATTAAATTAATTTTAATATTAAAGTCTTCTAAATTCACATATTAAATATTCTAAATGAATAAAAATTTACTACATAAACTAAGTGAAAAAACTATCCAACCAACGGCTATGCGTTTGTTAGTGTTACAGTTTTTAACTGAACAAAACAAGGCAGTTTCTGTTCAAGATATTGATAAAGCATTTGATAAAGCTGATAAAAGCACTCTTTTTAGAACGTTAAAAACTTTTGAGAAAAATACAATAATACACAGTATAGAAGATGGTTCAGGACACTTAAAATATGCTTTATGTCTTGAAGGATGCAGTTGTTCTCCAGTAGATCTACATTATCATTTTCATTGCAATGTTTGTAAAGAAACATTTTGTTTAACTGAGATAAATGTCCCGACAATTGAATTGCCAAAAAACTTTGAAATGCAACAAGCAAATATGGTAATAAAAGGAATTTGTGGAAATTGCAAATAAAAAACTTTGCAACTCACTTGCAAGATTTTTTATTTACATTTGTTCCGTGAGAATAACATCATTCATATTAGCTTTATATACTATGGTATTATCATTGGTACCATGCAGTGATGATATTGCAATACAACCAAATGGAGACTGTTCTATTTCAAGTATTGAAAATCATTCTCACAACCATGAATCGGAAACTGAAGATAGTTGCACGCCATTTTGTATTTGCCAATGTTGTGGCTCTTCGATTCTTCCTCCCTTATATGCTTTTATCGATTCAAATAAAAAAGCGGAAAACTCTACATATTACCCAAATTATGTTTCTAATTATTCTTTTGATTTCAAAGGAGGGGTATGGCATCCGCCAAGCGTAAGTTAAACAAAATCAATGGATAAGTACGTCTTGTCTATTTTAATTTTCACGTTTAATTTATAAAACACATCATTATGTTTGATAAAATAATAGCTTATTCTGTACAGAATAAGTTTATGATAGGGCTCTTTATGGCTGCCCTTACGATATGGGGAATATTCTCTATTCGTCAATTGCCAATTGATGCTGTTCCAGACATCACTAATAATCAGGTTCAAATAATCACTATTTCTCCCACTTTGGCGACACAAGAAATAGAACAATTTATCACAACCCCTGTAGAGCTTGCTCTTCAGAATCTTCAGCAAGTAGAGGAAATCAGATCAACTTCAAGATTTGGTCTTTCAACCATTACAGTTGTATTTGAAGAAGGATATGATATTTATCTTGCTAGACAATTGGTTGGTGAAAGGATCAAAGCAGCTCAGGAATCGATACCAACAGGACTTGGAATCCCTGAAATGACGCCCATTTCTACTGGATTAGGAGAGATTTACCAATACGTAATCAGACCGAAACAAGGATATGAGGACAAATATTCCCCTATGGAATTGCGTACAATTCAAGACTGGATAGTAAAAAGACAATTGTTAGGTATTGAAGGAGTCGCAGAAATAAATTCCATGGGAGGGTATTTAAAGCAATATGAAGTTGCTATAAATCCAGATATTCTAAAAGCCACTGGAATAAGCATTACAGAAGTATTTTTAGCATTGGAAAAAAGTAACGAAAATACTGGAGGAGCCTATATCGAAAAAAATTCTAACGCATATTATATCAGATCTGAAGGAATTGCAAAATCCATTGATGATATAGGTAACGTTGTAATAAAAAGTGAAGGGAATATTCCAGTTCTAATTAAGGATATTGCAACCGTTAAATATGGAAAAGCTCCCAGATATGGTGCTTTAGTGAGGAATGGCGTTGAAGCAGTTGGTGGAAGAGTAATGATGTTTAAAGGTGCCAATTCTGCTGAAGTTACAGCTTTAGTAAAAGAAAGAGTTATCCAAATTCAAAAATCCTTGCCAGAAGGGGTTGTTTTAGAGCCTTATTTAGTTAGGGATAAATTGGTTAAAACTGCAATTGGAACAGTAGAGAAGAATCTTATTGAAGGAGGATTAATCGTCATATTTATTCTTGTTTTACTGTTAGGAAATTGGAGAGCTGGACTTATTGTTGCTTCTGTAATTCCATTTGCAATGCTTTTTGCTGTATCCATGATGAATCTTTTAGGAATAAGCGCGAATCTAATGAGTTTAGGTGCTATTGACTTTGGTTTAATTGTGGATGGTGCCGTCATAATTGTAGAGGCAATTGTTCATAGAATGCAAGTAAAACACGCAGGTAAAAAACTTACTCAAAGAGAAATAAATGACGAAGTTATTTCTTCATCCCAAAAAATTAGAAGTTCGGCTGCTTTTGGAGAAATCATTATTTTGATGGTGTATATTCCAATATTAGCATTAGTAGGAATTGAAGGAAAAATGTTTAAGCCAATGGCTCAAACTGTAATGCTAGCTATTACAGGTGCACTTATACTGTCATTAACATACGTTCCCATGATGGCTGCATTATTCTTAAACAAAAAAGTTTCTAATAAAAGAACAATAGCCGACAGAATAATAGATTTTTTCCAAAGGGGATATTCGCCAATTTTGAATAAAGCGATGCGATATAAAAGAATTTTTGTTGGTGCCACCTTATTACTGTTTCTTGTTAGTGTATTTGCATTTAGTAGAATGGGAGGAGAATTTATTCCTACCTTGGAAGAAGGTGATTTGGCTATGCAACAAATCTTACCTCCCGGCAGTTCTCTTTCTCAAAGTATAGAAACTTCAAAAATGATTCAGGAAAAATTACTACAAGATTTTCCTGAAATAATTGAAGTTGTTACAAATATTGGTAGTGCTGAAATCCCTACCGACCCAATGCCAGTAGAAATTGGCGATGTTACCCTAATAATGAAGCCAAAGGATGAATGGGTTACAGCAACGAACAGACAAGGTATGTTTGAAAAGATTGAAGAATCACTTAAAGATATACCCGGTGTTGGCTATGAGTTTTCTCAGCCTATTCAGTTGAGATTTAATGAGTTGATGACCGGTACAAAAGCAGATATTGCTATAAAACTATTTGGAGAGGATTTGGATACTCTTTATTTAAAGGCAAAAGAAGCGGAAAATATAATTAAAGGTCTAAATGGTGTTGCAACGGTTAATGTAGAGCAAACTATCGGAATGCCTCAAATTATTGTGAAGTACAAATATGAAAAAATGGCTCAATATGGGCTACATATAAAAGATGTAAATCAAGTAATAAGAACTGCTTTTGCAGGGGAAAAAGCTGGAGTGATCTATGAAGGTGAGAAAAGATTTGATTTAGTTGTAAGGTTAGATGAACAATTCAAAATGAATCAACAGGATGTAGAAAACTTGTTTGTTTCACTAGAAAATGGAACTCAAATTCCATTAATCAATATTGCTGATATTGATCTAGTAAATGCCCCTATGCAGATCTCCCGAGAAAACACCAAGCGAAGAATTGTTATCGGAGTAAATGTAGGAGATACAGATGTTGAAACATTAGTAGAAAATATTCAAAAAGAACTAAATGCAAATTTAACATTACCTGTTGGTTACTACTTTACCTATGGAGGTCAATTTGAAAATCTAAAAGCTGCAAACGCACGGTTATCTATAGCCCTACCCATTGCTCTAGGTTTAATTTTCATTCTGCTGTTCTTTACATTTGGTTCTGTATCTCAAGCGGCTTTAATATTTACAGCAATTCCACTATCTGCAATTGGCGGTATTTGGGCATTAGAGTTAAGAGGTATGCCTTTCAGTATTTCCGCAGGAATTGGTTTTATAGCCCTTTTTGGAGTGGCTGTTTTAAACGGAATTGTGTTAATAGGATATTTTAATCAATTGAAAAAAGAAGGTATGACAGATTTAAAAGAAAGAATATTGGTGGGGACTAAGGTTAGATTAAGACCAGTGTTAATGACTGCAGCTGTAGCATCCTTAGGGTTTTTACCAATGGCAATTTCATCATCTGGAGGAGCGGAAGTTCAAAGACCTCTTGCAACTGTTGTTATAGGTGGTTTGTTGACTGCAACCTTTTTAACATTAGTCATTTTACCAATATTTTATTACTGGCTAGAAAGTTGGTCAACAAAGAAAAATGTGATTTCCAAAACGGCTGTCCTTATTGGTATAATGTTATTGAGTATACCAGATGGTGCGTTAGCTCAAAATCAAACTTTATCGCTTGATAGCGCTATGAGTTTGGCGTTGCAAAATCATCCAGATATTAATGCCGCAACTTTAGAAATTGAAAGAAATGAGGCTTTAAAAATGAAATATAGCTTGGGAAAAACTGAAGTTTCGTATCAGGGAGATGGTTTGGTTGATATAGAATACGGTCAGCAGGTAAACCAAATTGGAATTGTACAAAATATTCCTAATCCGAGTGTTACCAAATCATTTAACAAACTTCAAGATGAAATAATTCTGAAAAGTAATCTTTCTAAGCAAATAACATCAAATGAACTTAAATGGAAAGTGAAAAATTTATATTATGAAATTCAATATAAGCAAGAATTATCAACTTTGTATTCTTCATTGGTAGAAACTTATTTAAAAAACTATAATAGGGCAAAAATAAGAGTCGAAGCAGGAGAAACTAATCAAATAGAACTACTCTCTCTGCAATCTAAATGGAATGAGTTTAACGTTCTTTTTAAGCAGAACAATATTGAATTATCACTTTTGTATGAGCAGTTTGAAATGCTGTTAAACGCAAATATTAATGTAAAAAGTATTGATCCTATTTACAAAGAAAAATATGTAACGAGTTTGTCGTTAGATTCAAATATTTATTTACGAATTAACAATCAGAATAGTGCAATTGAATCAGCAAAGATAAGCATGTTAAACGCTGAAGTTAAGCCAGATTTTAATGTTGGATACGCTGCTCAAAATTATTATTCTGGAGGATGGTATAATGGTGTACAGGCTGGTGTTTCCTTTAATATTTTCAGAGGACAGACAAAACAAAAAATTGAAGCTCAGCAAATTCAAGTTAAAATAATGAACGAGCTTAATGAAAGCAAACAACTAGAATTAAAACAAAGCATAGCAAAAGCTGAAGCAGCTATTTATTTGTACGATGAAGGTGTTAAAATTTTTAAAGAACAAATTGAGGTTATCAATCCTAAAATGATTCAAATAACTCAATTAAATTATGAGGCGGGCGAAATTTCGTATTTAGAATTATTAAATACGCTTCAGTTGGTAGCTACATACAATAGTAATTACTGGTATCAGATAATGTCGCACAACAAGGCTGTGGCGGACTATCAATTAATCAATAATCAATAAAACAATTATCATGAAAAACAATATCATATATATAATATCGGTAATCTTATTACCAATGATTCTAACTCTTCAATCTTGCAATAGTAATAATGAAAGAGAAGATGG
>JBFHGR010000164.1:0-5753 GCA_041583015.1 Parvicella sp. | reverse complement strand
CCATCAGCTGGCGTATTTGAAGATATATTGGTACCTGTACCAGAAGAAATGTTCAAAGCATTGCCAGAAATACTCAAGTTTTGAATTTCATTGGTTGTACTTCCATCTGCTTCGGATGTAATGAAACCGCTATCGTTAGTTAAGTCACTGGTGTTGGTGGGAATAGTAGGTTTATTAGTGAGGTTGGTGTAATCACCATCAAAACCAGACAGCGGACTGCTGGAGGTTCCATCACCTGTCAGTGTAGCGTCAGAAATAACAACTTGCGCCCCCCAATTGTCTGCGCCAGAACCTGGGTTTTGAGCTTCCCAAGAAGTTCCATTCCATGTTACTACTTGTCCCGTTGCTGTTGCAGTTGGCAGTTCATTGTAAATAGATAAATCTATAGGGGTTGCAGCCCCATTATTAGTAATAGTTAAAGTATTTCCAGATAAGTTTAAATCTTGAATTTCATTTGTTGCACTGGCGTCAGCGTCATCAATGTTTGCATCAAAAGTAACTGATGTTCCAAGTTCATTGGTGTAAGTAAATGTGCCATCTAGGTTATCTGTAATTGTAGTTGTCGTTTCAGAAGCGGTGCTTGGTGGGGTAGCCACCCAACTTGTCCCATCCCAAGAAAGGATGTCATTGTTTGTAGCAGTACTAGGAAGTTCTTTATTGATTACATCTTTTGCAAGGAAAGCATAAGGTACTGTTACAAATGGTGTAGCGACTCCCATTTGTTCGAAACCACTTCCAAAATCAATTTCTACCAATAAATACTGAGGGGTACTCCAGTCTATGTTGGTAAAAGAACCACTCGTTCCTGAGGGAGTTCCTTGTCCAATTATGGTGTTAAATAGTCCAAACTGATTGGTGGTAATAGAATGTGATTCTTGATAGTTGTACGTAGTGTTGGTCACAGTGGAAGAACCGATACTATAACGAACCGTAATGCCTGTATTTATAATCTCAACTCCTGAATTATCTCTGGCAATTGCTTGGTAGTTTATTCCTTGAGGAATATTTTGAGCAGTTGTTACAATAGTAAGAATAGTTAATATTCCAGTAATTAATTTTTTCATATGAATAGAGGTGTTTCAGTTGGCAAAATTAATAATTTTTGTGTTTAATTTATGGTATTTGTTGCATACGCACTAAACTTGTTGATGAGTTAAATGTTTTTATGGCCGAAAAAAAATCCCCAAGTTAAATACTTGAGGATTCTTGAGGATTCTTTTAAAAATATGATAATCTATAGGGTTCCAATCATGTTTCCTGGAACAACCCATTCATCATATTCTTCGGAAGTTACATATCCTAGACGTACAGCTTCTTCTTTTAATGTGGTACCATTTTCATGTGCGGTGTTGGCGATTTCCGCAGCCTTATAATAACCAATTTTAGTGTTCAAAGCAGTAACCAGCATTAATGAGTTATTTAATAATTCATCAATTCTTTTTTGATTTGGTTCTATTCCTTGTGCACAGTTTTCGTCAAATGAACGACAAGCATCACCAATTAATCTTGCTGATTGAAGGAAATTTGAAGCCATCATTGGTTTGAATACATTCAATTCATAATGTCCTTGAGTTCCACCAACGGTTATCGCAACATCGTTGCCCATTACTTGAGCGCACACCATTGTAAGTGCTTCTGCTTGCGTAGGGTTTACTTTTCCAGGCATGATAGAAGAGCCTGGTTCGTTTGCAGGTATGATTAATTCACCAATACCTGATCTTGGTCCTGAAGCCATCATTCTGATGTCATTTCCAATTTTGTTGAGCGAAACAGCAATTTGCTTCAATGCACCATGAGACTCTACAATAGCATCATGAGCAGCCAAAGCTTCAAATTTATTTTCAGCAGTAATAAAAGGTAATCCTGTGAACTCAGCAATTTTCTTTGCAACAAGTACATCATAACCTTTTGGTGTGTTTAATCCTGTTCCTACAGCTGTTCCTCCAAGTGCTAATTCAGAAAGGTGTGCTAAAGTGTTTTTCAATGCTTTAAGTCCGTGGTTCAGTTGAGAAACATATCCTGAGAATTCTTGGCCAATGGTAAGTGGAGTTGCGTCCATTAAGTGCGTTCTACCAATTTTTACCACATTTTTAAATTCTTCCGATTTCTTTTGTAGTGTATCTCTCAGTTGCTCAATACCTGGAATTGTATTGTTTATTATCATTTGATAACAGGCAATGTGCATACCAGTAGGGAAGGTGTCATTAGAGGATTGAGATTTATTTACATCATCGTTTGGCTGTAATGTTTTTTCACCTTCGCCAATTTTCTTTCCAGCAAGTTCATGTGCTCTATGTGCTATAACTTCATTTACATTCATGTTACTTTGAGTCCCAGAACCAGTTTGCCAAATTACTAAAGGAAATTGGTCATCTAATTTTCCAGCAATTATTTCGTCACAAACCGTTGAAATAGCATCTCTTTTTTCTGTAGATAACACACCCAAATCACAGTTAGCATGTGCCGCAGCTTTTTTCAAATAAGCAAAGGCGTGTACAATTTCAATTGGCATAGAAGCCGAAGGGCCTATCTTAAAGTTGTTTCTAGATCTTTCAGTTTGTGCACCCCAGTACTTGTCTGCAGGTACTTTTACTTCTCCAATGGTATCTTTTTCAATTCTGTATTCCATTTATATTAATTTTTGTTTTATCTTTGATTTCAGAACTCAAAGTTAATAGATATGTTTTTTGGATTTATAATATTTTTCGCTTTTTTATTCATGGCTTTCTGGCCATTAATGTTTGCAATGGGATATGTAGGCTATTGGGCTTCAATGGGAGGTATTGAAATGGCTAAAGCAAAATTTGCAAAAAAAGGATTTGACGAACAGGTTTAGAATCTGTTAAGTTTTTAATGAAAATATATGCCACGCTTGATTTAATTATCTAGTGTGGCTTTTTTATGTCTAAATTTTAAGCATAAAAAAAGCGCAAACAAAGTTGCGCTTTTCAATACTAGGGGTAGAATCTGTGTTATAATTCCTTCCAGGTGCATAAGTCAGTGGCCTCACACTGGTCTCCTATCTCCTTTGCATCTTTTTTGTTTAAGTTTTCAGCTTCAACATCAATTGTTCCACCAAAACTATCATCACATGAACATACATAATCTTTTGTACATGATGTCATAGTCAAACCTCCTGCTAACACAGCAATAATTAGTAATTGTTTTTTCATAACGATTTCGTTTTTTATTAATAACATGTTGCTAAACTATTGTTACCCAGCGAATACTCAAAATTTTTGGTATGTATGATTGGAAGGAGGGTATAAACAATCCAAAAGAAGGTTTGTGTTCTTATGTTTATGGAAAGAAGTGGTTTATTACTAGGTAATTTTAATTAAACATAAGTAAGTTGCACATGAGGAATTAGGCCTAGTAATCACTATAAGTATTCCAAAGCGCTGAAGTAATTCCAAACTGAATTAAATTTAAGTTTTCAGTTCCTGAAGCAGTTTTATCAGAGCGGAAAGCGTAGGATGCAAAGGCTCTTAAGTTTAATTTAGGAACAACGTTATAAGCTACTTTCAACTCATTATACCAAGTATAGTGACTTGCTCCTTGGCCGATGGTGTGGTTATATTCCGATCCTCTAGTGGTATAACTTCTAAATATATCTCCTCCATAACTTATGTTGTGGTAATCTTCACCTCTATCAATGTAAATTACTTTTGCTTCAAAATACCATTTGTTTAATTGATATCTTATTCTAGTTAAGCTTTCATGAAAGTTTGCACCTAAGGGGTGGGCCAATGATTGACCTTGGTGTCCATAATTGAGTAAAGAGGTTTTATGAGCAAAGGTGAAAGGTCTAATGAAGTTGACTTCAGTTTGAAAAGATAGGTTTTCTATATTGGCAATATCAAAAGTTTTAAAACCAATTTGAGCAGCATACTTATTTGCCCACCATCCATTGTTATCTCTATATTCGCTAAGTAAGAATTCGTCTAAAACAAATTGTCCATAAGCAACATATTTATCTTTAATGACATATTTGAGAGAAGCACCTAGTAATACATTGTCAGAGGAACCTTGAGCATATTCCACTGGTCTGTAAAAAATAACAGGGTTGAGGTAGTTTACGTCAAAACCTCTTTGAGAAAGTGTGTCGTTCCCCATAAAAATGACACTTTCAAATACAGTTAAATTTAAATTTTTTAGAATGTTCCAACTTAATTGATGTGAAGCCGCATACTTTCTTTGAATACTTCCGTTGTAAGTGTCCGTATGCATGGCAAATAAATTGGTGTACTTCACATTCCAAAAAGAACTCATAATTCTTAGAAAGGGATATGGAGCAGCGTTGTCTGACAATATCATACTTCTGTAACCATCACCCCAAAAGTTCTTTCCATTACCTAAAGTGAAAGCAAAATGTTTATTGGCAATGATATTAAGGTAGACTTCTGCGTAATGTGTAGTGTTATTACCTAAATCATAGCCTAATCCATTAACTGCATTTCTCATAAAGATACTAGAGTCTAAATAATTAAATCTGGGTATGTTGGCGTAAGCATAAGTTCCAGAGAAACCTATTTTCTTACCAAGACTGGCATCAAGGTTTACTCCTCCAGCATAACTGTATCTCAACTCACTTCCAGATTGATTAAGAAGCGAAGCGGAAATGATAGGAGAGATGTTTAATTTATTTGTTTTGGAAGTGTTTCCAATTGCCCATCCAGTTTGAATTTTAGCGCTGTCTGGAATTAATGCTATTTCAGATTTTATGTAGGGCTTTACTCCAGAATGAAAATTGCTTTCTTGTGTTTTGTATAGTTTTTTTTCCCATGGGTAATAAATCTCATTATTGAGCGGAATAATTTCATTTTGTCCATTAATAGAGATACAAAAACAAATGACTATATGTAAGAAAACGAACTTACGCATGGATAGTTTTTGGTTTCATGATAAATGGAATGGTGACAAGCAATGCAGCAATGGCTAGAGTAATTAAGAATTGAAGCGTTATATCTATGTTTAAGAAATGTTCTATAGCAATTGCGCAAAATACCACGACAATATTATATAAATAAAGCCAAAGTACTGTTTGTCTATGCGAGAACCCAAGTAAAATAAATCTGTGGTGAATGTGGTTTTTGTCAGCAGTAAAAGGTGATACTCCTTTGAAGGCTCGGATAGTAAAAACTCTGAGTGTATCTACTAATGGATATACCATAATTGACATGACAATTATGGGCATGTTTCCATTCAGCCAGTCTGGCATTTTTGCTACATTAATATCTACAGCATTAATGGCAAGTACACTAATTATAGCGCCTACTGTTAATGATCCTGAATCACCCATAAAAATTCTTGCTGGTGAAAAGTTAAAAACAAGAAAGCCTAGTAAAGCACCGCTTAAAACAAATCCCAGTAAAGCTAATGGTACATTTTCATTGTATAAGAAAAGTAAGCCGAAAAAACTTGCGATAATTACACCTATACCTCCAGCTAATCCATCTAGTCCGTCAATAAGGTTGACTGCATTGACTACTACCACGTAGACAAATAAAGAGAGTAGATAACTTTGCCAATCTTCCATAATTGCAGTAGACCCAAAAAGACCGTGCATAGAAGTTATTCTAATATCTGCAAGTACAACTAGGATAAAACCTACTATCATATGCGCAACTAGTTTTTTCATCGGAGCAGTTCCTATAATATCATCTTTTACGCCAACAAAAAATAATAAAATTAAACAAGCTATTAAGTGTTTGAAGTTAGTTAGCATATGTGGTATGTGATCATACTCTTCT
>JBFHGR010000163.1:0-5846 GCA_041583015.1 Parvicella sp. | reverse complement strand
GATGATTCCTGTTTCATTTTCCCTTTTAATTTGCCCCATTGATTTTGGTTAAATTGAGCCTTGTCAGGAGAGGAATTAAGGTATTCTTCTTGCGAACTTTGTGCAAAAGCAATTTGACCAATCAAACAGAAAGTCCAAAACATAGATATTTTAATTATCCTAGAAAGATCCTTCATCAGGTGATTCGTAAATTTTGCTTTTTGTGCCAAAATTGGCTAGTTTTTTATACATCCCAACTGCTTCGTCTTGTTCTTTGATGGAGTAGTATAGTATGGAAAATCCTATAATGAAAATAGGAAAAATTAAGTGGCAAAGAGATAGGTATAGAGAGGCATCAATAATCGTAAAGATATATTGAGGTTCGTCCGCAATTGGCAGTACAAACCATTCTAAGACCATATCTTTAAACATGTCCAAAGGAACTCCCACAAAAGTGTAAATGATAAATAGGGTAATGAGTAATGAAAAGAAAAGTCCAATACCTCCCCAGAAAAACTTCCAAGGCATACTAAAACCTTCAGCAAGACCTTTGCCTATGCTAATTTTTGACAATGCAAGAGGAAGTGACCACATTAGGAGTAATGGCGTGGCTAAACCCAATAACAGCATTAATGCAAATGGAGCAGCAACTGTGATGCCTCCCATTATGGCAAACGCTACAGTA
This sequence comes from Parvicella sp., assembly GCA_041583015.1. Classification (GTDB taxonomy): domain Bacteria; phylum Bacteroidota; class Bacteroidia; order Flavobacteriales_D; family Parvicellaceae; genus Parvicella. The sequence continues at coordinate 5,182 of JBFHGR010000163.1, read as the reverse complement.
AAAGGGATGAAAGATTTGGCTACAAGACCAATGTAATCTTTAAACTTATCATTGATGTTTTTGGAAATAAATCGTCTAAATACATATACTATATTTATTGCGTTAAAAGCAAATAACAGTGTCTGGATAATGAATAAATCCCACTGAAAATATTGATTCCATGTAAATAGAATCTCTAAATTGTCCAGAATTTTTTCACCTCTGGCAAATACAACAAATGTATTGCCTGTTACCTCGTATTGATATTCAAAAAATGGTATTTTTTCAAAAAGATATATTATATACAATACATTAATTACAATTGTTACTAAGAATAACTTAAAAAAAGTGCTAAACACTTTGGCGTAACTCATAAATGTATCAGTGAAAATTTCTCCGACATCTTTAATTCTATATAAGTTAATATGATTGGGTTCTTTATATTGAGGTTTCTCGATAACCTTACCATCAAATTTTGTTTTTCTGGCTACAATTATTGGATAAATAACAAAGTAGAATATGACAATGGCAAAACAACCCAGAATAAATAGCCACTTTAATGCGGCTGGCCACTCTCCTGCAATAGGTTCTCCATGTGTTGTGATTACCGTGTTTCTAGTAGCGTAACCTTCGATAAATGCAGCCAATAGGATAAAAGGGATTATACCAATCATCATTTTTATTCCACGTTTGGCACTAATAATAAGAGATTGCATTCTAGTCAGTGTTCCTGGGAAGAGTAACCCATTTCCCATAGTTATTCCGGCTGCTGCGGCTAGAATGATAGCGGGGATTTCAAATGCTCCGTGAATCCATATAGTGAGAAAGCTGGCCAGTGTTAAGTTTCTAACAACATAGAACCACTGAAAAGCACCTACCATTACAGAGTTGAAAAACAAATATATTCCAGATCCTAATGAGAAGAATATGCCAAGCACAAAAGTAACAATAGCCACCCGCATGTTGTTTATGGCAATTTGTCCAAAAGTTATAGATTCTGGTCCATGACCATATACGTTCATGGGTTTTCCTTCTGCTATAAAACCTTCTGCCATTTGGACGTAATCATATCCTATTACTGCTCCAAGAAAATCTTCGTTGTCAATTGTAGAGACTATGCCGATGAGCATACCTATTATAAAAATTACAAATGCAACCAGTAAACTCTTTTGGGCACGATACATTTCGAGTGGGAGATCTTTAGTCCAAAAAGTTAAAAATTTGGAAAAAGGTTCTCGTTTCTTTTTGTATAAATCATGAAACACTCTTTGTGCAAGTGAGTTGAGATAAACTCGTACCGATCTTTTTGGGTAATAAGTTCTGGCATATGCTAAATCATCAGTCAACTCAACAAATAATCGACTCATTTCATCTGGGTCGTTTTGCTGTGTCTTGGACATTTTTTCAAACTTTGCCCATTTCTTTTTGTTTTGATTGATGAATGTAGTTTCTTTCACTCAGTATAAATTCAGGAGCATAAATGTATGAGGAATTTATATAAAAAGCATTCAAAATTTCAATGAAATGTGAAATTATACATTAATTTTGAGGAAAACCAATTGGGATTAATTTGAAAACTGCTGACATAGTAACTTCACATAATGTTGTAATTCAATACGAGATTGCTCCAATTTTACTGCGAGTTGTTGCAAGTATTTTGGATATGGTTATTGTGTTTTTTTATTTCCTTTTGGTGACAGTTCTTTTTTCTTCAGTTGCTGGGTCCTCTGTCGGGATGGATAGTTTTACGCAAGTTTCCGTTTTGTTTTTGTATATATTACTGTTGCCAGGGTTTTTCTATAGTTTTTTGTGCGAAGCGTTGCTGGGAGGACAAACATTTGGAAAAATGGCGCTAGGAATTAGAGTGTTGAATGTTTCTGGAGATAATGCTTCTATTGGTGATTTGTTCTTAAGGTGGTCTTTTAGGATAATAGATATTATAGCCTCAGTAGGTGCATTAGGGTTAATTGTTTCGCTCTCTAACGCAAGGTCTCAAAGATTAGGGGATAGTGTAGCGAATACTATTTTAATCAAGTTGAGGCCGTCTAATGAATTTAGTATTACGGATATTTTGAATATCAAAAGTAGTAAAGATTATGTGCCAACTTATCCAAGTATAGTTCAACTAAGTGATGATGACATGCTGCTCATCAAGAATTCAATGGATCGTTTAAAAAAGAATCCGAACGAGTCGCACAAAAATTTAGTGAGAGAGTTGGCAGATTTAACAGCCGATAAACTTGGGTTATCAGCAACACCTGAAAAGAAAATTACATTCTTAAAAACCGCTTTACAAGACTATATAGTCCTTACAAGATCTTAATTATGAGTAAATTATTTGTAGTACCTACACCAATTGGCAATTTGGAAGACATGACTTTCAGGTCAATTAGGGTTTTAAAAGAAGTTGACTTTATTTTAGCGGAAGATACACGTACCAGTGGGTTTCTACTTAAGCATTACGAGATAGGAACTAAGATGAAGAGTTATCATATGCATAACGAACATAAATTGGTAGAAGGAATTGCTGAGCAAATTCAAGAAAGTGAAAATGGTTATGCGCTAATCACAGATGCGGGAACTCCAGCAATTTCAGATCCAGGATATTTGTTGGTAAGGAAGTGTATTGAATTAGGAATAGAAGTTGACTGTCTACCTGGTGCAACTGCTTTTGTGCCAGCGCTAGTTAATAGTGGTTTGCCGTGTGATACGTTTTATTTTGAAGGTTTTTTACCTCACAAAAAAGGTAGACAGAAAAAATGGTTGGAGTTAGCAGAGTTGACCAAGTCTATTGTTTTTTACGAGTCGCCTTACAGAGTAGAGAAATTACTAAAAGAAGCACAAGAGTATTTAGGTGAGGATTGTCAAATTTCAATTTCTAGAGAAATTTCCAAAAAATTTGAAGAAACACTTCGAGGGACGCCAAGTGCTCTAATTCAGCACTTTACGTCTAAGCCTCCTAAGGGAGAGTTTGTGGTTGTTGCATTGAAATAATATATTTTTACAATATAAGGTAGTAAAGTTCAATATTTTTAATATTTTTGGTACTTTACAATTACTACTACATTTTTAATTCTACTACTATGAATAGGTTTTATGCTTATCTATTAACCACCTCTGTATTATTTTCTTTTGTGTCTAATTATTCTCAGTTTGTCGAGAATAAGGGACAAGTTTTGGATATGTCAGAAAATTACGTCCCTCAAGTGGAGTATTTTTATGGATGCGAGAATACTGCGGTATTTTTTGAACATGACAAAGTGGTGTATACTTTTATAACCCCTGAAGCAATAGATGAATCACTTTATGCTTCGAATGTTTCAGCTCTGGATAGTGTTAAAAAGCATCGAATGGCTACGTATACAAGGATGGATATGTTGTTTCATGGTTCCAATTCAAATGTTGAAATAGTTGGGCAAGAAAGGGAAGCGGGAGATATACATTATTACTTGAATAAAAGAAATGGCATTAGAGATGTGGGATCCTTCCAAAATGTTGTGTACAAGGATTTATATGAAGGAATTGATGTTAAGTTTTATCAACATTCATCGGGGCTTAAATATGATTTTATCCTCTCTTCAAATGCGAATATAGAAGATATTCAATTGGAATTTCAAGGGGCTGAAAGTGTGACTTTGGAAGACGGAACACTGAAAATTAGTACTAAATATAGGGACTTGGAGGAAAGTATTCCTTTGTCTTTTATTGATGGTGATCAAGGTAATGAAGTTGAGGTTAGTTATAGTTTAGATGATGACGGAATATTACGTTTTTCAACTGAAGCACAAGGCTATGAATCGTTGACAATAGACCCTGTTTTGGAATGGGCTACATATTATAATGCTACTGCTGCTACTACAGCAGCGTTGGATTATGTCTCTTCGCATTTGGATGCTTCTGGTAATTACTTTGTTTATGGGCAGGTTTATAGTGCTGCAAATAACTACCCAGTTGTTAATCCTGGAGGTGCTTATACTTCAGTATATAGTTCTAGTTCTGATCTCTATATTGCTAAGTTCAATGCTTCAAGAGCTTTGGTGTGGGCAACGTATTTAGGAGGAAGTTCTGGTGATAACACGTATGGTTCTGAGCAGATTACATCTTATGGGAATACCTTGCATGTTGTAGGTGAAAGAATCTCTGCAGGAGCACCTTTTACCAATGGAGGAGGGTATTATAATACGACTACGAATAAGGTTTTTTGGGCTAGGTTCAATTTAACTACTGGGGCTATACAGCACCTTACTACTTTAGGGGGAGGATATGACCCAAGTATCGCTGTTGGAAGTTCAGGTCAGGTCGCTATAATAATGGATGCTTATGACTTTAGTTCACCGCCTATTATGGCAAGAGGTGGAGCGTATAATCAAGCTGCAAATGGCGGATTTAAAGATATGTACTTGTTCTTAACAAACACATCTTATGCTCAAGTATGGGGTACTTTTCTTGGTGGGCCTGCTTCGCAAGAGAATTTTATGTGTAGGTTTGACAATAGTGATAATATATTTTTTATTGGAGAATCAAGTTGGTCAACTACCAATAGTACAGTTGCAAATGAGCATATCACGACATTAGCTGGTGCCTATAATGATAATTCACACAATGGTGGGACGGATGTGCTGCTTGGTAAATTTACTAGTGGTGGAGCACTGGTTTGGAATACATTTTATGGTGGTGATGTCAGTGATGCAAGACAAGGTCAGCAAGGAGGTTATGCTAAATTATTAATTGATCCAACCACTCAGGAACTGTTAATGTTTTGGAATACTACAAGTTCCAATCTCCCTACTATGAATGGAGGTGGAGGTGCTTATTATAAAACAGTTCCGACTCACACAAGTTTTAATGGAGGAAGTTCTTTTTCTAGTTATGCTGCATATTATGCTAGATTTACATCTGCAGGAGCATTGAGTCACGCCTCATACTATTATAATACAACAAATGGGGATTTGATTCATGATGTCACTTTTGGAGGTTGTAATAAGTTATATATTATAGGAAGGTCTGATCCGTCCACATTCTCTCCGATCACGTTATCTGGAGGTTTTAATTTGTCTACTGGGGGGCAGGTTAATTTAATGCAAATGGATCGGTCAACATTAGACGGTGAGTGGCTATCTCAATTATCAATTGATAATGGATATGGGCCAACTGTAGACGGACGTACGGATAATCCTAGAGTTTATGCTGCTTCCGAAGGAGG
>JBFHGR010000162.1:0-5859 GCA_041583015.1 Parvicella sp. | reverse complement strand
GAATTGGCATTACTAACCCTGCACACAAACTGGAAGTGGCTGGTACTGTACGTGCATGTAAATTTATTGCTGAGGCTAGTACATGGTGTGATTACGTTTTTGAACCAGACTATAAATTAATGTCATTAAGTGATTTAGAAAAATTCATACAAGTAAACAAACACCTACCAGAAGTCCCTTCTACAGAGGAAGCCATGGAATCTGAAATAGACATTGTAGAAATGGAAACTATTTTATTGAAAAAGATAGAGGAGTTGACTTTGTATGTTATACAGCAACAGAAGGAGATTGAGGCATTGAAAATTAAGTAATAATATTTTGAAATATTTAATTTCCATATCATTTATACTTTTTTGCTTTTTTGGCATTGCCAGTAAAGTTAATACTACTAAAACTTTGTCTAATAAATTGCATAAAGAAGATTCAGTTCATTCCAATAAAAAGAACTTTGTAGAATTAGAATTTCTTGGCAGAGGAATTCTCTACTCGTTAAACTATGGTAGGAATTTAGTAAGTTTTAAAAAATTTCATTTAAAAACAACTTTAGGATATTCAAACAGATCTTTTCAATCAAGACATGATCACTCATTTCCTTTATTATTTCAAGTTAACTATGGTGAGAAATATCAAATAAATCTAGGTGTGGGTGTTGCCTTTCTTTACCAAAAAAATGGATACAATATAACGAGAGAAGAAGTATTACTTGATTCAAATGGTCTTTTTCAGGGCAAAGGTGCCTATGATTATGTTGGTAAATATGGGCGTGAAGAATTTGTAAAAACAGGAATTACCATAAAACTTAAAAATGAATTTGCAATAAGCTTAAATTACTATTTGTATAATTTTTACAATTACACCAATCTCAAAGAAAGGGCACTGGGTAATTATCTCGGTTTTAGCATTATAAAAAACTTTTGAATTATGAGAAACTGTATATTACTTTTGATCTATTTGTTGATAAATTGCACTTACGCGCAAAATCAAAATGAAGTTGTCAATCCTGGATTTGAATTAGACGCAAGTGGTAATCTTGCAACTGGTTACAGTGGAACTTGCCCAGATGAATTGGTTTCGGTGGCTCAACCCTATTGGGATGAAGTATTGAACTGGTCTATTCCATTAGCAAACTGCAATAAAGTTGGGTCAGCAGATTGTCAAAGCGGACAAACTAGGTCTGGAAACAGATACGGCTCCTTAATTTATCATTCCAAAGGCTGGGGTGGTGGTGGAAATAAAGAATATATTGTTGGTGAACTTAAAAGCAGTATGATTGAGAATCATGTTTATTATGTCGAGTTTTATGCGAAAGGAATTAGTGAACATATTAATAATTCAAATGAGAATTTCGGATTGAGATTATTTGAAGATCAACCAGAGCAATGTACATTCTATAGGCGTATCAGACCAGACAAACATGATAAAGCTCAAATTGCACCTGACTTTGACTTACAAAATAATAATACAAATCAATATAGAAAGTATGTAACCTATTATACAAGTAACAAACCATATAATTATGTTGTACTGGGTTTTTTTGGTGATTATGCTGGCGATCCTAAGGATGGAGTAAACGAATTAGACATTGATGATATCAGAATTTTTGATTTAGGATTAGACAATTGCTCTGATGGAGATTGGCTTTTCCAAAATACAGACCTTTATAATCATGTCTACAGTTCAAATGAAAAAATTATTGCAGGGGAAGATATTAGTCAAGAATTTTACAATGGTGAGGTTCTTATAAAAAGTAATAATGCCGTTTGGTTCCGGGCGGGAACTCAAGTAGTTCTAGAGCCTGGATTTAGCACTGAGGACGGAGCGTACTTTGAAACTCTAATAGATCCAAGTTGTACCCCTTTCAACCCTTGTCAAAACGTTAAACCTCCCAATCAAAGTTACGTCAGTTGTAATGGTGATAATGTAATTCTTGGACCTGCTTTGGCAGAAGATTACATGCAATACTCATGGTCACCAACTACTTACCTTGACGATCCAACTATAGCAAATCCAACTTTTACTCCACCACCTACTGGAGACGGAAATATTGAATACACTTTAACCATGACACCACTCTGTGGAGGTTTTTTTGATGGAAGTACATTTCCGCCCACGTTTGAGTCCACAGCAAATATTACCTATAATGTTCAGTACTATAATAATCCAGACCCTAATCCTAGTTTTACAGTTAATTCCTTTAATACAGATAAATGTCATGCAGATTTCAACCTAACTCTTAATCCATATACTAAGACCGTCAACGTTCAAGTGACAGATATTCAAACAGGTGCAATTTGGTTTGCCACAACCTATAATGTAAATCCGAATAACTGCTGCAATTATAGTTGGAATAGTTCTACAAATATTCCAGATATTGTATGGAATAATTTTGAATCATGTCATGATTATAACATTAAAATTAAGACTAATAATTGGTGTAACGAAAACGTTTATTCTAAACAGAGTTTAATTTGGAATCAAGAAGAGAACTATCAGCTGCTTACTCCTTTAGGAAATACTATTACACCAATAGGCTCTCCAGGAAGTAATGATTGGTTCAAGTTGGACGCAACTGGTGTGAACAGGACTATTCTCTATGTGTACAACAGGTGGGGATACAAAGTCTATCAAAGTTCATTTGATGGCTATTGTCAAAACACACAATCTGGCAAGTTATGGTCTGGTCAATGTAATAGTAACTTATGCTCACAATCTTGTTTAAATGAAGGTTGGTACAATTACGTACTTTTTGTTTACCCCTGTAATGGTGGCCTAATTGATTATGCTGGTCAAATCTATCTTGACTTAGACGGTAATAACTCTAATAACACCTATTGTAATAATTTAATCCAGAAAGCATCCAATACTGAAAACATTAAGCCAGACCCTGAATTAGACAGTCTTGCTTATCAAATTATGCTAACCAACAATCCTGATTTGCTTGAACAGGAAAACATAACCAAGAATGAATTTGAATTATATCCAAACCCAAACAACGGCAAATTCAGAATGACAGTAAATGAAGAAGTTTTTGAGAAGATAAACTCCTATCAAATCTATGATTTTTCGGGAAGAGTGGTGTTCGAGAAATCTGCAAACATATCAAGAGAAGAACTTGTTGATATCAATTTATCGTCAGGCATTTACACTTTTGTGCTTCATTTTGATGATGGAAACAAGACTAAAAGATTTGTCATTGAATAAATCTAATCTTGCAACGTTTCATAATTTCTCTTTAAAATCAATGAAAAAAATATTACAGACATTTCTTATTCTATTACTTACTAGCACAACATTTTTCACGCAAGAAAAAGGATGGTCGCTTGGCATCATCGGATCGCCAAACTTTTATTCTATAAAATCTCCAAAAGGTTTTAATCATACATATCATTCCGAAATTGGATATTCATTTGGATTAGAGGTGACACGCTCAAAGAACGAAAAATTAGACTTTGGATTTGGAGTAAACTTGACCAGAGTAGCTTACCAATCAGATTATTCATTTATTTTCTATGATTCAATTGACCCATCGATAGCTAAATCTGCAAATATTTCCATCAATTATTTAAAAATTCCATTATTCGTAAAATTAAGATTAGTCTCAGGAGATAAAACAAGTTTTTACTCTTCATTTACAATAATGTCTTCCATAAAAATTCGCGAAGATGACAAAACATTGCATGAGGATAATAATGTCAAATCCTCAAATAGTGTTCGCTCATTTTTACTTGGAGGTAATATTGGCCTTGGAATAGCATACAAACTCAATGACAAACTACTTATCAAAGTAGAACCAAGCCTTACGGTTTATCTAAACGGATTTGATTCATACATGAACAATTTCCCCAAAGCATTTCACAGTGCAATTGGCATTGCGTATAAAATAGGCAAGAAAGATTAAGCCATCAAAATACCAATCCGCCATACAATCATTTAACTGTTATTTGACTACCCAAGTAACAATTTAGTCATACTAACCTTCTCTCCAATAATACTTACTAAACTTTCGATAGCAACTCTCTCTTGCTCCATAGTATCTCTATCTCTAATAGTAACCGTATTGTCCTCTAAAGTTTGATGATCTACAGTAATACAGAAAGGAGTACCAATAGCATCTTGTCTTCTGTAACGCTTTCCTACGGTGTCTTTTTCTTCGTACATGCAGTTATGATCAAACTTCAAAACATCCATAATCTCTCTTGCCTTCTCTGGCAAACCATCTTTCTTTACTAAAGGAAGAATAGCCGCTTTGATGGGAGCCAATGCCGGAGGAAGACTTAATACTACTCTTGATTTTCCATCACCTAAATCTTCTTCTTTTAAAGCCGTACTAAAAACAGCCAAGAACATTCTATCCACTCCAATTGAAGTTTCTAATACATATGGCACATAACTCTCATTCAACTCTGGATCAAAGTATCTCAATTTCTTTCCAGAATGTTCTTCATGTTGAGACAAATCAAAATCTGTACGTGAATGTATACCTTCTAATTCTTTAAACCCAAATGGGAATTTGAACTCAATATCTGCCGCAGCATCTGCGTAGTGTGCTAATTTCAAATGATCGTGAAACCTGTAATACTCATCTCCAAAACCAAGTGCTTTGTGCCACTTCATTCTAGTTTCTTTCCAGTATTCATACCATTTCATTTGTGAACCTGGCTGAATGAAAAATTGCATTTCCATTTGCTCAAACTCACGCATTCTAAAGATAAACTGTCTTGCAACAATTTCATTTCTAAATGCCTTTCCGATTTGGGCGATACCAAAAGGAATTTTCATTCTTCCTGTTTTTTGGACATTCAGGTAGTTTACAAAAATACCTTGCGCTGTTTCTGGTCTTAAATAAATGGTAGAAGCATCTCCTGCTACAGAACCTAATTCCGTTCCAAACATCAAGTTAAACTGTCTTATTTCAGTCCAGTTTTTTGAACCACTCACTGGACAAATAATCCCTAAGTCATCAATTAATTGCTTGAAAGCCACCAAATCCTCTCTTTCTTGAACATCACTTAGTTGCGCTTCAATCTTCTTTATTTCCTCTTCTCTTCTTAATACGTTAGCATTGGTAGAACGAAATTCTTCTTCATTAAATGCATCCCCAAATCTTTTGGCAGCTTTGGCAACATCTTTATTATTCTTCTCTCTTATTTTCTCTATGTGATCTTCCACCAATACATCTGCACGGTATCTTTTTTTGGAATCTTTATTATCTATCAGAGGATCATTAAAAGCATCAACGTGACCAGAAGCCTTCCAAGTAGTAGGATGCATAAATATAGCAGCATCAAGACCTACGATGTTCTCGTGCATTTGCACCATAGACATCCACCAATATTTCTTGATATTGTTTTTTAACTCTACTCCGTTTTGAGCATAATCATAAGTTGCACTTAATCCATCATAGATTTCACTACTTGGAAATACAAAACCAAACTCTTTTGCATGCGATATTACTTTCTTAAAATCGTCTTCGTTAGCTGCCATAATCTTCTACATTTAAATTTGAATGTGCAAAGATAATGTATCAAAACGAGAATTTTCTACATATAAGAAACTACATCAAAAGAATTTACTAAAGTTGACTACAGATAGAAACTGACGCAAATCATACTTCACTTTAAAGAATAGCAACTATCTTTGCAACCCTAACAATTGTAACATCAATAGGATGAAATATATAACGATAATTTTGCTTAGTTTTTTTATAACATCTTGTTCTACAGCAAAACAAACCACCAATACCAATACTACTAATACGGAAGAAGAAAGTCTAACAAAATCTGAAAGGCAACAAAAAATACTTTCTGACGCTGGCTTCATAAAAGCAATAGTAGTTGATAAAAAAGGAGAAAACAATTG
>JBFHGR010000161.1:0-5955 GCA_041583015.1 Parvicella sp. | reverse complement strand
TTTGATAACATCCACTTGAATGCCATTCTCATTTTTCGGATCATAAGTATTACATATGTATGAAACCTCTTTACCTGTTTCAATATCGATAACTACAGCTGCAGCATTGTGAATTTGATTTTCCGCTAATAAATCGCTGTGATATTTAATGATTTTACCGACTTCCTCTTGTAAGAAAAAATCAAGGTTGGAGTGTACCCACTTACCTTTCTCTCCTCGTCCGATGGCTTTGTCAATGACATGAGGTGCGAAGTTAGGCAAATCAGGAGGTGGGCCTGGCAACTTTTCAGACTTAGCCAACTCCCACTCTATATCATCTATTAAATCAATATCATGTAATCTATCTAATAACCTATTGCGTTTTTCAACTAATAACGCTCTATTCTTGGCAAGATGTAACAAACTAGGTGCATTGGGAAGTACCGCCAGAAGCGCTGATTCTGCCCAACTTAATTCTTCTGCTGTTCTTCCAAAATAACGCCATGCTGCTGCATCAATGCCCACTACGTTACCTCCCATTGGTGCGTAAGATGCATACATGGCAAGAATTTCATCTTTGGAGTAAGACCACTCCATTCTGGTGGCTTGAAAAACTTCCACTACTTTTTCTGAAATAGTTCTCCCCTGGCCTTTTCTACTTAGCCTTACCACTTGCATAGTGATAGTACTTCCTCCACTCACCACTTTTCCTGCCGATATATTCTGCTTCATTGCTCTTGCAAAAGCAGACGGACTAAACCCCATATGCTCGTAGAATGTCCTATCCTCAAACTGAAGTATGGCTTGCTTAAATTTATATGGAACATCTTCCCTCGGAGGAAAACGCCACTGACCATCATCGGCAATTCTTGCATTGAGAATATTACCTTCTGTATCAGTAAGAATAGTACAAGTAGGATCTTTGAAAAACTCTTTTGGCGTACAGAATAGCCAAATGGTAAAAACAATAGCCCAAGCAGCAAGAAAGTAATACTTCTTTCGCCAACACCATTTACCTATTTTGGTTGTTCTAGATTTTATGCTTTGCCAAATTTTCACCTTACGAAAGTAATACTAAAGGTAGAAATTCCATGACAGTCTTATAATTTGATAGTGTTCATTTATTATTGGTTAAATAGTTTGAGGTTTGAGGTTTGAGGTTCCTCCTCTCATCCTCGTTTGCAACGAGGGTTTATTAGATTGGCGTTTGCAAAGCCTGTTTAAGTAAAAATAATGCTCGCGTTGCAAACGCGATTCTCAAGTATCCTCGTTATCAACGAGTACTAGATATGATTTAGTAGTATAGTTAGATGCAATTTATCATACCTCAAACTACGAACAACAAACAATGAACCATGAACCACAAACCTATTTTAAAACCACCCTAAACCCAACTTCAGCAGATGGTTTTGCATTCCAAAATTCTCTTGCGTCTATTTGCAAAAAATGTTCTTCAGATTTCCAACCTCCACCTTTAGTAAATTCAACTTCTGCAATCATTTCTCTTACATTTCCTGCAAAATTATAACAATCATAACCGTTGGGATGATAAGAATCAACAACTGAAGTAGCCATTGTACCGTCAAAATCGGCTCCAAACATATCGTGCCTACCTTCTGGATAAATTACTTCCCACTTACCATCAGAACCTCTTGTAGAGAAACTCTCAGGCACATATTTATAATTGGCCAAAGCACATCCTTTGGAATTTCTGATATATGGTCCGCCCCAAGGATAAGGCGATAAATCAAGACCTCCTCTTGCTGCTTCCATCCATTCTTTTTCATTCGGAAGTTCTACTTTAAAATTAGGGACAATTTTTTCCAATTTAGAAGAAAGCCATTTGCAAAATAAATCAACTTGAGCACGAGACATACCAACTGCTGGATAAGTATTGAAGGTAGTGTGCCAAGCATAATTATTACTCAACCAATCGCTATAAGGGAATTGCTCATTCCAAAGTGTTGTATCTTGTTTTACAGTTTTGGTTTCATTCAAGAATAAATTGAACAACTCATTGCTCACTTCATATTTTTGAATGTACATAGAATCTGTAAGCCTAACAAAATTTTTCTTAAACCATTTGTCATCAATAGTTAATCGCTTTTTATTTTCAATCGGTTTAAGTTTTTTAATTTCTATCAAGTATCTGAACCCAACTTGAGAAGATGGTTCTGTGAATGGTATTTCTGACTTTACACGTATATCATATCCTGAAGAGTACCAACTTCCTCCTTTTGCGACCTCTTGGTCCAAAACCATTTCGGCAACATTGCCTGCGCAATTATACAACCCAAAATCATTAGGCCAATACGACCTCACTGGGGCTGTAATATCTGCATTATCATTGAGAGCTCCTGCCATTCCCATGAAATCTCCTTTACCACGCACAAAGTTAGCTCGTATAGAACCTTGATACTTTCCATCTTCCCATCTTAAGTTGTGTCCTGCCCATGGGTACTCATAATATTCATGTCCGCCCTGTGCCGCCCATGTCCATTCCCAATTTGTTGGCAAACGTACAAGCACGCTATCTACATTGGATTCATCTCTTTTTCTATTTTCTTGAGTAAGAATAATAGACAGCCAATTGCAAAAACCTTTAGCCTGGTCTTTGTTTAATCCCACCACTGGATAATCTCTATACGCTGGATGCCTAAAATAATACTCTACATAAGATTCATTATAAGAGTTCTTTACTCTCCACACTGTTGTATCTGGAAGCAATTCTAAATACTCTTTTTCAGACAATTTTGGCTTCATATAACTCAAATACTCATGGTACATGATATTGGTAACTTCCGTTTGACTCATAAATACATTCTCACCATAAATTAATGAGCAATTGGGAACAAATGGCGATTTTTTCTTTGCATTCAATTGAATAGCGACACATGCAACAAGAAAAAGTGTTAAAATTTTATTCATTTATCTTTTATTATATGGTTGTTGCTATAACCAATTAATATTTTTTTGGTTACAAATTCCTTTCTTTTATTTGGCTTAGTTTACCTTTGCACAAAATTAATAGAAATGAGTGAAAAAAAAGTACAAATTGGAAATGTAAGTTGTGGAGCAGATGATCTATTCTTGATAAGCGGACCATGCGTGATAGAAGAAGAGAGCATCATGATGAAAACTGCCGAGAAGATTAAGGAAGTGACAGAGAAGTTGAAAATACCTACCATTTACAAGGCTTCATTCATGAAAGATAATAGAAGTTCTGTTGATTTTTATCAAGGACCTGGTATTGATGAAGGATTAAGAATCTTAGAAAAAGTAAAGAAAGAATTTGGTTTTCCTATATTGACTGATGTTCACTATCCAGATCAAGTGGCTCCCACTGCTGAAGTGTGTGACGTAATTCAAATCCCTGCCTATTTAGTTATGCAAACAACCTTAGCTGTTGCTGCTGGAAATACTGGTAAGGCAATCAACTTAAAGCACGCACAATTTTTGGCTCCTGAGAACATGAGTAAGCCAGTTGCTAAAATTGAAAGCACAGGAAACGAAAATATATTACTGACAGAAAGAGGATATGCTTTTGGATACAATGACTTAATTGTAGACCCAAGAAGTTTTTACCACATGCGTGAAACAGGATATCCTGTTATTTTTGACGTAACACATAGTATCAGAAAATATGGTATTCCGAGTGCAGATCCAAATGGAGGTGCAAGACAATACTTAAAAACATTGGCTAGAGCGGGTGTTGCATCTGGTGTAGATGGTTTATTCGTAGAGTGTCACCCATGCCCAAGTGATGCACTTTGTGATGCTGCCAGTCAATTAGACATGTCTGAATTGGAAGAATTCTTAAAGCCATTGTTAGAACTTCATGCCATTGAAGTAAAATACAGAAGTTAAATCCAACTTTTATACTTTCTTTATAAATGCAATAGGATATTAGTTTTTCAATTGCCATTTCCAAACTACTTTTATGAAAACCACACATTTTGGGTCGTAAGAAAAGGCGTTAGATAGAATTTCCAATGCTATGGAAAATTTTATGTTAAATTAGTCCTTAGATTATGAAAAATATCCAGGAATTTTTAAACACCGACCTTAACAAAGATGTAAAAACCTATAAAAAAGGAACGATTCTTCAACAGGCAGGTGACACTGTGTTAAAATCAATGTATGTTAAAAAAGGCCTACTAAGAAGTTACACGATAGACAGCAAAGGAAAAGAGCATATATTTATGTTTGCTCCAGAAGGTTGGATAATAAGTGATATAGAATCTTTTACTTTGGAAACCGCTGCTGTATTATACATAGATTGCATAGAAGATTCGGAAGTAGTTTTAATTGATGGTAAAAGCCAAATTTCCAATTTGCTTACAATAGAGCAGTATGCTAAAACGACAAAATTACTTTTCAAAAGAATTGCTACATTGCAAAAACGACTTATCTTAATGATGAGTGCTTCCGCAAGAACCAGGTATGAATACTTTTTGGAAACCTATCCAGACTTGCCTAATAGAATTTCACAACGAATGATTGCGTCATTTCTTGGTATTACGCCAGAAGCTTTGAGTAAAATAAGACGAGAAATCGTCAAAGGAAAATAATCCGTTTTTTTTGAATTTCTTAATCTACTTCAATGCATGTGGAGTGTAAATGATGGAATTTTGCACATATAAAAACAAATTAAAAACGATTTAAATTTTAGTATCATGCAAATAAACACATCAAATTCAAAAATTGATTTCAGCGTAAAAAAATTATTATTAATCAATGTAAAAGGAAAGTTTTCCAATATTACAGGGACAGCAGAATTCAATGAAAACGACTTATCCAACGGTAATATCAGTATTAACATTCCTATAAAAGACATTAATACTGGAAATGCAAAAAGAGATGAACATCTACAAAAGGACGACTTTTTTAATGAAGTGAAAAATCCAGTCATTACATTCAAAAGTTCTCAACTATCAAAAAAGAATGGTGTCATTTGGGCCAAAGGAGCATTAAGTATTGCTGGCAATAAACAAACTGTTGAGATTCCTTTTCAGTTCCAAAACAACAGAGCAACTGGCAGTTTCAATATTGATAGAACCAATTATAATTTAGGTAAACTACCATCACTAGTAATTGCAAAAAATATTGCTGTATCATTTGACATTACAGTGAAATAAAAAAGGTTATCCAGTTGAATCTTCCTTAGTTTTCACCTTTTTCTTCAATGTGATAAGATAAAAACAACTTCTACTAACACGCTGATTT
The DNA here is from genome assembly GCA_041583015.1 of Parvicella sp. GTDB lineage: Bacteria > Bacteroidota > Bacteroidia > Flavobacteriales_D > Parvicellaceae > Parvicella. The sequence goes on along the minus strand of JBFHGR010000161.1, from coordinate 750 downwards.
AATGAGGTTAAGAATAAAGAGAAAAAAAACTTTAAATTTTTTCAATAAAAAATTATGAGTAATATGATTTCTTACTATATTTGCGCCCTCGATAAACGCTTCGGCAACGAAGTTAAAGAGAAACGGTGGATGTAGCTCAGCTGGTAGAGCGCTGGTTTGTGGTGCCGGATGTCGCGGGTTCGAGTCCCGTCTTCCACCCTAGATGGGGGAATTGATTAGAAATAGTCAATTCCCCTTTTTCTTTTCCCTTCAAAACCCTTATTAACTCTGGGACTAATGCAAAAAAGGCATTTACCCTAAAAGTTCGAACTTCATCTGTATTCCGATCGTACGAAATTCCCTCTGGATAGACCATTTCCTGCAATATTCGCTTCGTATGAATGTTAGCATCATTCCACAAAGCACCAGTGTTTCTGCATATCTTCAGGGTATAATCCACTACTTTTTTAAGGTTCGAACTCTCCAGAGTTGTCTGATTCAGTTCTTTGCGTATCTGAGCCTGTTCTTTGCTGAATTTTTTTACAAATTTTTCGTAAAAGGTTTTATCGATTTCTCCGATCGCATAACGCTCTTCTACTTTATCAATTTTCTTTTTTATCTCACCCATATTAATTTTAAGATATTTCTTTTGCTCCATTTTCTGATCAAAAAAGTTAGTTACCTGCTCCTCTAGCATACCTTTCAGTAAATTGACATACTTTTCCTCCACATAGAATGAGTCAAGCATGTTCTTGAAGATTTCATGAATAA
>JBFHGR010000160.1:0-6027 GCA_041583015.1 Parvicella sp. | reverse complement strand
TATTAATGGAACAATTTGAGGAGAATGCATCTCTGAAAGAATTTTACAAAAACCCTTCTTTTGCGATAAACACAGAAATTCAATTTGTGTTAGATAGGAGTTTACAGTTGAGCAATTTTCATAAACAAGAACATGATTTGATAATTGCAGATTATATACCGCAAAAGAGTTTGATTTTTGCTAAGAACAATCTTTCTAAAAAGGATTTTGCATTGTATGAACCAATTGCCAAGCGCTTGTTGATGCAACAACCGCAGCCAGACTTAATCATTTATTTAAATAGAACAACTACCGAGTTGTTAGAAAACATAAAAAGAAGGGGGCGTGATTATGAACTGTCCATGGGGGAAGATTATTTGGATGGAATTCATACTGGTTATGAAAAGTACTTATTTGAAATGTGTAATTGCCCCATTGTAGAGATTAATGCCAAAGAAATTGATCTCAAAAAGCCTGAGCAATTGGCTTCTGCTTTTCAAAGAATCATCGGGGCTGAATATGCTCCTACTAGAAGAAAGGTTGATTTGAAAACCTTGGTGGATTTTTCATTTTCTAAAGAAGATGTTTAATTTTAGTTAACAATCGTTAATAACTCTTTTTTATTTTTAAATAGGTAAAAACTACCTTTGCTAATCATAAATAAAAGGACCATGTTAACAATTGATACATCCATAACAAAGAACCCTAAATTGCATCACTATTTACTAGGTGCGGTAGGTCCTAGACCTATATGTTTTGCGAGTACTATAGATAAGGAAGGTAACAGAAATTTGGCGCCTTTTAGTTTCTTTAATGTTTTTAGTTCAAATCCTCCTGTTGCAGTTTTTTCTCCAGCTAATAGTGGGAGAACTGGAGCGCAAAAAGATACATTGTTGAATGTGCTAGAAGTTCCTGAAGTTGTTATCAATATTGTAAATTATGATGTGGTTCATCAAATGTCTTTAGCAAGTTCACCTTATGAAAAAGGCGTTGATGAGTTTGTGAAAGCAGGATTAACGCCTGTTGCGTCAGAAGTGGTTAAGCCATTTAGAGTGAAGGAATGCCCTGTTCAAATGGAATGTAAGGTTACTGAAGTGAAAGCGCTTGGGGAAGGTGGTGGAGCAGGTAATCTAGTTATTTGTGAAGTATTGAAGATTCACATTAATGAAGAAGTGCTTGATGCTAACGATATGATTGATCAAAAGAAGATTGACCTGGTAGCAAGGATGGGAGGTAATTGGTATTGTAGAGCGGATGAGAAGTCCATGTTTGAAATAACAAAACCAATTACTACGCAAGGGATTGGCGTAGATAATATTCCTAGTGATGTGATAGCAAGTGGAGATTTTAGCCCAAATGAATTAGGACAGCTAGGCGGTATTGAAGAATTACCTGACGAAACTGATGTGAATGATTTTAAATTAATGGAACTGAGCGACTTGTTTATGGATTACGAAGACGATCAAGTTCAGTTAGAAAAGGAGTTGTATAAAAAAGCAAAGCAGTATTTAATGACTGAACAACTGTTGGAAGCTTGGAAAACAATATTAGCATTTAATAATTAAGTAAAAAATAGATAAATAGAATAAAGATGGAATTAAAAATTGAAGGCAGAATCAAATTAATCAATGAAACTCAAACATGGGATTCAGGATTTTCAAAAAGAGAATTTGTTGTTACTACTCAAGAGCAATATCCTCAGGATGTGAAGTTTGAAGCTGTAAAGGATAAGGCTGCTGCTTTGGATGCATTTGCTGTGGGTGATAATGTGGATGTATCATTTAATGTAAGAGGTAACGAATATAATGGTAAGTATTACGTGAATCTTCAAGCTTGGAAAATTAATAAATCTGGAGCTGCACCTGCTGCTGCACCAACTCCACAAGCACCAGATACTGCTATTGCTCCTGCTGGTGACGAAGAAGATGATCTTCCGTTTTAATTAGGAAACCACCTATTATACAGAAATAGGTAATTATATAAAGGCTCATTACAATTGTTGGTAATGAGCCTTTTTTGTACCGTTAAAGAAATAAAACATGCCGATGAAATGTTGACATATATATAATAGCTCTGTTTCTTTTAACTTAGTTGTAAATCAAAAGATAATCTTATGAAATTACTCTACATTTTTACAGCGGTCGTATTTATTAGTAATATTAATATTGCTCAAACTACTTTAATTCCAGATATCAATTTTGAACAAAAACTAATTGATTTAGGGTATGACATTGGTGTGCCCGATGGGGCTGTTTTTACAAATAGCATAGACACGGTTACAAGTCTAGATATAAGCCAATCTGGTATAATAGATTTGACAGGTATTGAGGATTTTACAGCAATGAACTTTTTAAATTGTTGGGGTAATGACATCGTAAGTATGGACTTGACAAACAATACCCTGTTGTTATATTTATATTGTTTTAATAATCAGTTGACCACTCTTGATATTTCTCAAAATACAGGTTTGCTCGAATTGGATTGCAGTAAGAATCAGTTAAGTGTATTGGATGTCTCTCAGAACTTAGAACTAGAATATTTAAATTGTGAGATTAACCAACTATCTGTTCTGGATGTTACTAATAATGTGGAACTTATTGTGTTGTATTGCTACAATAATAACTTGACAGTAATTGATGTTACACAGAATTCTCTTCTTTGGGCTTTCGATTGTAATGATAATGATATATTAAGTTTAGATGTGACACAAAATCAAAATTTGGAATTTCTCTATTGTGACCGTAATGAATTAACCTCTTTGGATGTAACCCAAAATCATGAATTAGGAGAGTTATGGTGTGGTTATAATAATTTGACAGCCTTGGATGTGTCCAATAATACTTTTCTTTATTTCTTATTTTGTAATGATAATTCCTTAACTTATATTGATGTTGATCAACTTGTAAATCTTGAAAAACTTGTATGTAATAATAACTTACTGAGTAATTTGACAGTAGATTTAAATCCAATGTTATATGATTTATTTTGTCATCATAATCAAATTACAATGTTAGACTTATCTGAGAACTCTGATCTTAAGCGAGTTTATTGTTCAAATAATGAGTTATCATGTTTGAATATGAAGAATGGCAACAACAATATAATCACAAATTTTTCAGCAGCTAATAATCCAGATTTGAATTGTATACAAGTAGATGACACGGCATATTCTAATGCTAACTGGTCTAGCGTTGACTCAGTTGCGTCTTATAGTATTAATTGTGGTAATTCCTGCGATGGAGCTGTAGGAACTCAAGAGTTCAATGTTGGTGTTTTAAACATTTATCCAAATCCCGCAAAGAGTATGTTAAACATAGACTCTAGTATTGAATTTGATGCTATTTTAGTTTATGATATGACGGGGAGAATTGTCTTTCATGTTAAGCAATTGACTAATCAAATTGATCTGTCCGATTTTGAAAATGGTATGTATTTGCTTAAGATTTTTTCTTCAACTGAGTCTATCAGTGTACCATTTTTGAAAGAGTAAAAAAAGCCATTTGGTAACTTTATAGAGACTCATTTCATTCATTTGTAATGGGTTTTTTTTATGAAAATTTCAAAATACAATGCATGCATTGTAAATATTTTTATCTTTGACATCAAATCACAAGTCAAAAAGCAAAGTACTATGTCAAAAGGTGGAGAGTTTATCGTAAAAAAAGAGTCAGCAAGTAACGTTTTTATTCCAGAAGAATGGTCTGAAGAACAGTTGATGATACGCGATATGGTAAGAGATTTCTGTGAACAAGAAATCATCAACCCAATGAAAACAAGAGGGAGAGAATTGGAGGCGTCCAAGGATCGTGAGGAAATTGTTGCTTTGTTAGAGAAATCTGCTGAAATGGGATTGTGTGGCTTGTCCATTGCTGAAGAATACGGAGGGATGGATTTAGACTTTAACACTGGATTATTATTTGGAGAAGCAATTTCTTCTGGATTTTCATTTGCAACTACCATTGGAGCGCAAACTTCAATTGGTTCATTACCCATTGTTTATTACGGCACAGATGCGCAAAGAGCCAAGTACTTACCTAAAATAGCAAGTGCAGAATGGAAAGCATCATATGCATTGACTGAACCAGGTGCTGGTTCTGATGCTAATTCAGGAAAGACAAAAGCGGTGCTATCTTCGGATGGAACAAAGTACATCTTGAATGGGCAAAAAATGTGGATTACCAATGGTGGTTTTGCACATGTGTTTATAGTCTTTGCCAAAATTGATAATGATGAAAATCTATCAGCATTTATCGTTGAGAAATCCTTTGGAGGAGTAACAATTGGTGAAGAAGAAAAGAAATTAGGGATTAAAGGATCATCTACTGTTCAGGTGTTCTTTAATGATTGTCCTGTGCCTGTTGAGAATTTACTTTCTAAAAGAGGGGAAGGGTTTAAGATTGCTTTAAATATTCTTAATTCTGGAAGAATAAAATTAAGTGCGGGTTCTATTGGAGGATGTAAATATGGATTGACGCAAGCTATTGAGTATGCTACAGAAAGATACCAATTTGATAAACCAATTTCTGATTTTGGAGCAATGAAATTCAAAATAGGAGAGATGGCTACCAAAACATTTGCTACAGAAAGTGCTATTTATAGAACAGGTAGAAACATCGACATCAAAGAAAAGGAACTCACAGATGCTGGGGTTGATAAATACGAAGCAAAAACCAAAGCATTAAGGGAGTTTGCCATTGAATGTGCTATCCTAAAAGTGTATGGTTCTGAAGTGTTGGATTACTGTATTGACGAAACTTTACAGATTTTTGGAGGAATGGGATACAGTCAAGAAACTGGTGTGGAAATGGGATATCGTGATGCGCGTATTACTAGAATCTACGAAGGGACCAATGAAATCAACAGAATGTTGGCCTTTGGTGAGTTGATGAAAAGAGCCTTAAAGAAAAAGGAAATTGATATCATTAATCCAGGTAAGAAAATACCAATGTCATTCTTAAAACAAATATTTTCTAGCACATACAGTGTAGGAGCAGAAGAAAAAATAGTAGAGAATATGAAAAGTTTATTCTTGGCTATTTCTGGTATTTCTGGAAAGAAACTTAGATTAAAAATGGTGGATGAACAAGAGTTAATCATGAACTTGTCTGACATTCTTTCTGAAGCATATATCTGTGAAAGTTTATTATTGAGAGTGGAGAAATTGCGATCAAAGAATTACGATAAAAAGAAAATGGGAGTAATTGAGGCAATGCTTAAATTGCAGATGTATAACTCATTAGAGAAAATCCGTGATTCAGCTTCTAACGCCATTGATAGTTTACCAGAAGGAAGTAGACAAGGTATCCAAAGAAAGATGGTGAAACGTTTTGGTAGAAGATATGATGTCAATCCTACAGTCTTAAGAAGGACCGTAGCTGATTATTTCATTGCTGAGAAAAGGTATAGTTTTTAGTTTTCCTTTTGACGGTTTAATTAAGGTTGTAAGGTGTTTATTAAACTTGGAAACATGACTTATCGTTTGGGAGGATTGTTTTTTTGATATTCCAATGCCGCTTTTCTTCTTTTTAAATCTTCTTCTTCCTCTTGTTTTATTGTGTTTACAAAATAGTTGAATATAAAAGGAGTTAAAATAAAAGGAAGTAAGACGGCCCAGTAAGGTTTGCCATGATATTCACTATTCCATTTATAGCCGTTTTTAGTTTTAACTTTCCAACTTGCTAAAACCGAAAATTCTTTTACTCTTAGTACTATAAAAATATTCGCTGTTAAATTGAGTATTATCGAACTGATGAACCAAATCATATTTTAATTTTCTTTCAAACTCTCAAACCTTTCCTTAAAAACTTCCATTGCGTCAGGTATTTTCTCCATAACTTCAAAGAAGGCTTCCATTTTTTCTGGTGCAATAGTTTCATGAAGAGCAGACTCTAAAGTGAAAACCGCCTTTAGTGAGTCTTTGCGCATACTAAGGCCATGATCCGTTAGGCACATATATACTTTTCTTTTGTCTTGATTGTCTTTCCTGCGATAAATCAAGCCTTTCTTTTCCATAGATAATAGGATCCTACTTAGGCTATTAGGCTCCAT
>JBFHGR010000159.1:0-6074 GCA_041583015.1 Parvicella sp. | reverse complement strand
TACTAAAATAGCAAACATTCCAATAGGATATTTTTTTTGCATTTTAAATGCCTTTGGTGGACTTCCTCCTGTATTAGGATTATAAGTATTTATAAGTTCTGTTCCTACAATACTTGACTTCAATGATTTGGATAATCGAACTCCCCATACAGGTGATAATTGGAAACTTTTATCAGGATTCCCAGCTTTACTGCCGTTTAATGAAAGTAATAAATTGTGCGAATAAAAATCTCCTGAAACTTTCCCATAAATATAAGCACTTCTATTAGGCCTCAAACTCCCATTAAACTTAACATAACCTATCTCAAATGTCAATCTTGTTTTTTCCTTTTTCAATTCATACGAAAAAAGATAATTTAAAGATGATTTATAATCATTAACTGACGATTGTTCACCAAGATAGAAACCGTCCATATATAAGCCTCCAACTTTTACTCCAACAGAGTGCTCTCTTTGAGCAAATACTGTCACCATGGCTATTAAAACCGATAGACTTAACAATAAACTTCTTGAAAACATATTACAATATACAAAAAAATAAAGACCAACATTGAAACTTGCTTTTTTTACTAATTATAAAAATTCCAATATATGCCTTATCTTTATTATCTTCGCTACTATCAAAATTAAATCAAGAATTACAATGGCAAAACCAACTACACACAACTTTTCAGATATAGAAATAGCTCAAGCAGCAAAATTACAACACATTAGAGAAATTGCAGCAAAACTCAGTGTTGAAGAAGACGACATCGAGATGTATGGTAAATTCAAAGCAAAATTGCCTTTGAATTTTATCAATGAAGATAAAATTGCAAAATCTAACTTAGTTTTAGTAACTGCGCTTACACCTACTCCAGCAGGAGAAGGAAAGACGACAACTTCCATCGGTCTTACTGAAGGATTGAATAAGATTGGTAAAAAGACTACTGTTGTTTTGAGAGAACCTTCTTTAGGTCCTGTATTTGGCATGAAAGGCGGTGCTGCTGGTGGTGGTTTTGCACAAGTAGTTCCTATGGAAGATATTAACCTTCACTTTACAGGAGATTTTTCTGCTATTGAAAAGGCAAATAATTTGTTGTCTGCATTAATTGATAATAACATTCAAAGTAAAACAAGATCGTTAGGAATCGACCCAAGAACAATTGTTTGGAAACGTGTAATGGACATGAATGATCGTTCGCTTAGACAAATTACAATTGGACTAGGAGGAACTCCAAATGGAATACCTAGAGAAGATGGATTTAATATTACTCCTGCATCAGAAGTAATGGCGATACTTTGTATGGCTGAGAATTTTTCAGATTTAAAAACAAGGTTAGGAAATATATTTATTGGTTTTACATTAGACAAAAAACCAATTTACGCAAGAGACTTAAAAGCACAAGACGCAATGGCTATCTTATTGAAAGATGCTATCAAGCCTAACTTGGTGCAGACATTAGAAGGCAATCCTGCTATTATTCATGGTGGACCATTTGCTAATATTGCGCAAGGAACCAATACAATTTTGGCAACAAAAATGGGACTTTCTCTTTCTGACTATGTAGTAACAGAAGCAGGTTTTGGAGCAGATTTAGGTGCTGAGAAATTCTTAAACATTAAATGTGTTTCTGGTGGATTAAAACCAAAAGCATTGGTATTGGTTGCGACCATTAGAGCATTACGTCACCATGGTGGAGCGCCAAAAGAAGAATACAATACAGCAAGTGTAGAAAGAGTAGAAAATGGTTTTGCTAACTTAGAAAAGCACATTGAAAACTGTAAGAAATTTGGTTTAAACCCAGTTGTTGCAATTAACGCATTCCCTACCGATAGCCAAGAAGAAATTGAATTGATTCAAGCAAAATGTAAAGCACTTGGCGTTAATGCTGTTGTAGCCAGAGGATGGGCACAAGGTGGAGAAGGAATGACAGACCTAGCAGAAGCGGTAGTTAGCGAAGTTGAATCCGGTAAAAATGACTTCAAGCAATTATACGATTGGAAACTACCGGTAAAGGAAAAAATAGAAAAAATTGCCAAAGAAATTTACGGTGCTGATGAAGTTGAATTTAGCAAAAAGGCTTTAACAGGTTTGAAGACTATTGATGCTCTTGGGTTAAATGAACTTCCAGTTTGTATGGCTAAAACGCAAAAATCATTTTCTGATGATGACACATTGATTGGTAGACCGACTAACTTTAATGTAAATGTTAGAGAATTTGAATTTGCAGCAGGTGCTGGATTTATTATTCCAATATTGGGGGTTATGATGCGTATGCCTGGACTTCCGGCAACACCGGCAAGTGAACACATGAGCATTGATGATAATGGCGTTATTTCGGGATTGTCATAGATTGCCTAATTTTAATTAGATTTTAATTTTTTGAAAGACATCGTCAAATATCAAGGGGTTAAAATCTCAAATTCTGAAACTGTAACGGTAAATGATGCCATCTCGGTAGAGGCTCCGTTGCGTATTAGTATAAATAGTGATCCATTTACGGTGACTATGCGTACGCCAGGGTTTGATGATGATTTAGCTACAGGCCTACTTTACTCGGAGGATATCATTAAAGACTTTAGTAAAGTAGGCTTTGAGTGGCAAAATACTTCGGCAATAGATGAAGTCAATGTGGTAATTGACCAAGATCATTTACGTGAAGGCTTTATGAATGCTAGGAATTTTCTTAGCGTTTCTTCCTGCGGTGTTTGTGGTAAAACAGAATTGCCAGAAATTTCAGGCACCGTAGTAAATTCTGTAGACATATCTTTATCTGCAATTGAAGCTGGATATGCAGCCATGAAAGAATTGCAACATAACTTTAATGAAACTGGCGGCTGTCATGCTGCAGGAATTTTGAATTATCAAGATGAGTTAATCGCTGTAAGAGAAGATATTGGCAGACATAACGCAGTTGACAAAGCAATTGGAAATTTAATAAGAAGCAATAAACTAAAAGACGGAAAAGTTCTTTTGGTAAGTGGACGAATTTCTTATGAAATAATCATCAAAACATTTCGTGCTAAAATTCCAATATTAGCCGCTGTGAGTTCGCCATCAAGTCTTGCAATAGACTATGCAAAGGAATTGGGGATAACACTCCTCGCCTATTGTAGAAAAGGAAAAATGACTAAATACACATAAACTATTGATAACTCCACCCCCTTAAAAATTATGAAAGACAACCTTTCGTATCATTAAGTATTAGTTAGTCAAAAATTTAAGTAATACCTTTTATAAAAATTAACACTATAATTTCAATAAATAAACGATAATCAGTGTTTTATCACGCAATTTCAATCATTAAAAGATTATAAAATCATTAATAACCTTTTAAGCAAAATAATCTTCTTCATCACATCACTGAAATAGTAATATTATTTCATCTAAAAGTTGCAAATCACTTCTAATGTTACTAAATTGTTAAGCGAAAGTTATCCCAATCTTTCGTAATATTAATTTAAGTAACATCATTTGATTAAAGCGTTTATCAATATCATTCTATTTTTTACAATTTGTAATGTGTACTCACAACATAACAAAGTGACTTGGCAAAATAATATAGGTGGTTCTAAAATGGACATTGCCAATGATATTGTTCAAGGAAATGACGGGGCACTATACACTGTGGGATATAGTTACTCTAGTGATGGGAACTTCTCTTCCAACTACGGATGGGAAGATGCAAAAATAATTAAGACCAAACTTAATGGAATTATTGAATGGGAAGTAAGTTTAGGTGGTGCTGATGCAGATGTCTTTTCTTGTCTCACTACTTCAAATAACAATATTATAGCAGCAGGTTGGACGGCAAGTGAAAACATTCCAGGAATTAACAACCTAGGATCAGAGGATGCTTTAGTCGCTAAATACAATCAAGATGGTGAGTTAATCTGGATTAAAAATTACGGAGGAAATTCATCCGATAGGATAAATCAAATAATTTCACTTAAAAATGGGAACTACATTTTAGTTGGCTACACCTACTCTACTGACTTAAACAATATCACTCATTTAGGATCAACTGATTTCTGGATGATCAAAATAAACGAACAAGGAGAATTACTTTGGCAACATAATTATGGCGGATCGGATGATGACTTCGCTGTTGATGTCATCGAAGCAAAAAACGGTGATCTTATTATTGCTGGAAACTCAAACTCTATTGACTATGATGTTATGGGTAACAATGGTGAATGGGATGCTTGGATTGTTAGAACAAATTCATCTGGAGGAATTATTTGGCAACAAAATTATGGCAACATAGCGAATGATGAAGTAACTGCATTAATAGAACTACCCTCTTCAGAAATCTTATTAACTGGAAATTCATTTTCTAAGGATAATAATTCTATTGGAAAATCAGACGGTTGGCTGCTAAAACTGTCGAATGAGGGCGTTTTACTCAGCGAGCAAAAATATGGCGGAAAAGAAAATGACTTTATCTACAGTATTTCATTCAATAACAATTCAGAAATCTTATTAGCTGGAATAACTTATTCTGAAGATGGTGATATTAATCACAACGAAGGAAATGGTGATGGTTGGCTAATTAATTTGGATGCTAATGACGAAGAAGTCTTATGGGTAGAAACTTTTGGGGGGCACGATTTGGATGATATTCAGAATGCTATTTACACCAATTCTGGTTCAATAGCAATAGCTGGCAACAGTAAGTCTCAAAGCGCAGATGTAGCATACAATAATGGTGATTGGGACATTTGGACTTTAGAGTTAAATGGCCAAAACCTAGAAATTAAAGATAATGATATTTTACTGTTTCCAAATCCGACAAGCAACAACTTAAACTTCATCCTCAATGAAGAGATGACAGCAACCATAACGATAATTGACATATCAGGTAAAATGGTTTATTCCAAAAACATAAATGACATGAATAAAGGCCAAATAAACGTTTCAAATTTACCAAATGGAATCTACACCATTCAATGTGTAAATGATATTAATGCCATCAATAAAGTATTTGTAAAGATGTGATATTTGATTAATATTTTTCTAAAGTTGTACACCCAATTTTTCGTATCATTGCGGTTAAATGAAATTTATTAACATCAATATATCCGAGAAACTTATATTTCTAATATTTTGCTTAGTTAATTTATTGCCAATACTTTTTGGACTTTTCACTCCAACAATGGATGGAGCGGCACATTTATACAACTCTCAATTAGTACTTTCATTATTAGGTGACAACAATGAACTTTTACAGAGTACTTACGCAATAAATACTGAACCTGTACCTAACTGGTCTGGACATATTATTTTAGCATTTTTCAATCTATTTTTACCTGCATATCTTGCTGAAAAAACGCTATTAATCATATATCTCATTGGTCTGCCGTATGCATTTAGGTATTTAATTCTACAACTTAACCCTTCCAACAAAATAGTAACTTACTTTATATTTCCTTTTACCTATACTTACTTATTTCTACTTGGCTTTTATAATTTTTCATTGGCTTTAGTTTTTATGTTTGTTGCTGCCGGTTATTGGATTAAATTTTACAACTCCAAATGGTCATATAAAAATATTGTAATTCTTTTTGTTTTAATATTAAGCACCTATTTTTCTCACATATTTGTATTTGCGATATTAATGATTTTGATAGGCATTCAAGTTTTGTGGACATCCTTTTACAATATGATTCTAAACAAAGAGCATATTAAAAATCACTTAATCATCGGTATAAAAAAAACATTCTTAATTACTCTAATATCTCTTCCATTTCTTATTCTTTTTATGTTGTATTTCCAAAATAGAAATGGAATTGATAACTACACTTATATAGAAACCAACGAACTATTTAATTGGATTATTAAATTTAGGCCAGCGTTGGTCTTTTCAGAAATGAGTGAAAGCCCAATTAATTTAGTTATTAGTTATACCCTTGGTGCTATTTTAATCATTACAATTTTTGTTTGCATCAAAAATATACACCTCCATTTTAGAAGGAATGTAGCAAAAACAAAAACATTTTTTTCGAAAAACGATTATTGGCTTGTCGTTATCGGAATTATAACAATATTATTGTTTACACTTCCAGATAGTGATGGCAGTGCAGGTTATGTA
>JBFHGR010000158.1:0-6101 GCA_041583015.1 Parvicella sp. | reverse complement strand
TCCATTTTAAGGACGTCTTTAAGCATTTTAATTCTAATCGAAGCAAAGTTTTTGGGAAACTGCTCGTAAAAGAACTTTTTGACAAATTCCAACTCACTTTTTAGAACTTTACCGTCAGATTTCATTACGGCAGCAGTAAGAACAAGAAGATTACTAGCAAATTTACTCTTTAGCTCACTTTTTGTGCTTGTTTGCGCATACTTGTCAAAAGAAGATTTGTGCTTTTGGTAAGTTTTAGATTTAGATTCAAAATTACTTAAGAATTTATCAATAGCCGCTTGTATTGCTCTGTCCAATAAATCACTCCAACTCGCACCTTTGTTCATGGGTGTTTACTTTTTCTTACGAAAAACGTAATGATTTAAAATTAAAAAGCTTCCAGTGATGGAATATGTATCTTCTAATATCCAGCCATTGTTTTTCATTTCGTTTAGGTATTGAACAACTTGGTTGTATCCTAAAAATCCTTTGTTTAATAGTTCTTGATCTTTATTTAAACCTGTATAAAGTGCTATTCTGGACATTCCTTGTGTGTCTCTTCCTTCTAGTGTTCTGAATTCATCTTCCATGTTAAGACGAACTTCTAATATTGCATAATCATTTTTTTTTGCCGTTTCGGAAAGTTCTTCTATTCTATTTTGAGCAAAATTTGTTGCCAATGATAGTAGGCAAATGGTTAACGTAAAAATTATTTTATTCAATTTCATTATCTATAATTTCAATATTTTTTTCTGTAGTAACATTCATTGTTGGTGTGCCATCCTTAGATTCAAGTGTTCCGGTAATACAAACTTTCTTACCATATAATTCATCCTCAGGTTTATAACTAAAATTTGATCTTGCTTTAGACCAAATAGTTACTGAGAAAATCTGATTTGGAAATTTCTTGTCCAAATTTAAGAAAGTTGCTCCAGATTTCTCACTAAATTTTGTTGAAACAACCGTACCACATACACAACTTTTTGTTCCTATGTTATACTGAGCTTGTACGGTATTGATTTTTCCTTTTGGGAGAGTAGTAGGATTGATTGGAAGAACCTCACCTTCGCTTCCTCTTGTATTGAATAGTGAGGCGTCAGAATTTGATTCTAATTTGTTCTCCAATTCATCATCTAAAGATGCAAAAAAGTCAAGTCCTGTTAATTCTTCTACTTTGTCAATACTTGTAGCATAACTAAGTGCGGGATAGGCGCAGTATCCGTTTGGCATAACAAATGCAATTCCCGTAGTAGTATCTCCTGAAATATCAAGTACAATTTTGTAAAACATGTTGGGAATTGAAACTTCATTTTTTCTTCCTTCATTTTTCATTGTAGGGAGTGAGTCAGTCAAAATTGGACCTGTGATGACATACACTTCATCTTGATAATGGATTACGTAATCTCTTATCGCATTTTCTAATTCAGCCCATTTCTCACGATTAAGTTCTGGTAATTGAGGAGACATGTTAGAGTAGAAGTAAGATTCGCTTAACGCAGTCTGTGACCATCTAAAATCAGCTGAAGGTGCCAAATGACCTCTGTCATAACCACTATACCAATAGTCATCTTTTACAGCAGTTCCTGTTGTTACCAAAGAATCTTCTCTAAAGTCATTTGTTCTAGAAACATTACCAGTGGTTACATCTGGTAAAACCATGTGCATCACCCAACTTGCTTGCTCGTGTTTTTCTGAATATCCTAATTGGAGCGCATGATGTTTTACCAATTGAAGAGAATCAATACCAATAGGCTGACCAATTTTATCAAGTTTCTCAGTTACGTATGTTAACTTTAATTCTTCCCAGATTTTAAGAGCTTTTTCTTTTTGGGAATCTAAATTGTCTATGAGTGCTTCCTGCGTTTCAATTTTTTCTCTTGTAGATTGAGCAAAACTATTTACACATATCCAAAGAGATAGTGAAATAAAAAGTATAGATTTAGTTATATTCAAGTTTGATTATATATTTTAATGCGTGTTATACCAAAACTACGCCATCTTTCATCGTAATCTTTCTATCGGCCATATCTGCTAATTGTTCGTTGTGAGTTACGATGACAAAAGTTTGTTCCGTTTCATTTCTTAAATCAAAGAATAATTGATGTAGTTCTTTGGCATTTTCAGAATCCAAATTTCCACTAGGTTCATCTGCTAGAATAAGCTTGGGGTTGTTGATTAATGCTCTTGCAACACTTGCTCTTTGTTGTTCTCCTCCCGACATTTCTGCAGGTTTATGATTCATTCTACTTTCTAAACCAAGTTTTGTTAGTAATTCTTTGGCTCTTTTCTCCACTTCTTTTTTGTTTTTTTTGCCAATAAAACCTGGTAAGCAGACATTTTCAAGCGCAGTAAATTCAGGTAGTAAATGATGGAATTGAAATACAAAACCAATGTTTTCATTTCTGAATTTGGCTAAGTCGTTATTCTTTAGTTTGGAAATGTCTTTTTCTTCAAAGGAGATGCATCCTTGATCTGCCTTGTCTAATGTTCCTAGAATTTGAAGAAGTGTAGTTTTACCTGCTCCAGAAGCACCTACGATAGATACTATCTCACCTTTTTTTATATCAAAATTAACTCCTCGGAGTACTTCCAAGTCGCCATATTTCTTTCTTATATCTGATACTTTTATCACTTGGTCAAAGTTAGTTGAATTTTTCTAAGAATTCCAAGACAAATTTAAAATGGTCTTTTGGGGCGTCTTTGTGGGTAAGTAAGTTTATATGATCATAATTATGTAGGTGTCCTGTTTTCTTTCCTATTACTTTATAAGTAATGTTTGTGCCATTAGTTTCATCTGCCAATAGTTTAACATCCTTAGGATGTCCCAGTATTTTGTCACCTTGTCCAGTGATGAAAAGTAATGGAGGTAATTCAAAATCAAAACTCTTATGGTAGTCAAAACCATCTTCTGGGTCTACCCATTGTTTTTCTCGCACCCAAACATCTGCTTGTTTATAATAGTCTTTTGGCTCATCCGTGTTACCTAGTTTCATTTGTTTGGCTGGTAGATAACCATATTTTTCAACTAGTTTTTTGCCATACCATGTCCAGCCTAAGTTTATCTGGATTAATTTTCTAATGTTCTTTCTTGCTATTCTTCTTTTACTACCAAAAGTTATAATGGATTTTATACTAGTGTCTTTACTTCTCGCCATATAGGCTAATAATACTACACCTCCCCAACTGTGACCGCCAAGATTAATTTGTTTTGCCCCAGATATTTCTTTTACCTTATTTATATAAGCAGGAATATCTCGTGTGATGATTTCAAATTGAGTGTGGTTGAATCCCTTTGCGACTTTGGGTGTGCTTTCTCCTTTGCCTAATAAATCACAAACAAATACATCATATCCGTTTTCAACTAAAAAAGGAGCAAAACCTTTTCCAGATTTAGAATAAAAGATCTTACCATCTTCAAAATATCCATGAATTAAAAAGATTACTTTGTCGTTACCCTCTTTAGTAAGTCGGTGTAAGACACTTGTTCCCTGCTCAAAATCTATCTTGTATTTCTCGTGAATCATAAGTTTGCAAATGTAATATCTATTCGCATTCTATATGTTAAGTTTTTATAATCAATGTTAATTGTGAATTAAACGTTCAAAAAAAATATGAAATAAGGCAGTTTAAAATAATTACAATAATTACTTTTGGGCAAACAATAAAATCTGTTATGAATTTACACGAATATCAAGGAAAAGAAATTTTAAAGAGCTATGGCGTTCCTGTGCAAGAAGGAATTGTAGTTGATAACATAGATAACGCGGAAGCAGCGGCAAAGGAGTTGACTGAAAAGACAGGAACTGGATGGTATGTTGTAAAAGCTCAAATTCACGCTGGAGGTAGAGGTAAAGGGACATGTGAAGAGACTGGTTCTCACGGTGTTGTTATTGCTAAAGGTTTAGGTGAAGTAAACGAAAAAGTAAAGGGTATTCTTGGGAATCACTTGGTTACGCTTCAAACTAATGGTGTTGGAAAGAAAGTAAATAAAGTCTTAATTGCGGAAGATGTATATGCTCCAGATTTTGATAAATGTTCAGAGTTTTATATGTCTGTACTTTTAAATAGAGAAACAGGAAGAAATATCATCATGTATTCTACAGAAGGTGGAATGAACATTGAGGATGTGGCTGAAAATACACCTCACTTAATTCACAAAGAAGAAATTGATCCTAAAGTTGGGATTCAAGCTTTTCAGTGTAGAAAAATTGCTTTTAACTTAGGTTTGAGCGGAACTGCAATGAAAAATATGACAAAATTTGTTGCTGCTTTGTATAAAGCATACGAAGGATGTGATGCTTCAATGTTTGAAATTAACCCAGTATTGAAAGACTGTGAAGATAGAATCAAAGCAGTAGATGCTAAAGTAACTTTGGATGACAACGCACTATACCGTCACAAAGATTATGAAGCAATGAGAGATACTTCTGAGGAAAACCCAATTGATGTAGAAGCTAAAGAAGCAGGACTTAACTATGTAAACCTTGACGGAAACGTTGGTTGTATGGTAAATGGTGCTGGGTTAGCAATGTCTACAATGGATATCATTAAGTTATCTGGTGGTGAACCTGCTAACTTCCTTGACGTAGGTGGTACTGCTGATGCAGAAAGAGTTGCAAAAGCATTCAACATCATTCTTAAAGATGAAAACGTAAAAGGTATTTTAGTAAATATCTTTGGTGGAATCGTAAGATGTGATAGAGTTGCTAATGGAGTTGTGCAAGCGTACAAAACAATTGGTAATATAAAAGTTCCAATTATTGTAAGACTACAAGGAACTAATGCTGAGGAAGCTAAAGAAATCATTGATAACTCAGGATTGAATGTATATTCTGCAATTACTTTGCAAGATGCAGCAGATAGAGTTAAAGAATTGATTTTAAACTAAGATTAATCAATCTTAATATATTTAAAGCCAATGCTATTTTAGCATTGGCTTTTTTTTGTGCTTATTCAGCCTATATGTCATACATTTTGTCATTGGCTTAATAATTGAAAACAACCCGTCATGAGTGAAAAAAGAACATCGTTTAGATGGGCATTTAAAGAATTTATTTGGCCAAGAAAAAAGATTATAGGATTAGGATTGTTTCTTATAATTATCAGGAGTTTGTCCGGTTTGGTATTGCCTTATGCTAGTAAAAGTTTGATAGATGAAGTGATTCCAAATAAAGATATGGCATTGCTTACTACATTATTGATAGTAGTTTGTGCTGCACTTGTAATTCAATCTGTAACTTCATTTTCATTGACTAA
The DNA here is from genome assembly GCA_041583015.1 of Parvicella sp. GTDB lineage: Bacteria > Bacteroidota > Bacteroidia > Flavobacteriales_D > Parvicellaceae > Parvicella. The sequence continues at coordinate 866 of JBFHGR010000158.1, read as the reverse complement.
ATTATTAAGTGTAGAGGCTCAACACTTAATTTCAAAACTCAGATCCCAAGTTCAAAAGAAGTTGATGAAGTTGCCAATAAGTTTCTTTGATAACAACAAATCAGGGGCACTAGTTTCAAGGGTCATGAGTGATGTGGAAGGGGTGAGGAACTTAGTTGGGACTGGATTGGTGCAATTAATAGGAGGAACAATTACTGCAATTATTTCTTTGGTGATTTTGATAAAAATTAATGCCATGATGACATTATTTGTCTTACTTCCAGTTGGCGTGTTTGCATTTATTGCCATGAAAGCTTTTGGGAGGATTAGACCAATATTTAGAGAAAGAGGAAAAATCAATGCGGAAGTTACTGGAAGGTTGACTGAGACATTAAATGGCGTGCGAGTAATCAAAGGTTTTAATGCTGAGGAACAAGAGAGCAAAACTTTTGCCGAAGGTGTAGAGCGTTTGTTTTTAAATGTTAAAAAGAGTTTGACTACCACTGCATTTATTACAAGTGCATCTACTTTGTTACTTGGTCTTGCTTCTGCAGGGATTATGGGACTTGGAGGTTATTACATAATGAAAGATGTGATGACCTATGGAGATTTTGTTGCCTTTACCTTATTTCTTGGATTTATGATTGCGCCAATCGTTCAGATGAGTAATATTGGTAGTCAACTTACAGAAGCTATGGCAGGTTTGGATAGAACGCAGGAGTTGATGGAGATGGAAGAAGAGGATGATCCAAAAATTAGAACTGAGGAGGTAAAAGATGTAAAAGGGGATATTGTGTTTAATGAAGTTTCATTTAGTTATGAGGAAGATAAAGAAGTATTACATAATATCTCATTCAATGCTCCCGCAGGAAGTGTAACAGCATTGG
>JBFHGR010000157.1:0-6202 GCA_041583015.1 Parvicella sp. | reverse complement strand
GAATACTCGCTGCTTCAGGACAAATTTCACAACCTGAATTAACAGAGGATTATGTTATCATGGGAGAACTTTCCTTAGATGGAGAATTAAGACCTATTAAAGGAGCATTACCCATTGCTATCAAAGCACAAAAAGAAGGTTTTAAAGGAATTATTCTACCCGCTGCAAATGCTAAAGAAGCAGCAATTGTAGAAGGACTAGATGTTTATGGAGCTAACAACATTAAAGAGGTGATAGACTTTTTTAATGGAGAACCTTCCATGGAGAAAGTAACGTTTGATATTCAAGCGGAATTTGAAAATTACGACCATCCATCAGGTCTTGATTTTGCCGATGTGAAAGGACAAGAAAATGTGAAACGCGCATTGGAAATCGCTGCTGCTGGTGGACACAACGCTATTATGATAGGTCCTCCAGGATCTGGTAAAACCATGTTATCTAAGAGAATTGGAACAATACTACCCCCACTCACCATGGAGGAGGCATTGGAAACTACAAAAATACATTCTGTAGCGGGGTTATTAGGAAGTAATGTTGGGCTAATAACCCAAAGACCCTTTAGAAATCCCCATCACACAATTTCTGATGTTGCGCTTGTTGGAGGCGGATCTAACCCAAAGCCTGGAGAAATTTCATTGGCGCATAATGGTATTTTGTTTTTAGATGAATTACCTGAATTTAAAAGACAAGTAATTGAAGTATTGCGACAGCCGCTAGAGGACAGAGTTGTAACCATCTCAAGAGCAAAAATCAGTGTAGACTACCCTTCTTCATTTATGCTTATTGCCTCTATGAATCCATCACCGAGTGGAGATTTCTATGACCCTTCTGGCGGTTCTGGTGACCCTGAACATGTCGTAAAAAGATATCTAGCCAAAATTTCGGGACCTTTGATGGATAGAATAGATTTACATATTGAAGTACAACCAGTGCCATACGATAAGTTAGCTGACAAAAAACAGGGAGAAACCTCCGCTGATATCAGAGCAAGAGTAGTTTTAGCAAGAAAAATACAAGAACAAAGATTCAAAGGAATTGAAGGGGTGCATTGCAATGCTCAATTGACACCAAAACTGGAAAAAATTCACTGTAAAATAGATGCTGCTGGGGAAGCATTAATGAAAAATGCCATGGAAAAGTTAGGACTATCTGCAAGGTCTTATGGTAGGATATTTAAAGTAGCAAGAACCATTGCAGATTTGGAAGCATCAGCCAATATAGAAGCACATCATATTGCTGAAGCTATTCAATATAGAAGTTTGGATAGAGATGGGTGGATGGGATGATTCCGGATGGATAAGCATCATTATAATTCACTTAATAATTTATATTCTTTCTTTAGTAAATCATACAAATCTTCTTTGGTTATTTTAGATTTCAACCAAACATAAAATGACAATAATTTAGGATCATCTACCAGATTAGTTTTTTTCAATTTTGTCTGTTCTTCCATTATCAAAATTTCCTTTTCCGTGGTTTGAAATGGCTTATTTAGATAGGTAAGGAAAGTATTGATATAATACAAAACCATCCCATATTGTTCTGTAGCAAACATATCTGCATGTTTATTTTTCAAATTTTCAAGGATAGTAATGGCATTTTCCTCGTTGTTAATTTCAACTTGAATCAATGATCTAATTAACTCCTTTCTAATCAACCATTCTCTTCCCATATGTTTTTGATAATACGCATCTGATTGATTCATAAATATTAATATTTTGTTGGCTTTTCTATACGCTTTATCAACACAGTAATACGCTACTAGATTTAAAGATAAATTTAACTGCTCTTTTAATTTCAATTTTGAATTATGTGTTTCAATATATTCTTCATGACCAATAATGGCATCTTTCACTTTGTCTTCAAAAACATCAATCGCACTTTTAAGAGACACGTATCTTGTTTTTAAATTCACCGCAATATCCTTTTCTAATTCGATATACTGTTTTAATCGATCAATATGAAGAACAGAAGCATTAAAATTCCTAGTTCTGAAATAAGCGTGAGCTAAAATGTATTCCAACTGCGCCAGGATATTTCTAGGAATATCCTCAACTTTAAATTTCAAGAATATTTTATCATAATATTCCTGAGCAATGGCAGCAAAAGATTTAAACTTTCTTTTTGTCAAATATTCCCCTCTTACAATTTCTAAAAGCCTTAAATACGTTGAAGGGTCGAGGTTTTCATTGTCAATTTCGGCATATTGCTTAAAAACATTATCCACGATATCCGATGCAAACCCAACTTCTCCTGTCATCATTTTCTCCTTAAGTTCTTTTTGAATTTGTATAAAAGATAATTGAAATTGGAGTTTGCGAGTTTGTGCCTTTTGCAATTGGACAATTTTTGCCTTGGTCTCTTCAAAGTATTCCCAATTACAATATGGCAGTACCGTCAATTTTAAATGCTGTATTTTTAACTGCTGATCAACCGGTTTATTTTTTGGATGTCTTTCTTCTTTTATTAATAACTCCCAAGCCACTTCATATCTTGATAAATCAATAAAATAACGAATCATTAATAACTTTCCTTCTAAACTATTAACTTTCGTTGAGGACTTCTTTAAAATTAAGAAATTAATCAACTCTTTGGCAATACGCTTTCTTATTGCGTGATAGTTTTGATCCCCTTTTAAATCTCTATTATCTCTATTGCCGTTATATGTATGGTATAGCGTATTAAATATAAGTACATCCTTACGTTCATCTTTAACCTTCTTTCTTGAAATAAATCGCTCAAATTCTTCTTTGTCTTTCAACGAAAACGTTAGAACTGTCTCTTTTATAAAATCCATTTAATATCCTTTTACCAATCGCTAAAGTACTGTTTTTTAATTTATTAATCTCTTCGTTAAAACATTTTCAACATCCTTTTATTTCCGATTTAGCATTTCAGGGAGTGTTTGGCAACCATAGATTTGTTTCAAATTAATTATCAAACAAAACCCAATAAAAAAATATGAAGACTTTAAAAAAACTATCCATCGCAATTGTACTAGGATTAATTTCTATAACCAATTTAAAAGCACAAACAAAAGAAACCATCGCAGTGTTAGATTTAGATGCTATCAACACCTTATACCATGGCGGAGAAATATCAAGACTTCTCCGATCAGAAGCAACCAAACTTAATAAGCAAATGATTTTGGATGTTTACGAAATGAAAGAAATTTTCACATCGAATAATTTCAACGACTCAGCATGCTTTAGTAAGACATGTGCAGTAACTGCTGGCTCACTTTTAAAAGTTGATAAAATCATTAACGGAAGTATTGAAAGATTTGGAGAGAAAATAATTGTCTCCCTAAACTTAATTGAAGTAACAAGTAATAAAATTATTAATCAAGATGTGACTGAGTATATCAATAAAGAAAATGAAATACAACGAATGATGCGTATTTCAATTAGTAAACTACTCACCGGAAAATCAGATGAACAACTGGCGCAAGAACTAGAATATGTAGAAAAACCAGTGGCCATCGAAAATGACATTATTAATTTAAATGGCCCAAGAATGGGATTATCTATAATCACAGGTCCTGCAGCGGCAAGATTGTCTGCCAGCAAAGACAAAAACCATGGATTTGGTATGATTGGAGATAATAATGCTGTCTTTACATCAACCATGGGGTTTCAATTTGAAAAAAGATATTTAGCGACCAATAATTTTCAAGCATTGATTGAATTCATACCATTAATCAGTGGCATGGAAGTGGGTAGAATTAACCCAATTCTTACTGTACTTAATGGACTGAGGTTCTCTAACTCAAATTGGGAGTTCGCTATCGGACCAACCTTTAAACTTAAAACTGTAAGAGATGGTTACCTTTTGGATGATGGAACCTTTATAATAGAGAATGATTGGGATACCACAGCAATGGGCGTAGCACCAGAACTTCATGAAGATATATTGTGTAGAGGAGGCGATGTAGCTCTTGATTTAGGAATGATCATAGCAGTGGGTAAAACCTTTCAATCAGGGAGACTTAATATACCAGTAAACTTATATTATCAACCTGGTGACAAGAACAATATTTTTGGGTTATCAGTGGGGTTCAACATTCAAAAAGAAAAGTAATGGACTTAAGAAAAATCATACTTGTTTTCTCTATTACACTTTTAAGCAGTCTGTCATACGCACAGACAGACTCGCTTTTCGGAAAAGCAGTCACTGTTCACTTACACGAAACAAAAAAAACAGTCATTGGGGAATATAGAAGTTATAAAGATAATCGTATAACGGTTTTGTTTGATAATGGTTTACATGATTATTTCTACCCTAACATTGAGTTCCTCAGTTTTGAGGAGTTTAATGTTAGGTTTACTGAAAAAGGTGTATTGACAATAGAAAAAACTGCTACTATTTCTTCAACAAACCTTTCAGGAATCACAACAGGGAAAAATCACTTAATACTTCAAAACAATAAAAACTCAAAAATTTTTGTATTTAACTTAGACAAGAAGATAAAAGTAAGGCTTAAAAACTATGATGTCATTAAAACGAAATCCGTAGAAATCCTCGATGAATCAACTTTAAAATTCAACTCTAGAAATTTTAAAAAACACACAATCGTTGATATAAATGACGTCATTCAAATACAAGGGTATAAAACCCAACAAGATGAGATTACCGCATTGGGACAGGTAACTACAATAGTAGGCATTATTACCATCCCCTACTTAATTGGAATACCAATAATCATTGCTTCCAAATATGTGAAAGGGTATCGGTCCAAATACTTAGACAAATGGTCGCTTAAAATAAGCTAATCCTCCCCAACAAACATAACAGTTTAAAATTAAAAGTGACAGTTACCTGTTTTTCTTAATTTGATAGAATCTATCATCTTCAAAAATATTAAGTTAGCAAAAACATTTACATCTAAGACTTATTTGAGTCTTCGAATAATACATAATTCTCTTTTTTCTTTCAAAACTAAAATATAGTTTTTCCATTACCCATTGACTATACGCACTTTAACGTCACATTTTTGAAATTACAACAAAATAGTTTACTTTTATTTTAAATATTAAAAAGTTGTTTTATGAAAATTACAATTTTTATTGCTTCGAGCGCTTTTATTATCTTGTTACACTCTTGTGCAAGTTTATATGTGCCAAATTCCGTAAACACGCCTCTTCTTACGGAAAAAAATGAAGCTACAATAAATGTGACAACTGGCATGAATGGCTGGGATCTTCAAACTGCATATTCTCCATTCAAACATCTCGGAATAATGATTAACACTAGTGGTTCTCCTAAATTAAATAATTCGGGCTCATATCACAGACATGCTTTTGCGGAAGGTGCTTTGGGTTTTACGACAAAAACAGGCAGTGATGGAGTTTTTGAGATATATATGGGTGGAGGATACGGAACAATTGAAACAAAATCTAAAGTTATAGTGAATGGCAACTCAAATATTGATAAAGTAAGTGGCCAAGGAACAAGATACTTTATACAGCCAAGCATTGGTGTTAAAAAATCAAATGTAGAATTTGCATTTACAATTAGAGGTGTTTATACGGAGCTTGATCATGTGGTTTACAACAATTCAGTCACTAGCACTACTCGCTCCGGAGGCTTTATCGAGCCAGCCTTCACGATAAGAAATGGCGAAGGAAGATTTATGTTTCAAACTCAGGTTGGCGGCTCCATCCCCTTTAACTTAAACACAAATGATATTAGGCTCAGACCATTTATTATGAGTTTTGGATTTTGCGTTAGACTTGGAAAGCAACTTAATATCCAATAATCAACTTATGCAAAACTCCCCAACTTCTCTTCAATCACTTTAATCTTAGCTAGTGCATCAGCTTGTTTACGCTTTTCATTAGCCACAACTTGCTCAGGAGCACCTGCCACAAATTTCTCGTTGTTTAGTTTTTTCTCCGCTATTGCTAAAGATCCTTTGGTGTATTCCAATTCTGCTTTCAATTTTTCAATTTCTGCTTCTACATCAATATCTTCAGAGAATGGGATGAAATATTCATTAGATTTTACAATGAAAGAGAATGCATTATCTACTTTCTCTGTTGTGTATTCCAAAGATGAAATGTTACCAATTTTTTGAATCACTGAGTCAAATGAAGTATCAGTTTCCTGATTTTTCTTAATTCTCAATTCAATTTCTACTTTATTGGCAATGTTCTTCTCCTTACGAATATTTCTAATGTTTGAAATTACCTCATCAGCAAAG
>JBFHGR010000156.1:0-6332 GCA_041583015.1 Parvicella sp. | reverse complement strand
CCTGGATCTGTTAATCCAATCCTAATTGCGTTGGCAATAGAAGTATAATAACCTTCCAAACCTTCATATAAATACCCTAAAGTAGTTTTAAGCCCTTCTAAATCAACTCTTTCTAAATTGTCTAATTCTGTTGTTGCAGCATTGGTGAGCCCATTATAGTAATTAGTCATACCGTACGCATATTTATGCTTTGCAATTCGCTCGTCATATCTTGTTTTTCTGAATGGATTTCCATAATCCTGCTGTGCTAATCCAAACCAAAAATTAGAATCATTAGCCCATGCAGAAACTTTTAAAGACAAGGCAGTCACTTCTTCTTTCTTAGCAATTATCTCATCATTTTTGGCTTCAATTAGGTCAATTTGATTATCAATTTCATCCATTAATAAATCATAACCTTCATGGTCATGCTCCTGGATGTAATCCAATACTTCTTGTGATGCTGTAGGTCGCTCCATCATTTCTTAGTCATTTTAATTACTAAAACAATTATGATGATTAGCAAAACCACCAATGCACCGTAAATGATATACTTCTGTGTATTATCTTCTTTTTGAGGAACATACACTATTTGTGGCTGCTGTGTGTTATTACCAGTAAAGCCATTGATAGCACCTGCTACTACAGAAAGGGCAGCATTTAAGAATCCACCAGACTTCAATTTATTTTCAGATTGAAGGTGCAACATTGCTTCTTCCTCTACTTCTGATGATTGGCCCAAAATAAATGGAACATTGAGAATGTCTATAACCTTATCGGTCTCACCATTTACATAGAATTGAGTAAGATAATTAAGCGCATCCACCTCATGGGTAATGTTGGGCATATCATATTTCAGAAATTTCTGATAGATAGCCGTAGGATTATTGAACACTACTACTTCTGCGTAGGTGTCAAAATCTGTTTTCATGGCTTGTATTTGCTGCTCTAGGGTCATAGTATTATCTTTTACGAGCAAAATAGATGATTACTCCAATTATTACTGCCAAAAGCAATACACCAACTATCCAATAGAGTGTATTAGATTTGGAGTTTGTTTGGCTATTAATAGGGTTAGGATTGTATTGTGTAGAGTTGTACGGGTTAACGCTGTTGTAACCAGATTGCAAATAACCAGTAATACCTCCGGATATAATTCCAAGGATATTATTGATGTTGAAATTACTTTCTGTATTTTCTGTGCCTGTAGTGGTATTGGATTTCAGAATCATTCTGTTTACTATTTCTTCTGCTGCCTCTTCAATGGCTGCATCATAAATAGGGTCATAATTTTCTGTAATTAACGTAACAGACAATGCTTGAGTAAATTGGCTCATATCACCTCTAGCAATGATGTCATTGATTGCGTCAATCATTTCATCTTTATTGGCAACGGTGTAGCCTATCTCGGTCAAACGTTCACGCACTTCTTCTGGATTGTTGTCCAGGATAAAAGAAACTACAAAAGATGGCTCTGTAAGCAATTTCTTTTTTAAATCTGATGGTGTCAGTTGGCTCATTGTGCTTTGTTTTTAGGAAAAAAAGCCAACCAATCAATTTGGTTGGCTTTTTATCTGTTTGAAGGAAAGGATTTATTATCTGTTTGCTGCTGCAGACGGAGTAAGTGTCAATGTCACTTTTTCACCTGCTTGAACAGTCATGAAAATAGATTGGTCCCATGATAGTTTAATTGGCTCTTCAAATTCTAAAGTCAACAATTTGCTATCAAAAGCATTGTTTCTTTTGTATGCAGAAGGATCAAGGATTAACACATCTCTTGATTTGTCAATGTCACCAGAAAGAACTTCGAATGCTTCTGAAAATTGAGATTGAGATACTTCTACCTGGTAATTGATTGCTTTGATCTCGATAGGAGCAACATTAAGCACTTTCTCCATGATAGCAGGAGTAACAGATGCGCTTGTTGGAGACGATGCAGTCACACCATTAGCAAATGCAATTACACCAGTGTAATCATTCAAAATATAATTTACTGAACTTTCTCCAGCTGTGTTGTCCAAAACAACTGTGATGTTTTTAAGAATGTTCTTTCTCACTCTACCATTGGCCAATTTTGCAACTGTACCAATAGAATTTACTTTTTGATCATTGAATGATACTGTTGGCACCAATTGATCTCCTGCATTAACCTTACTGATTACTGCTTTTCTTTTTATTGTTGGGGTATTAAACGCCATTTGTTTCTGTTTTTTAGTTTGTAATTAATAACGGATACAAATTTGAAGCGTTAGGAACTTAAAAACAATATGTTACGTAATACCAAACTGTTAGATTTTACAACATATATACGTAAATGTTTGGCGTAATTGTTGTATTTTTGCGGAAACACTAAAAAATTACGTTATTATGAAAACAAGAATTACAGTATTAATAATTGGAATGATAGCCTTAACTGGCTGCAAAAAAGAAACAATATCATGCTGGGAAGCATCCACGTATGAAACAGAAAGACTAGAGGAAATCCAATTTAATGCTTCATGCTCTTATGAAGCATATAGTTATGATTGGGACTTTGGGGATGGTGAAACCAGTTTTTTAGAGAATCCTTCTCATTCATATACAGAACCAGGTAATTACACAGTAAGTCTAAAAACTACAGGCAAAAAAGGAAAAACTACAGACATAACAACAAGAAATATCACAATATTAGACAATGATCTATGTGCAGGAGTTACTTGCTACAATGGAGGTACTTGTGTAAATGGAAATTGTGATTGTCCTCCTGGGTACTCTGGAAGTGATTGTGCCACAGTACTCACACCAACTGCTATGAAGATAAATAAAATAACAGTAACTTCTTATCCTACTACTTCTGGTGGTTCATTATGGGACCCATCTTCTAATGCAGATGTTTACATAAGTATAAACAGTGGCACTACTGCCAACAACACAGATTTTATTACTGGTTATTACTCTGATGTAACTGGTGGATCATTGACTTATCAAACTGATTTTCCTGCTACAATTAATACACCAGGTAATAACTGGACTTTTTCTATTTGGGACTATGACACTGTAGATGCAGACGACTTTATGACTGGATTTTATTTTAAACCTAACTCAAAGGCTAGTGGTTTTCCTTCCACTTTTACTGTTAGTACTACTTCGTTAACAATGGTATTTTACGTAGAATGGGTATTTTAGAATATTAATACTTGTATTTAAGTAGTAAAAATTGTATATTCACAATGCTAAACTAACATAAACACTTCATCGTGTTTTTTGATAAATGACACCTAGTGCTTGCCGGCATGTTTTAAGGTGTCATTTTTTATTTTTGTTGTGCTTCATTAAAACGCCACTTTGTTAAGCACAACATAAAATATAAAACAGCAGATGCCTTCTACTATTATTGCACCCGAACCTATGTTTCAAGCGTCCTAAGTGCGGCTTCAATGGTGTTACCCTGCCGTTTCATATTCAAGTCCGTTATCTAAACCAAAAAGGCCACTCAAATTGAGTAGTCTTTTTGGTTTTTGGAATTATTCTTTGTTAAATGATTAAAACCTTCTATCCAGATAATTAATCAACAAACTTCTAATATTTAATATGTGTTCGGATTTCCCAAATATATTCTCATTAGCATTGATACTTAATTTAACCTCTAGTGTCATTTCCTTAGTAGGTGCCTTTGGTTCCTCTATAAGTTCATACTTATTAGGTTCTTTTTTTGCGCTTATCGTGAAATACACGATAGTACTATCTTCTTTTCTTTCTTGAGTTGCAATTGCTGAAACTTCTTTACCGTTATTTTCATAATTAAATGAAAATTTATCGTTATTTTCTTCTTTTTTTGCCATTTGTTTTGGTTTTTGGGGTTATTAATTATTAAAAGTGCTTACATTAAATGATCTAAGTATTGCTTTCTGAACTGCATCATCATACTTTTTTATTTCATATTGATAAGAGTATTTCAAAAGTGTATTGCTGTTACTAGCAACGTCAATTAACTCAACCTTAAGAACTGAATGTTTACTTAATTTAGAACCAGGCAAAACCAATAGTTCATCATGCATAAGGTTATAAGGTGAAATTAACCTAGAATCATGAGAAGATGAATGGCCAAATCTATCTGTAATTTGTAAATATATCTTGTCCGGAACTTTTTCGTTGGGTATTTTTAGAGAATGAACTATGTTCTCATTAAAAAACACATAAACACTATCATGTTTTACATTAAATACTTTCGTCATTTTCTTGTTTTGGTTTTTGGAGTTATTAATTAGCTCTTCTATAATCTCTACGCTTTTGGCGTTGGTTTAATATTCTTGTGGTGTTATTTCTTACACCTCTTACCACTCGTATGGGTTTGTCACGCTTCTGAAATCTTGGACTTTTTTTTTTTTCTTCTTTTGGATTTCATCCACTTTTTACCCAATAAACTCCAGATTACAATAAACTCCATAAGAATATAACAGTAACAAATTGTTGGGCTGAATACTGAATAAATAATAAATGGCATAACAAAAAACAAAGCAATAACAACCAATACAATAAAACTCACTGCAATAATTGTGAAGGTCTTATTTTGCAAAATTGGTGGCTCTTGGATATATGTTTTTTGTGAAGGTTCTATTTTTGGAAGTTTACCTTGTTGTAAATTGTCTAGTGGGTTCATTTTATAGGGGGTTTGGTATGAATAATTCGTGGTAATAAGGATTGGTTCTTGCTTTTTTCTTCACTCTTGCAATAACTTGATCTAATTCTTTATGATTTTCAAATTTATCTTTAACACTTTGTGTTAGCGTTCGTGTTACTTTGAATATCAATAACTTAGGATTGAACTGTATAAACTCACCATTTACATCACTCAATGAATGACTGGCCATAAAGATGTCTAACATTCTGTGACGTCTATCTCTAAAGATTCTGGTCACGTAATTAGGTAGTGTACCTGCAGAATGTATGTAGTTTTTATAATCATCAACAAAAAAACCACCATTATTAAACTTGTGGCATAAGTATTTGAAGATGATTCGAGGATCTTCATCCATTGCTTCCATTTCTGTAACGTCTAAGACTTTTGTACCTTTAAAAGTGTTCAAATTTGGTATGTACCAATCCATTATTTGGCGCTTTTGTTTGGGGTCTTTTTTGTCCAGGACAAATCTATGTTTTGGCTTCAATTTTGGAAAACTAGACCATGCTTTATCATATGGATTGGCAGGAATGACTATGTTTCTGGAATTAATTTCCAAAAGTTTTTTCATAACCGTACTCTTTCCAGTGCCATTAGTACCGGAAAGAATAATGATTTCGCCCATTCTTACTTTTGCCATACTATTTGTCGTTAAGTTTTTTCATTTTACAAATATTGCTGCAGTACTTCTTTTGTGTAGGTTTAAGCGGTTCGTCACATCGTTCACATTTTCTCACCTTTTTTTTTTCAACTACTTCCTCCACATCTTCAAATGTTTCTGCAGGTTGACGTCTGTCTACTGGAACTACTTCGGGTCTATTTTTGACCTGTGCTTCACGTTGCTTTTTGGCTTCTGCTGCTTTGTTTTTTTTACGCATTTTACGTGCATTGGCCAAGGCAGGCATATAGGCAAGTAATATACCTAAAACAAGTGCTAACCATGGTGGAACTCTAAAAGATGAGCCACTATCTGTCATCATCTCTGTGGCATCTTCAATAATATCTTTTAGTTCATGTTCTTTGGCTCTAAACATGGTACTGTCCTCTTCCATAGCAAATAGGGAAATACCAAAACTCAACAAACGGTCTGAAATCTTTACAAGACGTTCGGCTTGTTTACGATTTTGTGCTTCTGTGTTAGCACCTTCCTTTGGTCCTTCACCATTATGAGTATCATCATTATCATGATGTTCTACAGGTGTAGACTGCTCTAATTGCTCGGTGTAGTCTTGTTTGGGAGTTTCTTTTGCTTCTTTTACAAAATCATCGAGATTAAAACCACTTTCTACATTATCCAAAGGATTAGAGGAAGTATCTTCTACTTCTTCCTGGATATTTTCATCTATTTTATCCATGCAACTTTTCTTTAACCTTATTTAACAAATTATCGTAGTTCAATTCTACCAATACTTCTTTTAGATCAAAGTATTTAACTCTCCTTACTACATTTAAACTTGCATCCAAAGTCACCAACAACACTATGATAGTATTCTTATCTTCAAATTTTGATTTTGGATTTTCGCCTTCATACAGCATTACTGATCTGTAAACTTCTTTATCTTCCAATTCTATGTGTTGGGCTGCATAGTCAGAGATGAATTTTACGGCTGTTTCTTTATGCTCAATTACTGCATCTTTTATAAAATCGGGGTCCACCATATCCAGGGCAGCGCCAACCATTTGGGTCATCATT
>JBFHGR010000155.1:0-6426 GCA_041583015.1 Parvicella sp. | reverse complement strand
CTTTCCAATCTCAAGTATGGGACGGAACGGCATGGCAAACAATTGCAATTGAGGGAACTGACGGAGTAGATGGTGTTGATGGATTAGACGGAACATCCTTAGTTTGGTTGGGAACTTTAGCAGCAGCGCCAACCTCACCAAATTTAAATGAAGCATACTACAATTCAACTACTTTCCAATCTCAAGTATGGGACGGAACAGCATGGCAGACTCTTGCAATAGATGGAACTGATGGTGCAGATGGTAATACTTGGACCACGGGGTCAGGAGTGCCAACAGGAGGAGTGAATGTAGGTGATATGTACCTTGATGTTGCTTCAAATGATTATTATTCTTATGACGGGGTTTCGTGGAACTTGCAAGGGAATCTTTCAAGTACTGAGACAACATCCACTTTAGTCAATAATGGAGATGGTACTTTTACTTATACAGATGAGACAGGGTCTTCATTGTCTTTTGATACAACTTTTACTGAGACAACTACAAGTTTGGTGAATAATGGTGATGGAACTTTCACATTCACTAATGAGTTAGGTACAACCACTTCGTTTGATACAACAGCGGTGGCAGAAACAACAACAACCTTAGTAAACAATGGTGATAGTACTTACACATATTTTAATGAGTTGGGGGCTACTCAAATGTTTGACTTGAGAATTGACGATGCTGATGCTGATCCAACCAATGAGTTAAATCAAACATTGGATACATTAGGAGGAGAATTACGATTGACTGATAATGGAGGGACATTGACAATTCCACTATCCCAATTACAAGTTGCAAGTTTGGATGATGATCCTAACAATGAGTTAAATCAAACATTGGATACATTAGGAGGAGAATTGCGATTGACCGATAATGGAGGGACATTGACAATTCCACTATCCCAATTACAAGTTCCAAGTTTAGATGATGATCCTAACAATGAGTTAAATCAAACATTGGATACATTAGGAGGAGAATTACGATTGATAGATAATGGAGGGACATTGACAATACCACTATCCCAATTACAAGTTCCAAGTTTGGATGATGATCCTAACAATGAGTTAAATCAAACATTGGATACATTAGGAGGAGAATTACGATTGATAGATAATGGAGGGACATTGACAATACCACTATCCCAATTACAAGGTGCTACAAATAATTTATATGAGAATGATGGAACTTTGACTGGGTCTAGAGCAGTCTCCTTAGGGACAAATACTCTAGAGTTTAATACAAATGCTTTCATAATTGATGGGAATACAAATTCTGTAGGGATTGGAATTACACCTTCAATAGGAAAATTAGATATTGAACATGGTTCGACTACAGCATCTCCAGTAGTTAATATTTCTAATCCAACAAGTAATTTGAATAGAATGTATTTTAGAAATGGCCCAACTCCTTCTAAGTTATGGGAGATTGGGGCTGCAACAAAGGCTACAGATGCATTGTCAGGTTGGACAGTAAGTTATGATGATGGTGCAGGGAATTACAATTACCATCTAGCAGTATATGGTGATGGTAAAATTGCATTAGGAGACTCAATTAATGATTTTAACTCATCAATATTTGATGTGTTTGGAAGTACGACATTACATGATACTTTATCTATAAAAACAGATCACGGACCGGGTTATTCTTTCCCTGTGTTGGATGGATTTGCTAATTATGTTTTGCAGACAGATGGATTGGGGAATCTTAATTGGGTTGACCCTTCAACATTAGGAGCCTCGTTATGGACAGATGCTGGTACAGAAACATATTTGACAGATTTAACGGATAGCGTAGGAATTGGAGTTTCTTCACCTTTAACTAAACTTCATGTGATGACTGAAGGAGGGGCTAATCATATTGTTTCTCACACGGTATCCAGTGCAAATGCAGATGATGGAGGTAACCTTTCGTTAATAAGAGCAAGAGGTAGTTACGGAAGTGAAACTGAAGTGTTAACAGGGGATAGAATCGGGCAAATTACATTTAATGGATATAATTCAAGTACTAATGATTATGAAGAAGGAGCTTATATTGCGGTAGTTGCTGAAGAAGATTTTATGAGTACAGGTGCTGGAAGTAGAATGGAATTCCATACAGCACAAATGGGTGGAACCGCTACAGAAGCAATGGTTATTTCTTCCAATCAAAATATAGGAATGGGAACTTCACCATCTGCTACTTCTAAATTAGAAGTTTATACTTATGATGGTGATAATGCCGGGTATTTTTCAAACAATTCCAATTCAAACTCAATGAATACAGGAGTTTCAGCTGAGTCTTTTGCATCAGGTGGAGGTGTAGATACTAATATTGGTGTTTTGGGTAATGCTAATGGTGGTGGTTTACAGGATATTGGTATTTATGGTTTTTCAGATGGAATGGCTTCCTCTTATGGTCTATATGGTACTGCAGAAGGTTCTGGTGTAAATAATTACGGTGTGTACGGAAATGCAGTGGGAGGAACTAATAATTATGCAGGATATTTTAACGGAGGAGATGTGTATATAACAAACGGGTTAATTTTACCAACAGGTGCAGTTGATGGTTATGTTCTTACTTCAGATGCTGTAGGGAATGCTACATGGGAAGAGCCTTCAAGTAATAATGTTGTTATATCTCTTACAAATCGTACTGGTGCAACATCAAATAAAGGAGATGTTGTAGTAGCAGATCCAACAAACCCAAATTCGTTTATTTTTACAAATAACCCGGGTAATGCTGCTGTATTAGGAGTTGTGTATGAATCAGGTGTAGCAAATTTAGGAGCATGTAAAGTTGCTATTTCAGGTGTTGTAGAAGTGAATGTTTCAGGAACTCCTGTTTTAGGGCAACATTGTGTAACTGGAGCAACAAATGGTCAAGCGACAAGCGTAGCAACTCCAAGTGCAGGTACTTCAATTGGTGTATGGGTAGATGCAACACCAGGAGCAGAAAAAGTATTATTGAGATAATTAGATTTAAACTATTAAGAAATGAATAAAATATTAATCATACTGTTGGCAGTGTTTGCCACAACTCAAATTTCATTGGCGCAAGTTGAACATTCTACAGGTGGTTCTGCTAGCGTATATACACTAACTTATCCAGCAAATATACCGGCACTAACTGCAGGATTGAGTTTTACATTTAAGGCAAACCATAGTTCTATTGGTGCATCTACGATTAATATTAACTCAATTGGAGCAGTTCCTATTAAAAAAGAAGTTTCGCAGGATTTGGAAGCCAACGATATACTTGCAGGTCAGATTGTTACTGTTGTATATGATGGGGCAAATTTTCAAATGATTTCTAAAGCGGGAACCTCAGGAGGTGGTTCAACTTCTTCTCGTATTGAAGATACTGATAATAATACTTCTATAGAAACAGATGATTTAGGAAGTGGCTCGGAGGATATAATTCATTACAATTTAGGAGGAATTGAACATTTTAGAATGGATGGTCCAAGGATGGAAGTACTTAACTCCGGAAGTTCAGTATTTATTGGTGAAGGAGCTGGTGAAACAGATAATCTTGCAAACAATGAAAATGTGTTTTTAGGTTATAATTCAGGTAATTCAAATTTAGATGGAACTAGCAATGTAGGAGTAGGGTCGGAATCTCTTGAATCGCAGACTTCTGGTATAAATAACACGGCATTAGGTCGGGGAGCGATGAAATCAAATACAACAGGATCTCATAATACAGCACTAGGTAGCGATGTCCTTTATTTGATTACAACAGGAGATGCGAATGTAGGAGCAGGATATCAGGCATTAGCTTATAATAGTACAGGTAACTCTAATGTCGCTATAGGTAGATCTGCTTTTAAAAACAATGTAGCAGGTAGTTTTGCAACTGCAATAGGAACAAATGCTATGGAAAATGCTAATAATAATGCAACTACATACACAAATGAAAATGTAGCGGTAGGGTATTCAGCATTAAGAGGATCGGGAACAATAGCTTCAAATACAGGGAATAGAAATACTGCATTAGGCTATCAAAGTTTACGTGGAAATAGTACAGGCTCGGATAATATTGGTATTGGGAGAAGTGCTCTTTATACAAATTCTACAGGAGGAAACAACGTTGCTATAGGTAATGACGCTCTTTATGAAAATACGACATTTAGTGATAATGTAGCAATTGGTAAAGAAGCATTGAAAGAAAATGTTGCTAATAGAAATACGGCTATTGGTAGCCAAGTAATGCCTGCGAATACTACAGGAACCCAGAATGTAGCGGTGGGATGGCGTGCTTTATGGTCAAATGTTGATGCTAATAGTAATACAGCCGTAGGATATGGAGCATTGCTTTCAACAAACGGTCAGAATAATACAGGACTAGGTCTTTCAGCAGGACAAACTAATACAACAGGTATCAATAACACTTTTATTGGGCACTATGCAGACGCAAACTCTGGGAACTTAAGTAATGCTACCGCAATTGGAAGTAGTGCATATGTGACACAGAGTAACAGTTTAGTGTTAGGTTCAATTTCTGGAGTGAATGGTGCAGGAAGTAATACAAAGGTCGGAATTGGGACTACTGCACCTTCCAATAAATTGGAAGTGGTAGGAGATGCTGCTAAGTTTGATAGTGTAATAATTGTCAACGGAGCAAATGATGGTTATGTTTTGACTTCGGATGCGGCTGGTCATGCCTCGTGGAAACCAGGAGCAGATGACGGAGATTGGACAATTAATGGTATAGATGTTTATAATACATCAGCTGGAAAAGTTGGTGTTGGTGTTGGTTCGCCAACTTCTATGTTAGGGAAGTTTACAGTAAAAGGTGTTGAAACAGGGACAAACGGTATAGAAGGTGTGTTTTTAGATGTCATCAATAATAGTGGAAATTCAGTAAATACAATTGCAGGAATTAGGTTTGGATTGTATAATGCTTCTACCACAAATCAGTCAATTCCTGGTGGAATATTGTACGAGTCTGATGGGTCAACTGGCGGGAGAGGAGACATGCACTTTGTTAACAATAGTTCAAATGGATTAGCATATCTGAACTTCTCACGTATGACAATTAAGAACAATGGACGAATAGGTGTTGGAACAACTACTCCAGCAACGATTTTTGATATAGATGGTACAGATGCCTTGGTTTTACCAGTTGGTACAACCGCTCAACGACCTGCGGTTCCTGAAGCAGGAATGCTTAGATTTAATTCAAATTTAACAAGCTTTGAAGGATATGATGGAACTGCTTGGTCTGATTTGGCTGCAGGTGGTGGTTCTGGTTGGGGGCTATCTGGAAACGCAGGTACATCTGGTTCCGATTTTATAGGTACTACGGATGCTCAGGATTTTAGAATACGAACGAACAATAATGATGTAATAACGGTTAAAAGCAATGGAAATGTAGGAATTGGAGTCACGAATCCTATTAATGAATTGGAAGTGGCTGGAGCTGCAATATTTAAATATGGTGGAGGCGGTGTTTCAAGACCTGCAGTGGCGCATGTTGCGATAACTCACATTGCATCTCGAAATTATATCGAATCCGCTAATGGGTCAGCGCCAGAAGATATTACGTTTCAAGCTCAATCTTATAATTTTACAACAGGAACATCTACTGTAGGGGAGCATGGAACTAATCTATATATTGAGGAAGGTGGTAATATTGGTATAGGAACCATCATTCCACAAGCAACTTTGGATGTAGTAGGAACTTTAAGGTATAGTGATGGTAACGAATCTAATGGTAATATTTTGGTCTCTGATCCTGATGGTAAGGCAGAATGGAAAATGAATGCAGTTTCCTTTGATGCTGCTGTCAGCACGTCATCGCCATTGAATTGGTCTACCAGTTTGGGAAATCCTGCAGATAAAGTAATATTTAATACTGAGAACTTTGATGAAGGGATTCCTGGAGGAAGTTTTACAAGTTCTGTTTTTACAGCACCTGAAAGTGGGATATATTCTTTTGATGTAACTCTCTTGATAGATTTTAGTGGCGGTGGAGATTTAGCGGCTATGGTAGGGCTAATGAAAAATACCGACAGTACGCCTGTAAAGAAAGTTAGAGTGATTGGAAGGGATAATGTAAGTTCTTCTGTATCGCTTTCATGTATTGTAAGATTGGCTCAAAATGATCAAATAGAGGTTAGAGCAATTTCTACCGACTCAGGAGATACTCTTAGTATCTCGATGGATGAAGAAGGTTCTTGGTTTAGTGGTCACTTAATATATGCAGATTAAAATGAGAAAACTTTTAGATATAATTATATGTTCCATATTTATTGTGGGTAATATGTTTGCACAAACAAGTGTAGACCGTTACACTGTTAGTTCGGCAGGTGCAGAAACATTTGACGGCTCAGGTAATTCATATATGTACAATATTGGTGGAGTTATAGTTAATACTACATCCACAGGGAGTGGTATTAATCTTACTCAAGGTTTTGAACAAGGAGATTATATGATTAGTGATATCCTTATTTTTAATCCT
>JBFHGR010000154.1:0-6431 GCA_041583015.1 Parvicella sp. | reverse complement strand
CATGAAGGTGTAGACTAAGCAATTTAGCACCAATTCTAGATTTAGGTATATCAATTACCTTGTATACTTTCCAAATAGGATTATGTTTTATCGCAATGATGGAGTTGTTCGTAACAAGTTTACTGGATTTAGTAATGTCGTCATTCAGTTTTACTAAACCTTTTTCGCACATTTTATTAGCTTCACTACGTGTTTTGGATAATCTAACGCACCAAATAAATTTATCTACTCTCATATTACAAATGTAATTATTATTAAATCAAAGATGATATTCCTATTTTTGTACAAAATCAAGCTATGAAATCCATTTTTGCTCTTTTGAGTTTATTATTGTCTATTCCTTATCTTGCTCAAGATATTGTGATTAATCCCGAAGATGTTACCATAAAAAGAGATAAATGGGGTATACCTCATATTTATGGAGAAAAAGATGCTCATGTGGCATATGGTTTGGCTTATGCCAATGCAGAAGACGCCTTTGTACAAATGCAAGAGATGTTTATCATAGCTAAAGGATTTAACGGAAGATATAAAGGAAAAGAAGGTGCAAAGACAGATTTCATGTTGCATGCACTTAATATCCCAGAGAGTATTGAAAAGTTATATAATGTACAGGTAAGTGATGATTTTCAAGATTATCTTAGCGCATATTGCCAAGGTGTAAATAGATATGCTGAGCAAAATCCTAAAGAAGTTTTAATAAAGAAACTATTTCCTATAACTCCAAAAGATGTACTTCAAGGCTATGCTTTTTTTATAGCTATTGAATCTCACGTAGATAAAGCGTTGCAAGAAATTTTTAATGAAGAAAAAATAACTTCTAAGGAGATTGCTACAGATCTTTCTAAAGGCTCTAATGGTATGGTGATTTCGGCAGACAAGATGACAACTGGAAAAACTACCTTAATGATGAATCCTCATTTACCAATGTATGGTTTGGGTTCTTTATTTGAAGCGCACTTGGTTAGCGAAGAGGGATTGAATATCCATGGGGCAGTGTGGCATGGAGGTGTTTCGTGTTTGTTAGGGGTTAATGAAAATCTTGGCTGGACATCTACTACTAATAACGTAGATAAGAATGATACTTATGTCTTAGAGATGCATGAGAAAGATCCATTACTGTATATGAATGATGGTAATTGGTTGGAATTGGAAATGAAAAAGCAAAAACTTAAAGTAAAGATATTAGGCTTGAATATTCCTATCAAAAAGAAAATGTATACCAGCGTATTTGGTCCAACTTTCAAAACGGATTATGGTACATATTCTATTGCATACACGTGCTATGACCGTATCATGGGGGCAGAGCAGTATTTTTTAATGAATAAAGCTTCAAATTTGGAGGAATTTAAAGAGTTGTTCAAAATGCAAGGTATTCCAGATGAAAACTTTATCTATGGTGATAGAGAGCAAAATATTTTCATGATTAATAACGCTCCTATGTCATGGAAAACGGATAGTTATGACTATTCGGGGTTACTACCTGGGAATATATCAATGGCGCAATGGAGTTCTTTTCAATTACTAGGACCTGAGAAGATGGTACAATTTGAAAATCCTTTTTGTGGCTATTTGTACAATTGTAATCACAACCCTCAATGGGCTAGTAGTCCTTGTTATGAATTACCTGATTCACTATTGGCTGTAAATTATTTCAATGACTGGAAAAAAGACAATAATAGATCCTTGACCATTAAGCATTTTCTCGAAAAGAAAGAAGGGGAGAAGATAAGTTTGGAGGAATTGAAAGAAATGAAATACAGTCAGCAACTGCCTGCAGATGGTCCAATTGTGAATATTTATCATGAGTTAATGGATTGCAAAAGTAAACCGGGATTTGAGAGTTACGAGCCGTTCTTTTCTGAATTGGAAGGATGGGATTTTGACTTTAATAAAGATTCTAAAGCCGGAACTATATTTACTTTAGTAACTAGGTACATTTGGGATAACACAAATAGCGGTAGAGAAATTCTGTATGAAGCACCTTCTTATTCAGATAGTATATATTTGGAAACATTGAAATACACCAAGTCTTATCTAGATGAATATTTTGAAGGTAAAATCATTCCATTAAAAGATATCTTAAAACATAAAAGGGGAGATGTAAGTATTGGAATTGGTGGTTTTGCAGATGTACTAGCGCTCATTTACCCTTTGAAAGAAGAAGATGGTACACTTAAAGCCTATCTTGGGGAAAATGTTACCATGTTTATACAATTTGGCAAGGATGATATTATCATAGAATCTGTAGTGCCTTATGGTAGCAGCAATAATCCAGATAGTAAACATTATACAGATCAAATGGAACTTTTTACCAATCAAGAATTGAAAAGAGTTTACTTAAAGGAATCTGATATTTTACCGACAATAGTAGAGACGTATCATCCATAAAAAATTATACTAGATTAAAATAATAAAACATCTCAATATGAAAAAAACGCTAATTTTTGCAATAACTATTTTGACCATTGTATCAACATCATGTAAAAAAGGATGTACGGACGATGCCGCCAATAATTTCGATAGTTCCGTAAGTAAGGATGATGGCACTTGTGAGTATGCTCCAAAAATCACTTTGAATGGGGCTAAATCTATAGAACTTAGTGTTGGCGAAACTTATGTGGAGTTTGGTGCTACAGCAATTTCTAAAGAAGGAGTTTATGCAGAAGTTACAATAGATAACTCTTCAGTTAACACCTCTGCAACGGGCGTATATGAAGTGGTTTATTCCGCTTCATTCAATGGAGATCAAAGTATAGAAACAAGGACGGTATCTGTAGTGGTAGATCAAAGTACTTACATTGGTGATTGGGATTGCTCTAGTGATTGTGGAACCACCGTTTTTCCAGTGGATGGATCAAGAACAATAGTGGCAGGCGCAATTGATAGCCAGATAAACATTGAAGGTTTTTTCACAATATTAGGAGGTACTGTATCTGCAAATATTTCTGGTATGGATATCACTATTCCAACGCAAACAATTCCAGTAACAGGCGGTAGTATAATTGTTTCAGGTTCTGGTGTTCTTTCTAATACAGGAAATTCTTTCACCATTGATTATACTTATGATAATACCATACCAATTATTGGAGGTTCAGGAAGTTGCACTGCTACTTATTCTAAATAAATGAACGATTTAGTTATCGTTAATCCTAAAGATATACCCATTTCAGAAGAAAAACTGAAAAACCTTGTGGAGATTATTAATGCAATCTATTTGGCATCTGAAGGAGAATTATGGCCTCATGATGGATCTTATTTTCGAATAACATTATCAGAAATTAAAGATTTTATAAAAAAGGGGCACTTACGTTTTGCTATGATAGCCGATAAAATTGTAGGCGTGATTAAAATTCATAGAAAAGAGGATAATCTTGGCTGTTTTGGATTGTTAAGCGTGGATCCCAATTATAGGAATCTAAAAATTGGTTCAAAATTAATTCAAATCGCTGAACAATGGTGTGTTTCATCAGGATTAAGTTGTATTGAATTAGAGTTACTTGTACCAAGAGAATTCTCATTGAAAGATAAAGAAATGTTGAGAAAATGGTATTCACAAATAGGGTATAAATTGATAGCAATAGAACCGTTTGAAAGTTTGTATCCTTCGCATAAAGATTTGATTCAAGTTCCATGTAATTTTGAAATTATGCGTAAATCATTGTTTTAAAACAAAGGTGAAAATCAAATGTTAACATTTTATCAGTGTGGTATGTCAGGATTTATAAAACTTTTTTGATAGTTTACAATAAATATAGATTTGTAAAGTTTTATGTTTCATAGAATTATCTATCTTTAATTAAAATTCTTCTATTATGAAAAATAGCCTTACAATCTTTATCGGAATTCTTTTCATGTTTTCCGCATGTGTTAAAAACAAAGGTTCGATAACAATGACATACAATAAAGCGACTGCCGTGTATGGTGACATAGATGCTTTAAGAAACACACCTTTAGTTAGTACATCAAGAAATATAGAAAACTCAGGAAAAATATTTGTTGGTGATGATTTTTTACTAATTGGTGAGAAGGGAGAAGGAATCCATGTTTTTGATAATTCCAATACTAGTGCACCTGTACCTGTTGTATTCATTAACTTACCTTACACAGAAGAGTTTTTTGTTGATGGGGATATTATATATGCCGAATCTCATTATGATTTTTTAAAAATTAATATCGCTGATATCTATAACCCTAAATTAATGGATAGAGTGTCTTATGCTTTTGGTAAGGCAATTGAAAATGACAAAGGCGATGTATTATTAGGCTTTTCTTATGAAGTTGTAACTGAATCTTTTGAGTTGAATAGTCCGGAAGCAGAAGCACTTGCAGAATCCAATTATCTTTATTACAATTACATGAACGAGTTGATTCCTCAATCATCAGTGCCATCCTCATTTGCTGGAAGTGGTAGTGAAATAAAAGGAACGTTGAACAAAATAGCAGTCCATAATAATTATATCTATGTAATTGGTAGTTCAACCATTTATACTTTTAGAGATGATATGTCTGATGTGACTTTTATTGGAGAAAGTGAGATAGGAAATGAAATGGAAACAATCTATTCCGAAAACAATAATTTATTCATTGGAACTAAATTTTCAATGATCATAGCATCAATCTCTAATCCTTCCAATCCTACCTATATTTCTGAGTATAATCATCCTACTTCGTGTGACCCAGTGTATCCAAACGGTAATTATGCTTATGTAACGTTAAGAACTGCTGATTTTTCAGGATGTGCTGGTGATGAAAACACGTTAGTGGTATTAGATATTGCCAATGTAAGTAGTCCGATAGAAATTGACCAAATTACAATGGATAGCCCTTATGGAATGGCTTTGATTGGAGATAGATTATTTGTTGGTGAAGGAAGTAATGGCTTGAAAATATTTGACGCTTATAATCCAGGCGCTTTAAGTGTGTTAAGTAGTAACACCAGTGTTTTAGCCTATGATGTGATCGCTCATCCTACCTTGCCCAATGTTATTTTAACAACTGGTGACGGAGGTTTACAACAGTATGAAATTGATTATAGCGATATGTCAATGCAATTGGTAAGTAGTATTAGTTATTAAAAACCGAATTGGTTTGAGAATTATATTTTTTCCGTTTTTACTTCTTAGTTTTTCTATTTTTTCTCAATTTAAAAACCAACCCAGAGAAAATGGAGCGGTATTTAAAATGCAGGATGGCAGTAGGTTTATAGGGGAGTTGGTATCATTCAATGAACCTCCATATAAGTTGCATATTGTAACTGGTGACACGATTACAATTAGCCCTTTATTAGCGAAGAAAATTTACTTACCTAAAGAAATAAACCTTTTTGATAAAGGAAAGTGGACTTATAAAAATGGTCTTGTCTTTAATGTGGCAATAGGCATGTCTAATGAACATAACAATTTTGATGTTGATTTATCATATCTATATAGAAACAAGTTTTCCTTAGGTCTTGGATTAGGTTTTCACAACAACTTCTTTGGAGTGCAGACTATTTCAAGTTTACACGTAGGAGAGGTTCGTTCTAATACATTTTTTGCCAAAGGTCAATACAATATTTTGAACAGGTCATACAGAATCTATGCTACTGGAAAAATTGGTTTTGCCAATCACAACGAAACAAATCAAATTCCTACCATATCTGATGGCATACTATTGGAAGGAGGTCTTGGAATCATGTTTGCTTCTAGAAAAAGAGCTAAATATTTCCTAGAACTTTCTCAATATACCACACATGCTAGCGGTGTTTTAATCAATAATGATGTGAATGCCTTAAGTGATATCGATTTTGATGTTTGGTTTAACAGGATAGTTTTTACTTTTGGGATTCAATTTGGAAAGTGATAATGGGTAAAGAAGTAAAAACACAATGAAGAAATCTATTTTATATTTAAGCATATTTGCAGTTGCAGGACTTGCTGCATGTAGCGCTGAAGAAACCAATACAGCGGCAGAACAGGGTAGTGCTCCCATTGTAGAAAAGGACACTGTTGTTGTCATAAATGGCAATGAAATGCTCAAGGATGCTTATCAATTATTCAAAGAAGGAGATGATGCTGCTTCTATAGAAATAGCCAATCAAGTCTTGGCTTATGGTTATCAAACTAATAATGATACTTTAATAGGTGGTGCTTTAGCCTCGCTTTGCAGAAATTCTCAAAGAAGTCAAGATACCGTTAGATTGGCTGAATTGAGTGAGGATTTGTCTACTTTGGCTACAACATCGGGTAATCAAAAATGGATGATGATACGTGCACATATGAATGCAGAAATGTGGCGATTGATTGGAGATATGGATAGGGCAGAGGCATACTACAATGAAAGCATGGAAATTAGTTTTGCTATTAATTCTATGGGAATGTATACAATAGATCATTTTAACAAATCATTTGTATCCACTGCCAAAGGTGATTTTGTAGAAGCCAGAAGAT
>JBFHGR010000153.1:0-6703 GCA_041583015.1 Parvicella sp. | reverse complement strand
GGAGGGATTGCTTCGAATTATAATTCAAACTTAATTCTCAATGCTGATAGTAACAATTCTGTTGTCGAGGCGGATGAATTTGATCGTTCATTCTTGACGCTTTCTCCAAATATTGCAATTGTAACTTCTACTGATGCAGATCATTTGGATATTTACGGAGGGCATGATGAGTTGCTTAATTCTTTTCAGGATTTTGTGAATAAATTGAGATCATCAGGTACTTTGGTGTTAAAGCATGGTTTAGAATTGAAACATGACAATGTCATTACCTATGGTTTTGAGAAGGAAGCGGACATTTCTGTAACAAATATCAAAGCAGAAAATGGTAATTATATTTTTGATGTGAAATCACCTAATAGAAATTACAAAGGTGTTCAGGTAGGCTTACCTGGAAGGCATAATATTGAAAATGCTTTGGCTACAATAGCAGTGGCAGAATTGATGGGAGTGGATCAACAAGGAATTGTAAAAGCATTGAAAGCTTTCAAGGGTGTAAAACGAAGATTTGAAAGGATTATCACTTCGGAAAAAGTAACTTACATAGATGATTATGCGCATCATCCTAAAGAATTAGAAATGTGTATTTCTTCTGTGAAAGAGTTGTATCCAGATAAAAAAGTAACAGGTATTTTTCAACCGCATTTGTATAGTAGAACACGAGATTTTGCAGAAGATTTTGCGTTGAGTTTAGATTTACTGGATGAGACTATCTTGCTGGATATCTACCCTGCAAGAGAATTGCCAATAGAAGGAGTAACTTCTGAAATGTTGTTGCAAAAAATGACTTCAGAGGTTAAAGAAATTGTTCATGCAAAGGATGTTGTTGAAAATATTAAGCACAGAGAAATTGAAGTACTGTTGACACTTGGTGCCGGTGATATAGATAGATTAGTAGAACCTTTAAAATTAGCATTGTCATGATAAAGCGAATTTTAAAAATAGGAGGTTGGTCGGTGTTTACTTTGGGTGTGTTTACTTTGCTGTTTTTTGTCAACGCTGGATTTGACAAAGTGGAAGTTACAAAGCCTGAGATAACCATTGAAAAACCAGGTGGACACAATTTTGTAACCGAAGAAAAAGTATTGCTAATCATGAATGATTTGGGTTATTCTTTTGATAAGCAGTCCATGGGAGATATAGAGTTAAAAAGAATTGAAGAGAAAGTTGGAGCTATACCTGGTGTCAAAAGCGTAGAAGCATACAAGTTCAATTCTGGAAAAGTAAAATTAGAGATTAAGCAACAACTACCCATTGCTAGAATTTTTCTACATGGAGGTAAATTAGGTTGCTACATGGATAGTGAAGGTGATATTATTCCTTTGTCTAATGATTATGTAGCAAAAGTGCCAGTTTTTACTGGGTTTATTTATGAGCCAATTAATGATATCCCAAATTTGAAGACCATCACAGAGAATGATAGTATAAGCAAATTGCATGTGCTGGATGAAATTTATTATCTAGCTTCTGCCATTGCAAAGGATGAATTTATGTCTGCTCAAATTGTGCAGATTTATGTGAATGAAAATGAAGAGTTTGAAATGATTCCAAGAGTGGGAAATCACAGAATTCTTTTTGGAGGTATTAATGACCTTGAAAGCAAACTAGAAAGATTAAATACGTTTTATACTTCATCTTCTTTTGATGTAAAAGAGTTGAATTTATATGATACGTTGAATTTAAAATATAAAGACCAAATAGTGTGCTCTAAAAGAGGATACTAAACAAAATAATTAACAGAACAACAAACAAAAACAAGAAGTATGGACGCACCAGAAATCGTAGTTGGATTAGACATTGGAACCACCAAGATAGCATGTCTAGTAGGACGTAAAACAGAACACGGAAAAATTGAAATTTTAGGAATGGGGAAATCTCCAAGTCTTGGAGTGACAAGAGGAGTAGTGGCAAATATTGAAAAAACAGTTCAATCTATTAAAGCAGCAGTGGAAGAAGCTGAGGCTAAATCTGGTGTGGATATTAAGGTGGTGAACGTTGGTATTGCTGGTCAGCATATTAAAAGTATTCAGCATAGAGGAATGATCACAAGATCTGCCAATGAGGATGAAATCGGACAAAGTGATGTAGATAGCCTTATTGATGATATGTATAATATACTTATTAATCCAGGTGAGTCTATAATCCATGTTTTACCACAAGAGTATATCGTAGATAGACAATCAGGAATCAAAGACCCGATTGGAATGGCAGGTGTGCAATTGGAAGCAAATTTTCATATCATTACTGGACAAGTGGCTGCGGCAAAGAATATTTATAGATGTGTAAATAAAGCGGGCCTTGAAGTTTCGGAATTGATTTTGGAGCCGTTGGCATCTTCGGCTTCAGTATTGAGTGAAGAAGAGAAAGAAGCAGGTGTAGTCTTAGTAGATATAGGTGGTGGTACTACTGATATTGCAATTTTTCATGATGGTATTATCCGTCATACAGCTGTGATTCCATTTGGAGGAAACATTCTAACTGAAGACATCAAAGAAGGTTGTACTATTATGCAAAAGCAAGCCGAGTTATTGAAAACAAAATTCGGAACTGCTTTGTCTTTACCTAGTCAAGAGAATGAAGTGGTGTGCATTCCTGGTCTTAGAGGTAGAGAACCAAAAGAAATATCTGTTAAGAATCTGTCTAATATTATCAATGCAAGGTTGTCTGAAATCATAGAGCATGTTTACTATGAAATCAAAAACTCTGGTTATGAAAAGAAATTAATTGGAGGTATCGTGATTACTGGTGGTGGATCACAAATGAAGCATATCACACAGTTGTTCGAGTACATTACAGGAATGGATACTAGAATCGGATATCCTAATGAGCACTTAAGTAGCAATACTAATATCAATGTGACTAGTCCGTTGTTTGCAACTGGTGTTGGTTTGGTTGCTAAAGGATTTGAACAGTTTGAAAGAGAAAAGAAAAAAGCAGATTCTACTCAACAAAAAACTGGCAATACAAGACAGCATTCTGTGAAAAGTAAAGGAGGATTCTTGGATAAAGTTAAAAACTGGTTTGACGATAACTTAGAGTAGTTAGATGGAAAGACAAAAGATATATAGACAAAATACAAGTTGGTCTTGTGGTCTTTGATATTTAAGTCTTTAGTCTAGTTTAAAAAATGAAACATAAAAACGAGCCTTATAGTCTTTAATCTTGAAGTCATGAGTCTCAAACAACATAAACAAACAAAACACAAACAAAATGATGAAATTTGATTTACCAAAAGACACATCATCTATCATAAAAGTGATAGGTGTTGGTGGTGGTGGTAGCAATGCTGTCAACCACATGTTCCGTCAAGGGATTAAAGGTGTGGACTTTATCGTCTGTAACACTGATCAACAAGCATTGGATATTAGCCCAGTGCCAGTAAAAATTCAATTAGGTTCAAGCCTTACCGAAGGTAGAGGTGCAGGTTCTTTGCCAGAAGTGGGAATGAATGCAGCTATCGAGAACTTAGATGAGATTAAAGAAATTTTAGAAAAGAATACCAAAATGGTATTTATTACTGCCGGAATGGGTGGAGGTACCGGTACGGGAGCAGGTCCTGTTATTGCTAAATTAGCAAAAGAGATGGGTATCCTTACAGTAGGTATCGTAACTGTACCATTCGTTTTTGAAGGTAGAAAAAGAAGAACACAAGCAGAAGCAGGTATCGACAAGATGAGAGATGCTGTGGATACATTGCTTATTATCAATAATGATAAATTGCGTGAGATGTTTGGTAACCTTACTTTAGGTAACGCGTTCTCGCAAGCAGATGATGTGTTGACCACTGCGGCTAAAGGTATCGCAGAAGTGATTTCTGTTACAGGAGCAATCAATGTGGATTTCAATGACGTGAATACTGTTATGAGAGATAGTGGTGTGGCAATTATGGGATCTGCTGAAGCTGAAGGAGATAATAGAGCACATTCTGCTGTAGAAAAAGCATTGGCATCACCGTTGTTAAATGATAACCAAATCCAAGGTGCTAAGTATGTATTGTTAAATATTACTTACGGTGCTAAGGAAGTGTTGATGGATGAAATTGCTGACATAACTGACTATATTCAAGACGAAGCAGGAAGTACTGCTGATGTTATTTGGGGACATGGTTATGATGAAGGTTTAGGAGATAAAATTAGCGTGACGTTAATTGCTACAGGTTTCCAAAAAGGTGTGGATACAGGTTTGCCTGCAAAGGCTCCAGAAAGAAAAGTTGTGAATTTAGATGAAGAGCGTCCTACTATGATTACGCAACCTATTCATAAGCCAATTTCAAGTCCAGTAGAAAATAGTATTACAAAAGAGCCTGTTCAGCATACTGAAGGATCTGTTGAGGAGCCATTCTTGGTTTCTAAGAATCAAGATTCTAAAACAGAAAATAAGTCGGAAAATGAGATGACAAATAGTGCTGTTTCTTCAGATGAAAAAACTACTTATGATTTAAATGCTGGTGCGAATGAATTGGATGCAACTCCAGAAGTTCCGTCATTTGATATGAGAACAGAAAACCCTGTTGAGAAAGACGTAACCGAAGAAAAAGTAACTTTCAATCTTGAAGATGATGTTACTGCAGAGGAAAATGTAGAGACTACTGAATGGAATTTTACACCGCCAGTTTCTCAGGAGGTAAAACCAGAGGTAAATAAAACATGGTTGGAGGAAGAGTCAAAAGAGGAAAACATTACTTATAATTCTCCACAAACTGAGCAGCCTACTGCTTCTAATGACGGTGTTGTGAGATACATGCTTACTGATGATGAAGAAGAGAAAGAAACAACTGTAGAAAATAACAGTACGCCTAATTGGAATCCATCAAAGGAAAGCACACAGCCTTCCAAAGAGGATACTGCTGAATTAGCAAGAATGAGATTGGAGCGTATCAGACAAACAGGTGATAAAATGAACACACAAGAAGGGTTAAGTGATTTAGAAAAAGAGCCTGCTTATTTAAGGAGAAACATAAAGTTAGATGATGTAAATCACTCGTCAGAGACTACTCGTTCCAGATTTTCGTTAAGCGATTATAAGGACGAAGAAGGTAATGATAGAACGGGATTAAGTGGCAATAATTCATTCTTACACGATAACGTAGATTAAAATAGACAAAAGACGATAAGACAAAAGACCTAAAGATTGTTAATCTTCGTTACGAAATGAATTTTCGAGAAAGTTAATTTTATTTATAGTCCTAAATCTTATCTCATACAATTTATTTATGATTTCATAATAAAGTACTAATAAAGTCTTGAGTCTTCTGGTCTTAAGTCTTAAAGTCTAAACTAAAATATGAGTTTAACAGAAAAAATAAATGGCGACATCAAAAAAGCGATGTTGGCTAGAGAGAAAGATAAACTGGAAGCGTTAAGGGCGGTTAAGTCTGCTTTGCTTTTAGAGTCTACCAAAGCTGGAGGTGGAGAAATTACAGAAGATGACGAGTTGGCTATTCTAAAGCGTTTGTACAAGCAACGTGTGGAGTCAACAAAGATCTACGAAGAGCAAGGTCGAGAGGATTTAGCTTCGGTAGAGCGTTTTCAGGCTGAAGTTATTGGCACCTATTTGCCAGAACAAATGAGTGAAGATAAGGTGAGAGAGGTGGTAGCGGAAGTTATCCAAAAGGTTGGGGCTTCTGGTCCTGGCGATATGGGTAAAGTAATGGGGGCTGCCATGGGACAATTAAATGGTAAAGCAGACGGTGGAGTGATTTCCAAAATTGTTAAAGAGTTATTAGCTGGTTTATAATGAAAGAGTTATTAACTATATTAATGATTGTATGTGGTTTGAATGCAAATTACATTGCTCAGAATGTGCCAAGCGGGACACTAAACATTTTAGTAGGTCCAAGTTTTCATAGAGGGTTTGGAGGAATGCTTACAGGTGAGTATGAAATTCAGATGTTGGAAGATAACTTGACTATAGGGCCTAAGTTAGGTGTTGGAGTGTCAAGATATCCATATACTTTTTATACCCAAAATGGTTTTTATATGCATAATGTTTATCGTACCGGTTTAGTTGTTCATCCAGGTGCGGTAGCGCATTATTATTTTGATTGGTTGATTGATGACATGCCCGCACAATTAGATTTATTTGCGAAAGCATCCGCTGGTTTTTGGTTTGTTATGGATGGAGATTTAAGGACGCAAGGTGTTTATACGCCTTTCACATTCGGTTTATATGCTGGAGGTAGATATCATTTTGAATCTGATTGGTCATTTTATCTCGCATTAGGTTTTGGTACCTCATACGCTAATATAGGACTTTCAAAAAGTTTTTAAAGTTTAAGTTTTGTTTATGTTTAAGAGAGCCTGTTCGTATTTTGCGAATGGGCTTTTTTTGTTGAAGTTTGGTGTTTGTGGTTAGATGTTTGAAGTTGTCTATAGTCCTGTGTTGCAAACTCAAACTCTTGAAGTCTAATATCTAACGTCTAACATCTAAAAACCCATCGTCCAATAATCGATTGTCCACAATCTTCTTACTTAAAGAAATTCAACAATTCATCTTTTCTCGTTGCAGAAACATCTACTACAGATCCGTCTACCATTTCTACTTGGCCACCTTTGCCTTTTTTATAGTTTTTAATGTAGTTTAAGTTTACAATATGACTTCTGTGTATTCGCATGAAACCAGAGTCCTTTAAAACGTCTTCATAAAATTTAAGAGTCCGGCAGATTACCTGTTTTGATTTATCCTTCAAATAAAAATTGGTGAAGTT
>JBFHGR010000152.1:0-6786 GCA_041583015.1 Parvicella sp. | reverse complement strand
TTCTGTTACAGCTCCTACTATTGACACAGACCCTTCAGACGTTTTTGCTTGTGCAGAAGACATGACTGCTGCGGCATCTGCTGGAAATGGTGGAACATTAACCTACCAATGGTTATACAATGACGGTTCTGCTGCTGGATGGTCTGTAGTAAATGCTGCGGCTTTCCCTGCACTTACAGTAGCTGGAGAGACTTCGGTAAATCTAACTATTACTGGATCACCTGCAGACGTAGCAACGATAGATAAATATCAATTTTATTGTGAAGTAACAGAAGATGGTTCTTGTAGTGCTCCAAGTAAGGCAGCACAGTTTTATGCTAGAACAGAAGATGATCCTCAATTGATTACAGCACTGGTCAATGCATGTGAAGATTGTGGTACAGAAGGTGAAAATGAATATGTTATTCTGAGCATTGGAGATGCTGACGTAACAGTAAGCTCTGCCAACATAGATTTAAACTATTCAACTTCTACACCAATAGTACCAACTGCTGGAACCTCGCTGACGAGTTCATTTACTGCTGATGTAGCACTTGTAAACTCATTAAATGCCGTAAACACTGGAAATGGATGCGCTTCAAATGTATTTGTAGATGCGGTTACAGCAGGTACACTACCTGCCAATTCTAAAGTTATGATCATGGATCCTAACATTTGCGCCACTGCTTATGATTTCTCCCACTTCTGTGGTTCAGGTCCTATATACCTACTTTTCACAACTGATGCAAGTTGGGCAGCAGGAGGGAATTTCGCAAACAACTCTGGCGTGAGGTATTTCTCTTTATCAATTACCAATGTAAATGGTGAGACGGTTTATTCTGAATATTCATATGATTCAGATCTTACATCAAATGACGATGGTGACTTTGTTCAATTCAGTTTCTGTGAAGGACCAGCAACAGAATATAGAAATGATGGATGTACCATAAAGACAGCCTCACTTCCTGCGGAGTTAATACAATTTGACGCTACCAAAAATGGAAAGGTTGTAGATTTAGATTGGGCTACGGCTACAGAAATAAATGTTGCTCAACACGTTGTACAAAGAAGTAAAGATGGGTATCAATTTGAAGATATTTTGTTCGTTGATGCCGCTGGAAACAGTTCTACAAACACTTACTACAAAGACGTAGATTACCAACCATTGGATGGTAAATCTTATTACAGATTAAAAACAGTTGACTTTGATGATACTTATGATTTATCTTCAGTAAGAATTGTTTATTTTGAAAACAGTGACGCTTCCATTTTGTATGGAAACAGTGAGTGGAAAATATCATACAAAACAGACCAAGCGTATGAATATACACTATTGAATGTATTGGGTGAACAAATCACAAATACACAAACAGTAGCTGGTAATGAAAATAATGTTTCGATAGACAACAGTTCGTTACCAAGTGGTGTTTATTTCATAAATATTACTTCAGGAAACTATTATAAATCTATTAAAGTGATAAAATAATATCTTTGCAATCTGATAGAAAAGATTTGCAAAAAGAGAATAAATATTTAATTGTACTAGTTGGGCCAACTGCCATAGGTAAAACATCTTTATCTATTCAGTTGGCTCATTTTTTTGACTGTGAAATTCTCAGCGCTGACAGCAGGCAATTTTTCAAGGAACTCACCATAGGCACCGCCAAAGTCACTCCCGAAGAAATGGAAGGCGTACCTCATCATTTTGTGGGACAAATCTCTATTCAAGATGAATACAATGTGGGCAAATTTGAAAATGAAGCCATTGAAACCCTTGAGAAAATCTACCAGACACAAGCTATTGCAATCTTGGCAGGTGGCTCTGGACTTTATGTGGACGCTGTATGCAAAGGAATAGATGACATTCCAAAGGATGCCGCTATTAGAGCACAACTTCAAGAAGAACTGGAAGAAAAAGGTATAGAAGCATTGCAAGCAGAGTTGAAAAAACTAGATCCTGAGCATTATGCAAAAATGAATTTGCTCAATCCACAGCGATTGCTTCGTGCGTTAGAAGTTTGCAGAGCATCGGGAAAAACTTACACCTCATTTAGAACCGACACTCCAAAAGAAAGACCTTTTAAGATTATAAAAATTGGTCTCACCGCTGATAGAGAAATCATGTATGACAACATCAACAAACGGGTGCACGTCATGATGGAAAATGGTTTGCTAGAAGAAGTAAAATCTGTCTATCCTCAAAAAGACCTCAACGCACTAAACACAGTTGGGTATAAAGAACTTTTCTCACACTTAGCAGGTGAATGCACATTGGAAGAAGCAGTAGCACAGATTCAACAAAATACAAGACGATTTGCCAAAAGACAGATGACTTGGTTTAGAAGAGATGAAAAAACTAAGTGGTTTGACATTTCGGAGAAAGCAGCAATCATTCCTTATATCAAAAGTCAGATGATTGAAAGTTAGGACAAACTGCTAGAAACTAAATACAATTGCTCATTAAAAATCGTCACTAGGCGCTAATCTTACCACAAGTCCATCATGCTCCGGTGCTAAGTGAATCTGACACCCCAATCTACTATTATCTTCCACATACCAAGCATCATCTAGCATGGCTTGTTCATCGTCATTTCTCTCTAAGGTTACTTTATCATTCTCTACATAAACTTGACAAGAAGCACACATAGCCATTCCACCACAAGTTCCTAATACAGGCAACTCATAACTTTTGCAAAGTTCCATTAAGTTCATTCCCATATCGGTAGGTGCTTCCAACTCATGAGACACCCCTTCCCTATCAATGACCGTTATCTTGATTAAATCTTCCATAATTTATGATTCAAATCCATTAACACCATTTACGGTAGTATATTTCAAAACATTCTTTTTATCTGGGTGAATTTTAGCAAATGCCGCCTGACACATAATGGTAGCTTCGTGGAAACCACAAAGAATCAACTTTAATTTACCTGGATAAGTATTCACATCACCGATGGCGTAGATACCGGGTCTGTTGGTTCTGTAATCAGTAGCATTATCCACTTTGATCGCTCCTTTTTCAATTTCCAATCCCCAATCTGCAATAGGACCTAATTTAGGTGTCAATCCAAATAGTGGCAACCAACTATCAACTTTTTCTTCAATTACTTCTCCTGCCTTTGTTTTGATTACTACCGCATCTAATTTATCTGTTCCCTTTAACTCTTTTACCTCAGCATCCAGCATGATTTTTAATTTACCTGCTTCCGCCATGTCCATTGCTTTTTGCACAGAGTCATTGTGTGCTCTAAAACTTTGCGAACGATGTACCAAAGTAACATCGCAATTCAATGTTTCTGCAAAGTAAATAGTCCAATCCAAAGCAGTATCACCACCACCGCTAATGACCACTTTTTGGTCGCGCCATTCCTCAGGATCTTTTACGATGTATTTGATTCCTTTGTCTTCAAAATCTGTGATATTAGCAATAGGCGGTTTTCTTGGTGTAAACACTCCTAATCCTCCTGCAATAGCCACGATAGGTGCTTTGTGTTTGGTTCCTTTATCTGTAGTTACAATAAACTGATCATCTTCCGTTTCCTCTACCGTCACTGCACTTTCACCTAAAGTAAAAGTAGGATTAAACGGTGCTATTTGCTCCATTAGATTAGACACTAAATCTCCTGCTAAAACAGAAGGAAACCCAGGAATATCATAGATAGGTTTCTTAGGATAAATCTCTGCACATTGTCCTCCTGGCTCTGCCAAAGAATCTATCAAGTGACATCTTAACTTTAATAATCCTGCTTCAAAAACGGTGAATAAACCTACTGGTCCTGCACCTATTATCAATATATCTGTTGTAATCATTTTTCTTTAATTTGTGGTTTGAAGTTCGAGGTTTGTGGTTCGAACTTCAAGATGCAAAGTTAATTATAGTTGAAGGACAAAAAATGATATCCGTCAATAAAATAAACTTTATCTTTAGTTTCTTAAAAATAATTCAAGATGAAAAACATTGCCCTCCTATTTCTATTACTTTTCTCACAACTATACTATACTCAATCCCCGATTTTGGTTATACAAGGCAAAGTGCTTGATACTTCAGAAAATATTATTGCAAATGCGGAAATTAAAATTACTTTTAATGACTCAACAATAATATATAAAACCAACGCTTCAGGGAAATATGGTAAGATCAATCTGCCCATGAATGAAATCTACCTTCTAACCGTTTCTTGTGATACATATATTTCAAAATCTATCATTATTGACACCAAAACAGATTTTGATTTGGCAGACTCATCACCTATTACAGATGTAGATTTGCCTTTGCAACTTAATTCCAAAAAGAATCTAAAAAAACGAAAATTATCTAAAAAACCATACCTGGTTGGAAAACTTAAAATTGACCAAAAACTAGGAGGATTAGCAATAGATTATGCATTTACTTCTAAGCAAAGGGTGCTCTATGAGGAGGCCTATCAAAAAGCAATGAGATAACTATTCGATTATAAATCAATGTCATCCATTAAGACTTGACTAATTTCACTTTGCATTTTTGCAGACAAATCTTTGAAGTTTTCTTTTTCATATTTGTTTGATATTTTTCCCTCATCCAAAAGGCAAATCTCATCACACACATCTTCCAATGTGGAGAAAATATGAGAAGAAATAATCACAATCTTTCCCAGTTCTCTTAATTTTTTGATAATCTCAGAAATGAGAATATTACTTTCTAAATCCACACCATTATATGGTTCATCCAAAATATAATAATCATTCTTTTGCAATAGCAAAGCGAGCAATGCCAACTTCTTTTTCATACCTGTGGAGTAATTGGATGCATATTCATTGAGTGGAAGATTAAACAAGTTGCTCTTTTCCATGTCGTCAACGGTCACACCTCTAGCATTGCAAAACAGTCTTATGTATTCTTCACCAGTAATTCTCGAATAGAAATGAGATTCTGTTTGCAAATATCCCAAGTAATCTTTGAGTGGCTGTTGCTCACATACTACTTCACCTTTATATTTCTCTATTCCTGAAATGCAGTTAAACAAGGTCGTTTTTCCTGCACCATTCCTTCCTACCACACCGTATACTTTACCTTTTTCAAAGGATAAATTAATCCCTTTCAAGATTTCATTTTTACCATAAGATTTGTATAGACTTTTTACTGTGATCATTGGTTAATGGTATTTAGGTTTTGAATAGCTTTTTGATAGAAATAGATGGCAGAGAATAGTAATAAAGGAGGCATTACCACAGATATTGCCACAATCGTTCCGTTAGGCACACCTACCTCTCCTGGGAAGTCTGTGTACTTGGCAAAAATGTAATTAAACATATTGAGTATGCCAATCAAATATATAATTACAGGGATGTAAAATTGAGTTACATCTATAAAGACTATAGTAATAAACATAGGTAGCACAAGTATAGCTGACTGCTTAAGTCCTAGTTTTAATTTCTCAATAAGAAAGCGCTTTGCAGTAAGGTTATAAATCCTAACATACGAAGTATCCTCTGGTAATGCATAAAAAGAAAACATAATTCCCCACATAATCATGAATGAAAAATACGAGATATTAATATTATCAACTACAATTCCCAATATACAAATACCATAAGCAAATATGATGTAACCTATCAACCTCCTAAAACCTGAAGTAAATTCAAATGGACTTTTACTAAAAGGTGTAGGAATGGTTCTGGCTATCAAAGGCTGCGATTGCAAGAAAACAAATGCAACTATAATTAAAACTTGAGCAGCGGCAAGCAACCAGTTTCCATTCAAAGCATTGGCAAGAACAAAAGGAAGCGACACCATTGCATTCTCAATAAGCCTAATGATTCGAACTTCTTTATCTCTATATAATTTCTTAAGGAAATTTATCCTAGCTTTTAACGAGAGTTGAAGTAAAATATAACCTTGAATGGCAATGACTATAAACTTGGCATAATTTGTTTTTCCAAAAAGTAACACAAGACCAAACAGCAACCCGAGCAGTATTACCACAATTGCATACGCCACATGCATCTTCTGTTCCTTTGCCAGTCTTTGAAACCTTCTAAATTGTATGTTAAAATAATACTTCATAAAGCAAAAAAAGCCGATAGAAATTCTAACGGCTTTTTAAAATGATAATTTTATGGTTTTTGTTAAATGAACTTAAAATCCTTTCCAGGGTAATGCGCCATTTTACCTAACTCCTCTTCAATTCTCAATAATTGATTGTATTTAGCCATTCTATCAGAACGAGAAGCAGAACCTGTTTTGATTTGACCACAATTTAATGCTACCGCCAAATCTGCAATGGTACTATCTTCTGTCTCACCACTTCTGTGACTCATTACAGAAGTATAAGAATTTTTATTCGCAAGATTTACTGCGTCAATAGTTTCTGTCAATGTTCCTATTTGGTTAACTTTAATCAAGATAGAATTAGCGATGTCTTCGTCAATTCCTTTTTGAAGTCTTTTTACGTTTGTAACAAATAAATCATCACCTACTAATTGGCATTTGTCACCAATAGAATCTGTCAATTGTTTCCAGCCTGCCCAATCATCTTCAGCCAACCCATCTTCAATAGAAGCGATAGGATATTTATTAGACCAATCTTTCCAGTAATTGCATAAATCAGACGAACTCAATATATCACCAGTTGACTCAAATTTGTATTGATTAGTTTTAGCATCATAAAACTCAGAACTAGCTGCATCCAAAGCAATCCAAACATCTTTTCCAGGTGTATATCCTGCTTTTTCAATGGCTTTCAACACTACCTCGATACCTTCTTCGTTAGAGCCTAAGTTAGGTGCAAAACCACCTTCATCACCAACATTAGTACTCAATCCTTTTGA
>JBFHGR010000151.1:0-6934 GCA_041583015.1 Parvicella sp. | reverse complement strand
GGTAATTCGGTTTATTTGGTGGATAGGGTTATCCCTATGCTTCCTGAAGTTTTAAGTAATAAACTTTGTAGTTTACGACCTAATGAAACTAAATTGACATTTTCAGCAGTGTTTGAAATAACACCAAAAGGAGAAGTTAAAAATGAATGGTTTGGGAAAACATTGATTTACTCTGATAAAAGATTTGCGTATGAAGATGCGCAAGAAATTATTGAAGGAAATGTAAAAGATCCGATTTATAGCCCAGTGATTTTAACGATGGATGGTATTGCCAAGATATTGCGTAAGGCAAGATTAGAGAATGGTGCCCTAAATGTTGAAAGTCAAGAGGTGCGATTTGAATTGGATGATAAAGGAAATCCGATAGGTCTTAGAATTAAAGTGTCTAAAGATGCTAACAAACTTATCGAAGAGTACATGCTGCTTGCCAATAGAAGAGTGGCAAGGTTTGTTGGAGAAGCAACAAAAGGTAAGAAAGCAATGCCGTTCGTTTATAGAACACATGACGAGCCAAATGAAGCTAAAATTGCAGACTTAAAAATATTTTTAGCAGAGTTTGGTTACACAATTAAAGAGGTCAAAAATAAACCGATTTCTTATGCTTTGAACCAAGTTATGGAAGAGGCTAAGGCTAAAGACGAATTGCATATTATCGGTCCGTTGGTTATTAGATCTATGTCTAAGGCAATTTATGAAACAGAAAATATTGGTCATTATGGTTTAGCCTTTGACTATTACGGACACTTTACATCTCCAATCAGAAGATATGCTGATTTATTGGTGCATAGAATTTTGTTTGCTAAATTGAATAATAAGGAGTTTGAGGATAACAAATCATTGGATGCTTGGTGTAAGCATATTTCTGGAACAGAAAAGAGTGCCACAGAAGCGGAAAGAGATTCTATCAAATATATGCAAGTGAAATTTATGGCTGATAAAATTGGGCAAACCTTTGAAGGTAAAATTACTGGCGTTACTGATTGGGGATTGTTTGTGGAGTTGTCAGAGACTAAATGTGAAGGCTTGTTGCATATTTCTCAATTGCCAGGTTCTTATTCTATGAATCAAAAAACACGACAATTAGAAGGAAGAGGTGCTGGCGAGAATTATCACTTAGGAATGAAGGTTGATGTAGTGGTAAAACATGTGGATTTGATTAAGAAACAAATGGATTTGATTTTAGCTAATGATGTCTTTTAATATTTATAAAAATAAGTAAAATGAAAAAAGTAATAGTAATTTTAAGTGCCCTTTTCTTAATGTCTTGTGGAGGGGCTGGATTAGATCAATCAAAGCCTGAGAATGTTTTAGAAATTATGTTTGAAGCAGCTAAGACCGGAGATTTTTCTCATATGGCAGGTTTGTGTCATGACGATGTAGACATGGATGGTGATGTAAAAGATGTATGCAGTTGCGGAGAAAGCGATGCAGAAGAAAAATTATTGGATAGTTACAAAGAATATTTTGCTAAAGGAAAGGTTACTGCTACGAGAATAGATGGTGACAAAGCAGAGGTGGATTTTAGTTTTGGTCCTGATGGATCTAAAAAAGAAACTATGAAGTTGGTTAAGATTGAAGAGAAATGGTATTTAAGTAGTTTTTAGACTTTTTAAAGTTCCTATTTGTGGTAGGAATATGTTTTTATATAGAAATGACTCATTGAGAACTGGTAAGGTTTTAATGAGTCATTTTTTTGTTTTATACTTATGCTAATTGAGAAATGACCATTCCAAATTTAACTATTTTGAGAAAGTCGGAAATAAAGTGTGATTTGTTTAAATGGCTATTTCGCATAGTTTGTCCCTTGATTATCAAGGTTTTTTGAAGATATCTGTAAGGAATCTGTAAACTTTATAACTAACTCAATATGCTTTAGTTTATTAAAGAAAATCAAACAGTAAAATCAAAATTTATAACTATGAAAATTCAACCAATACTAAAATTAATAGATATTGAAGAGAACTCACCCAAACATGCTTTGGTAAACGAAATAGATTTGGTGATAGTTAAATATGGCACCGAATATTCAATTTTATATGGAAGATGTTTACATAGGGGCGCATTAATGGCTGATGGACATATTGATGGCGAAAACATAATCTGTGGTCTTCATGGATGGGACTACAGAGTAGATACAGGTGTTAGTGAGTATAATAATAAAGAGGTGCTTCATAAATTTACTACGCATATTCAAGGTGATGAATTATGTGTGGATTTAAACGAAATTAATGAGTTTAAATTAAGTAGTCCACCAGCCTTTAATCGCGATGAATATCAAGGGGCATATGCGGATACACATCCAGAAGAAACTGAACCTTATACTGGTTATATCAAAGAATTAGCGGCTAATGGTTTGAAAAACATCGGTCACCATGGTTTTACCTCCTCTATGGGGGTTGATAGAAATACCTTGCCTAAATGGGAGGATATTCAGTTCCTACCTGCTCAAATGGCAAGTAAACCTTTACTGGATGAGGATGCCGTTTCAACAAAAGTTGTAATTGGTCCTAAAGCCAAAAAACCTTTGATTCTGGATATACCGCTTTTTGTGTCGGATATGAGTTTTGGGGCTTTGTCTAGAGAGGCAAAGATTGCATTGTCCAAAGGTGCTGAATTGGCTGGTACTGGAATTTGCTCTGGAGAAGGCGGAATGCTGCCGGATGAAAAAAAGGAAAACTCAAAATATTTATATGAATTAGCTTCTGCTAAATTCGGATTTTCATGGGATAAATTAGAGGATATTCAAGCATTTCATTTCAAAGGTGGGCAAGGTGCTAAAACAGGAACTGGAGGTCATCTTCCAGGTAGTAAAGTACAAGGTGAAATTGCAAAAGTTAGAGGAATAGCAGAAGGGACTTCAGCAATCTCTCCTGCTACGTTTACCGATGCAGATTTAAAGACCGCTTCAGATTTTAGAAAGTTTGGCGATAAAGTAAGAGAGGTGTCCGGAGGTGTACCAATTGGATTTAAGCTGGCTGCAAGTCATGTAGAAAAAGATTTAGCATTTGCCTTAGAAGCTGGTGCAGATTACATTATCCTTGATGGTAGAGGAGGTGGTACTGGTGCAGCGCCAGACATATTAAAAAACAACATTAATGTTCCCACAATTCCTGCGTTAGCAAGAGCAAGAAAGTTTTTGGATGATCAAGGTGTCAATGATGTGTCATTGATTATCACAGGTGGATTAAGAATAGCTGATGATTATGCCAAAGCATTGATGTTAGGCGCAGATGCAGTTGCTGTATCTAATTCTGCTTTGCAAGCAATAGGTTGTTTGGGAATGAGAGCATGTAGCACTAATAATTGTCCAGTGGGAATCGCTACTCAAAAAGAAAACTTACGACAAAGAATCGAAATAAATCTAGCAGCACAAAGGTTGGAGCGCTTTTTCAATGCTTCTAATGATTTGATTAAAATCATTGCCAGAGCTTGTGGGTACGATGATATTTCACAATTTAATAAAAATGACTTATCTACTTTTAATAGAGATATGTATCACTTAACGGGAATTAATTACGCAGGATTTATCAAATAATTATGAAAAACACAATAACAGAATTACATAAAGCAGCACAATATTTAGCGGCAGCAGGAATTAGTTTTATCGATAAAAAAACCGATGATAGTCATACCAATGTAGGTTGGAATGTGTCGGAAAGTAGAATGGAAACTCATGTCTTTGGAGATGGACTGAAACTTGGTTTGAATTTAAAAAACCAAAGACTAGAATTGTTGAAAAATGATGTCGTGATTTCATTTTTGGATTTGGGTAACTTCAATCACAAAGAAATTATTCAGTGGATTACAGAACAAGCAGTACAAAATAATGTATCAAAACCTTACGTTTATAGTTTTCACTATGACCTTCCTTATGGAGAAATAACTGACGATTATACTTTTTCATTCAAGGAGGAAGACTTGAAAATTGTTTCATCAGAATTATCAAAAGCTCAAGATGTTTTTGAACAGTTTTTAA
This sequence comes from Parvicella sp., assembly GCA_041583015.1. Lineage (GTDB taxonomy): Bacteria > Bacteroidota > Bacteroidia > Flavobacteriales_D > Parvicellaceae > Parvicella. The sequence goes on along the minus strand of JBFHGR010000151.1, from coordinate 2,958 downwards.
AACTAGAGAATTTAGAATCGCCAATTAGGGTTTGGCCGCATCATTTTGATCTAGGAATTTATGCCGCATTAAACGCAGAGAATAGTTTTATGGGCGCAGGATTAGCTATTCCAGATTCACTGGTGGATGACTTGTATTTTTATGCTTCAGGATATAAAAATGGAGTTGCTATCAAGACTAAGTCGTTTGGTAAAATGCAAGAAGGAGAATGGCGTTCAGATTGGAATGGGGCAACTTTAGCGTCACAAGGTGTAGGTGTAGAAAAAGCATTGAGCTTTCTAGTTGCTGCTAAGGAAAAATTCCAGCAGTATGAAGAATAAGCTAATAGCGTTTATTTTATTCTGTTCCTGTTTTCAGTTTTCATTTGCCCAGTCTATTATGTTTTCTGCAGGTGGGAGTTATGGGACAAATATTGAGCAATTTGCCCCAAATGTAAGGTTATATTATGGCTTAAATGAACATATATGCTTTGGTCCAGAGTACACTTATTATCATATGAAAAACAATGATACAGAGAAAAGTGCTTTAGATGAAGTGGGTTTTGTGGTTCATTATATTTTTGAAATAGGAGAAAGTATTGGAGCATATCCTGTAGTTGGTATTAATTATAGTCTTGAAAAAGAATATCACCATAACACTTTAGAACATCAAAAAAATGCATTTGGCACTTCTGTAGGCGCGGGAATTCATGGGAAAATTAAGCATTTTATGCCTTTCGCAGAGTATAAATATATTACTGGTCAGTTGAGCCAGCATACTTTTTCAGTTGGAATAATATACAACATGCATCGACACACAAAAGTTGAATAGTTGTATTAGGAAGTAAATTTTGAAAACTATTAAGTCTTCCTCAACTCCACAGTCAAATAGGGATCTTCATAAGAGTGTGAAGTCAATTCCATGTAATTGGCAAACTTAGGTAGGAACATGTTTTTACGTCTGTTTCCAATGTCAATAATTAATTCATCGCCAAATTTTCGAAGTTCAAAATCCTCACTTTTGATAAAAGGGATTTTCATTTTTACACGATATCCGTTTTCTATATTAGTAACCTCTATTGGTTTTTCAACATGTAGAACTTCACTTGGATTTCTTTCTCTGTAAGTTGACTCTCCAATAGATTCTAGTAATTTTCTACCAAAAACTTCTTCACCTTGATGAGGAACTTTGAATACAGGAATAGGGTCAAAACTTTCTTCTATTTCTGCAATGTAATCTGCTTGTTTGGAGATGTACTTTTGTAGAAATTCATTTTCAATTTGAGGCAGAATTCTGTTGATGATCACTGCATCAACATTGTAACCATACAATTGAAGATACGAGAAGGCGCGTTTGGCTTCTTGCACCACCATCTTTTCTGGATTGGCTACAATCCTAATGCTTGTTACCTCAGGGTCTAAAAAGACTTTCTGAATGAACTCCAATTTATCAAACATCAGTTGCATTTCATCATACCCTTTGTCTAATGGAATGCCTGTAGTTTTTCTCACCACTTTACCAAGTGTTCTGACAGCAAATTTCTGACCAGGAAACGCTTTGGTCAACCATGATTTAGTGACTTGCGGCAAACTCAATAAAGTCAATGTTTCTCCTGTTGGAGCACTATCAATGATAATGGTGTCAAATGTTTTGTCTCTGTAGAATTTTTCTAGCCACAGGAATGCAGCGCCTTCTTCCATTCCTGGTAGTACAGATAATTCTTCTGCTATTACATTTTCAACTCCTTGAAATTTGAAGATGGCACGCATCATTTCTTTCATGTTGCTCCAATACTTCTTCATGGAATAGTACACATCAAATTCCATGCACCAAAGATTCTCAGAAACCTCTATTGGCTCTGGCGCTAAATCCTGATCCATTGCATCACTCAAACTGTGTGCAGGGTCGGTTGAAATAATTAAAGTTTTTTCTCCTTGCTTCGCACATTTTATGGCTGTGGCAGCAGCAGTGGTTGTTTTTCCCACACCTCCTTTACCGGTGAATAAAATTATGCGCATAATGTGTTTTAGTAAGCAGATTTAAACTGATTCAAGAATCTTAAATCGTTTTCAAAAAAGTGTCTCAAGTCATTTACTTGATATTTCAGCATGGTAATTCTTTCTATTCCCATGCCAAATGCAAATCCAGAATAAACCGTACTGTCAATACCACAGTTTTCCAATACATTAGGGTCAACCATTCCGCAGCCCATAATTTCTAGGAACCCTGTGTTTTTGCATACGTTACAACCTTTGCCAGAGCAAATCAAGCAGGATACATCAACTTCTGCACTAGGCTCAGTAAATGGAAAGTAGGATGGTCTAAGTCTAATCTCTGTTTTGTCGCCAAACATTTCTTGAGCAAAATATAATAGCGTTTGTTTCAAATCAGCAAAAGAAACTCCTTTGTCAATATACAATCCTTCCACTTGGTGGAAAATACAATGTGCTCTTGCAGAAATTGCTTCATTTCTAAATACTCTACCTGGGGAAACAGTTCTAATAGGTGGGGTGCTATTTTCCATCACTCTTACTTGCACAGAGGAAGTATGCGTTCTCAATGCTATTTCATCATCAATAAAGAAAGTGTCTTGCATATCTCTTGCAGGATGCTCAGGCGGGAAGTTTAATGCTGTAAAGTTGTGAAAGTCATCTTCAATTTCGGGACCTTCAGAAACAGCAAAACCAATTCTTCCAAAGATGTCAAGTATTTCTTTTCTTACTACAGATAAAGGATGTCGTGCACCAATTTCCGTAAATTCCGCAGGACGGGTAGTGTCAATTCTAGGCCCACTTTCTTCAGCAGCATCTTCCAAGGCTTCTTTCAAAGTATTTACCTTTTCTAAAGCCGCAGTTTTTAGTACATTTATTTTTTGACCAAATTCTTTCTTTTGCTCGTTAGGTACGTTTCTAAATTCACCCATCAACTCTGTGATAAGTCCTTTCTTTCCTAACATTTTTATTCTGAAATTTTCAGTTT
>JBFHGR010000150.1:0-6993 GCA_041583015.1 Parvicella sp. | reverse complement strand
GTAATTTACCTTTGCAATAACGGTCAAAAAGGATAGTATCAAATAAATTAGAAAAATGTATAAATTTAAAGGAAAGGAATACCCATGTTGTGCTAGTCTAACAATGGGTGTGATAGGCGGGAAGTGGAAGACAGTAATTTTATTTCACCTAAGAGAAGGAGAGTTAAGATATAACGAGTTGAGAAAAGAAATGCCAACAGTAACGGAAAGAACATTAAGTCTGCAATTAAAGACATTAGAAGAAGACGGCATCATTAAAAGAACGGTTCACACTTCAAAGCCACCATTAAAAGTAGTCTATGCTTTAACTGATTTTGGGAAAACTTTAATACCTGTAATCATGTCTATTGCAGATTGGGGAGTTTACGCGGTAGAGAATCATTCGGAGTAAGTTGATCTTATTTCCTAAGTTGCTTTATTTTTAGTTATCAATTTTACGAGCTGACCAAAGATGTGAGGTAAATGTTTATTCAGGAACTTGATGGTCGTAACTAAGTACACGTTTTAATTTCCATTCGCCATCTTCAATTATCCATAAATGAGTGAATCTAGCGGTGTTGGTTTTGCGAGCAACTTCTCCTTCGTTTTGTTGGTAGAAATCATGTGTTCCATTTTGTATGACGCCATACAGTATCTCACTATTTTCTTTATACATAGGAAACACTTCCATTGAAACCAAAGTTCGCCAGGTTTTGAATGGCAATGATTTTATACCATAAATATTTTGGATAAATGAACTTTTGGAATCGGTAATGCCATGCTCGTCATGATAAAATTCAAAATCGGAGGATGTCAATCTCTCCACCTGAATGGTATCTATCTGGTTAAAACCAATTTGAAAAAGTAAACTGTCTTTTTCTTTAATGATGTTATATAGTCTTTCATTTTCGGGATCTACTTTATCTACAGTTGTGAAAATGACTTTATTGGAGCAGGAGTATAGCGCAACAATTAGAATGATTGATATGAGTTTTAATATTTTCACGTTTAACTACGGAGTTTAAGTTGTGGTTCTCATTAAATTAGGTCCTTCATAGGTGGAGCATCATGCAATTCTGTTTCCCAATCTTCAAAAGGTGGTTCAACATTAAATCCCCTTTCGCAGTATGAACGAATATAGTCAGTGGCTCTCTTTTCGGCATATTTAGCATTTAAAACAGTTCCATTTTCGTCTAATTCAATGACATTTGCAAATATGGCAAAGGCTTGTTCTATGGCACTTGGTTCTTCTCCAAATAACTTTAGATATTCAACTCCTTTTAATTGATAATGAGTTCCACTTGCAATAAAGTATGTAAATGTCCTTAATGCTCCGCTAAATGATTCGCTTAATTTCATACTGCAATATCGTAATATTTATAAGATTCTTTCAAATTATATTTTAATCTAATTTCATTTTCCCAAGCAAGATATTCTTTTTTAAAATCATTATAATCGCTAGGAATACCTTTTGTCCAATACAAATTTCCATGCAAGATAAGCATGGCCCAGTGAAATTCTAATTCGTGTGTTATTTGAGTAACTTCATCCAAAGATTGTGGAACTTCAATAAGGAAATGGGTTTTTAATTTTTCATCAGCTTTTTGATAGGTTATGTTTCCATATTTTACCATGATATGCTTAATCATTTCGCAAAAGGAAAAGTGATTAAAAATAACACCCTCGGTTGCTTCTTCAAAACGTATATTATCCTTTAATTCTTTGTCCTGCATAATGGTCTGTAATACCTCTCTTCTGGTCTGCTCTGATTCAAACTTATTATCGAAGATACGGGATTGTTTCCTGCCTACCGTCAGGCAGGTTATATTTTAATTGTGTTAAAGCCAAATGGAATTAAACGCAGTTAAATAATTTCTTTTGGCGGGGTAAGTAGGTAACTTGGCTTTCTCTTAACCTATGAACCGTCCTATTTTCTACATAAACTGTTGTAGATTGCTTATTTTTTAATTTCTGTAATTTCAGTTTCTTCTTGTTGGTTCCAGTTTCTTGTTCGTGTGCATAGGTGAGTCCAAAAGGTTTTTCTGTCAAAGGACCTTCTTTTAAGAGTATCAGTCATAGGTAATTCATCATAAATGCTTCCATAGATAATATATTTTTGTCCTATTTGAAAGTTATATCCACAAGCTGCTCCATTGAAAGGTGTTAAAATTGTTAATGTGTCAGAAACTTGTCGGCCTTTAAACATTTTTGAAACTTCAATCTTAACAGCCATAGTTGGAAGTTCTCTCCATTTAAAATGATCTTGTGTGGAATCACCAGTAATTACAACTCCTAAACTATCATAATTAGTTGTCAATTTCTTTGATAATACCCTGCCGCTAAAAACAGCGTCATAATATTTGACACTTCCCTTAACAGAACCTTCTCCACTGCAATTACAAGCATAAGAATTAAGTGTACCGAGAATTATCAGAACAACTAAACTAATTATATGTTTTAACGATTTTTGCATGGTTGTTTACAACGATTAGTATAAGAAACGTAGGATGATCTTTAAAAGCACTAACGTTTAGGTTAATTACTTAGTTAAATATAAACATTTTGCTTTTATTTTTCTCTTAAATGCCAAATTTTATATTTAGCGGACATTATAAATGTGAACAGACCTTTCGGCTTAACATGAACGCCCTATGTTTTTTTATACATTGTTACCTGCTGATTTTTTGTTTTTAGTACTTTAGGTTAAATAAACTTTTATAAAGATATAACTTAAATATGTCCATAAAAACGAGAATATTATATGAACTATAGTTTCCATTTTTTTTCCTTTCCACAGTTTAGAAGAGTACCCAAAAAACTGAATAATTAATCTGAAACTCCAAAATATTCCGAAGCCAAGTGATACTTTTTTTCCTAATTCTGTATGAATTAAGTCATTTGATGACGTTAGGCATAATAGACCGATAAGAAACACAACCAAAGCAATAAAGAAAGTGTGAACTTTCATAATTTGTTGGTTTATTAGACTTAAAGGTTTCAATTCCTCTTTCCAATTAAAATACTTTGGAAAAATGATGTGAACAAATGCCAAAGCAATTAATACAATTCCTATTATTTTATAATGTAGTTCCATTTTTTTCAAGTGTAAAGGTTGATATAAAAGGCGTGTTTTTAATTTCAGATACTACTCTTAATTCCGATTTATTAAAAGTCTTCAACCAAGAAGGTTTTGAATGAAAATGAAATGAACCAATATTATATGCTATAAAATTTGAAATATCTCTTAAATGTTCAATGACAATTATTTGACCTTTTGGTTTTAATATTCTTTTTAGTTCTGAGAAAAAAACAATTCTTTCTGTTTTGTTTCGTATTTCGTGTGCTGATAGAATTACAAATATTTTGTCAATTGAATTGCTTTTTAAATCGATTTTTGAGGTTTCTATTTCTTGTGTATTCGGATAGGGTGGATATTGTTTTCTTGCTCGCTTTATGGATACTTCTGTATGCTTGTCAGGATTGTAAAAATCAAGCGCTATCAAATTTGCGTTTATAAATTTCTTTTTAAGTAATTCACTTGTTTCATCAAAACCTGCATTTATATTGATTATTGAAATATTATCATCATTATTATTAATCCATTTTAATTTGTAAAAACCCGATAAATCATACACATAATACGAAACAGATAATGATATGAAAATTGTTATTGAAATTAAAAGACTAATTATTTGTAAGATTATTTTAATTGTTGGATTAGCGTAAGCTGATAAAAGAATTGTTAGTATTACAAGAACAATAGCAATTAAATAAAAATGCCAATTGAATCGGATAATATTTAATATTCCTTGAAACGGTTTTCTTACTTTTTCCATTTCTCAATTTTTCCTTTTTTCCAATAATATGGAATATTTTCAATGACAAAAGCGTTTGCTAAAACAGAATTTTGGAAATTAAATTTGTTAATAAATGAAAAATTATAATCAACAATTTCTATCGGTTTTGGTTTCCAATTTTGTCTAACACCTTCAATTATTAGGACTTCCTTTCTTTCTTCATTGTAAGTGAATGTAAAAGGTAAAGGTCCTGCAAATCGTCTTGCTTCTTTCCAATTTTCAAATGGTGAATTTTCAGGCAAGTTTATTTCCTTTTCTGTAGTGTCTATTTTTAAAGTGAATTCAGATTTGATAGACTTAATTTCTTTAAAATTACTTTTATTTACATCTGAAATATCTGTTGTGGAGTAATTATAATGTGTGAAAATGTTGCCCAAAAATTCCATTTTCTTTTTATTTGTTTCTGATTTTAGAATATATAAACCCCTTAACCTTTTTCCTGCGTTATTGGTATATCGTACAAATACACGATAACCAATTAGGAAAAAATTGTTTCCAATAAATTTAGGAAAACCTTTAGGTCTTAATTCTTTTGTTTGAACCATTGCGACTGCTATAAAAGCCCATTTATCTTGAAATGTATCTAACTCTAAACATTCTGGGATAAAACCTTGTAATTCTTCTTTAGCTATTGCAAATGTTAAAACGGTTGAACTTTCAAAATGAGTTTCAACAGCAAAAGGATGATTTTTTAAAGATGAAATCATAAGCCTTTTTTATTTAGATGAAAGTGATTGTAGTAAACTACAATTATAAAAAGAAACGCAAACACTGAATTCAATTTACCCCAAAGTAACAAATCAGGCGCAAGAATAAATTCGAGAATATTCATTGCAGCAACAATTCCAATTTGAGTGATTGTATTTAGACGTGACTTTATTCCACTTAAAAACCATATTGCCAATCCAATTTCTGAAATTCCGATTAAAATTGTCAATGGCCTTGAATATTCATCCCCTAAAATTCGTGCTACAATTTGTTCGTGTCTTGGAACAAAATTTAAGACTTTACAAAGTAATCCGTTTGCAATCCATACTACAGCGATTGAATACTTGAAAATATTTTGAATTATGTTTTTTTGCATTCAGTTTTCTTTTTTTCGCTTGCACGCTAACGATTTATTTTTGAAGTGTAGGGCATTTGGAAGCACTGCACTATCGGTTTGCTCTGAGCCAAATTTACTTCCGAAAGTACGGAATTGTTTTTAATTTTTTCGGTATCAAAGCCAAATGGAATTAAACGCAGTTAAATAATTTCTTTTGGCGGGGTAGGTAAGTAACGCTGAACCTTCTTAACCTACTAAGCGCCATATTTGCTAGATAAACTGTTGGGGGGCGTTTTTATTATTGTCTGTTACAGGAGAAGGTGAGGTTTAATTCTTGAACAAATGTAAAGTCATCAATCCACTTTACCTTCAGATTGTCACAGACATTAGGTATTTTAACCTTTTTCGAGTTTGACTGAGTAACTTTCTCTTCTTTAGTTACTACAACTGAATTAGAGTCCATAGCATGAGCAATAACCCAAGGGTCAGCTAAAGATCTCTGTTTTGTATTGTCTACTAATTTTAAATGGTCAGGAGTTTTGTATATCTGTTTTAATTTATCAATAACAGATTCAGTCGCCTGTCTAACAGGTATATTACTTTCTTTAAGCCATTTTGATAAATCGTCTTCAGTTTTAACTATTTCATCGTAAACTTCACGACATAAAAATATTTTACCTTCTAAACCAAGCTGGTCTAAAATTTTCCAATAGTCGGGGCATATTAATGGTGAGTAATACTTTTGCCAAGCCTGAATAAGCACATTTGCATCCAAACAATATGTATTTGAATTTATATTCATTTATAGAGTTGTGCTTCTAATTTTGAAAATTTATTTGTTTGAACATTTAACAAGTTACTTGCTAGTGTTGGTTCAATGTATCCTCCTCTAAACGCATCTAAAACTGTTTGTGTGAATAATCTACTGTTTCTATTCAGTTGTAAAAGAAAATAATTTGGTCCACCTGAGTTTTCCTTAGCTTTTAATTTAGCCTTTTTTTCCGCTTCCTTCCTTAGGTATTCTTGAAAGTCAATATCTGCTTCAGTTTTTAATTTTTTGTACTGAGGTAACGTAATTAAATTGAGGTTCAAAGCCCTAACTAGAAAAGCAAAAGAACTAACCCCGATTGAGGTTGCAGCTTTGTAAATTGACCTAGAATCGTTGAAAACAGATTTATTTAAATTTTTAATAAGATATTCAGGCATCAGCACATTTGCAGAAATTTCATTGCAGAAAAGTTCAATCTTATTATTGTCAGAATTTTTCTGAATATCTAGTTCTATGTTATTAGAAATGCCAGTTTCAGCAATCCAAATATGTGCTAATTCATGAACTAATGTAAATAATTGAGGAGCATTCCAATCATCAGAATTAACAAATACAAAAGGAGCATAAGGATCTGCTATAGCAAATCCTTGTAACTCTTGAGCATCTAATTTTAATCTAGAATGTATAAAACTTGTTCTAGATATGAAAATACCTTTAGACTCAGCCTTTGATATCCACTCTTTAATAGGGTTTTTAGATAAATAATTTCCTGCATCTATATCTAATGTCTGTAGTATATCATTAGCAATTTCTTTTGGGGAGTCATTAATTGAATATTTACCAACAAAAGGAAGTTTTGGCTCTCCATTTTCTTCGTTTGTTTCACTTATCCATGTCTGTTTTTGTTGAACTTCTCTAATAATGAATATTGAAGAGGTACTCAAAGGAGTTGAACCATTTTTTCTGAAATCTTGCAATGGTTGAAAGTCTCTAGGTATATCTGGCAAAAATAAAATAGAAAAAGGTCTTTTATATGCTTTAGCCAATAGCTGAGCTTGTCGAATTGTTGGTTGATTTTCCCCATTTTCCCATTCAGAAAGTCTATCTGTAGAAACAGAAACTTTGGCAGCAGCGACTTCTAAAGACATCCTAGCGGATTCCCTTGCCCATTTAAGAATATTTGGCGTTATGTATGCTTTTGAAGCCATTTCAATATCAAAGGTACTAAAATTTGAAGTAAAAGGTACAATTTTCTCATGCCCCCCAACGTTGAGTATATGGCAAGTACGGCAGAAAAAAGCGCTGCAATTTCGTCTTGCACTGAGCCAAATTTACGATTTTGT
>JBFHGR010000149.1:0-7312 GCA_041583015.1 Parvicella sp. | reverse complement strand
ATACAAGCCCAGAAACAATAAGGCAATGGCAGTACTCGCTAAGAAAATTATAAAATTCTTAAATCCTCTAGATTTAGATTTCATTCCAGACTTATCCATCGCTTTCTCCGAAATGTCGCTAATGATAAAAACCAAACCTGTAAGCACAGAATAACAACTTTGTATCAGACTCACCACTATTGAAGATTTAGACTCAATGGTTAAAGAAGCAAGAATAAATAAAGAAACCACATTGGCAAACACAGCCAAGAAAGATCCATTTATAAAAACACCTATGGCGGCACAAGCCACACCTGTAAATGTTAACCACCAATGCTTGTTCCGCTTTTCTTTTTCTGAAACTAAGAATATACCTATCAACTGAATGATAGAAAAAATCAGAAAATTAGCGCCAAAATCTTGTTGGTAGAATAATACGCCATAAGCCAATCCTGAAATGAGGATGAGTTTGTCTGTTGTTTTCATGTTATTTGTTTTTTTTAAAGGTTAGGTAGGCTTCTAATCATATGCTAATTTTCATCTGTATTAATAAATCTGTGAATGTCTTTGGCTAATGGAGTGTTATTTTGCTTTTGCATACCTCTCACATATAATAGGAGAAAAACAACAATTGCTAGAAAATCGAACAGGCAAAATGTAAAAAGAATATTACTCAAATCATGGCCAATAATCTGCATAGAAATTAGCAACAAAAAAATCGCATATGCATGCGCAATGGCTAACTGAAGTCGTGTTGTTGTACTTCCAGACAGCAAAACAAACAGTGACACACACCACCCTACTACGTAGAGGATAAATAACCAAATAAAAATACCAAATAAATCATCCATAACTCAAAGTACTTTGTTTTTCAAAGTTTAAATTCAAAAAAAATATAATTACCTCCCTAATAGTTTTTCCAGCGCATCAATGTGCTTTTTAAACTCTAATTTCCCCAACTTCGTTGCACTATAACTTGTCAACGGTTTTTTACCTATAAACTGCTTTCTCACTTCAATGTATTCCAACTTCTCCAAGGACGAAATATGACTTGCAAGATTACCATCTGTCAATCCTAAAGTTTCTTTCATATCCTTATAATTTACCCAATCGTTTACCATTAAGATAGACATTACCCCCAATCTCACCCTACTTTCAAATGCTTTATTTAACTGGTTAAAACCTTTCATATTATTTAGATACTAGATGCTAGACTACAGATGCTAGACATTTCGTTCTTCTAATCAATTTTTCTTTCATATTTATAATACATGAATGCGCCATACACAATATGAAGAACTCCAAAGCCAATGCTCCACAATAATAATCCGTAGCCAATGTATGCACAACCTATTAAACCAAGAGCAATTTCACAGAGACCTAAATACCGTAATTCTACAAATGAATATTTACTAGCACTGTACAATCCCATTCCGTAGAACAACAATGTTATTGGTGCTACGTATTTAAAATCTCCACTTTGCAGAAAAATTATCCCTAAAGCACCTCCGGCAATCAATGGAATCATCAGATTAGACATCATCAGTTTGGCACTGCTATCCCACATTTTCAAATTTTGCTTTTTTGCTTTTCTAGAAGTAAATGCAAAACCAGTAACAATAGAAGCAAGCAATACCAAAATCGCTACGCCTATCAAATAATATATTCTTACAGTAGGTCTTTCCTCTCCTACTGCAGATCTTACATATTGAGCATAACTCATACTTCCAGCCTGAAAATCAAAATAAACAATGGCTGCTCCAATAAGCGCATATATACCAGCAAAAACTCCAGACAATCCACTCAAGGAAAGGAAGCGTGATGACCTATCCATCATACTTCTAATATGTGTAAGGTCTTCTAAATGTTTTTTGTTATCATCCATAGGAAAGCACTTTGTAGTTCAAAGTTAGGATAAAAACAGAAATCCACAATTAATATTGTGGATTCTGCTTGTTAAAAAAAGTAAAATAAATTTTGTTTCTATTTTAAACCTAGTAATTCGTCAATAGAATTATAAGAAACATAATGATAATTTGGTTTTGCCTTTTTGTAAATAGCAATTGCTTTTTCTTTTCCTTCTGGAGTTGCTGCCAGCGCAGTATACAATGGCATCAAGAACTTTCTTCTTCCTATTTTCACTAAGAAAGCTTCCAACTCTTTATCAATTTTATCATATCCAAAATTGATACTTCTTTCAAACCAAATGGCAGCAACCTCACTATTCCCAGATTGTGTTAAATGGAATTCATCATCCAGCATTGCCATTTGTTCTGGTGTTGTTCCAGGTTTCAGATGTCTAATAAAATGCAACCATTCATGTGTTGTCCAATTTTCGGCATGAATAGATTTTTTTACATCGTTGGTTAAATAGAACTGCTCTAAATTTGACTCTACCGCATTAAACAAAGTACTAACTACTTGTGGGCAATTATCAGGTATTCCTGCTCCGTAAATCCATTCATCAATATTGACATCCAAATCAAACGGCTTTATCAAATTTGCAATTAAGTACTCTCTAAACTCCCCTGTAGTAATCGTTTGAAATTTATATTCACTGAAGTAATTTTTTAAGAATGCATCAAAATTATCCCTTCCAGCTGTTTGCTCTAATAAACGTAGAAAGAAATATCCTTTTTCATAAGCTACATCACTCATTGCATTATCCGGATGTTGCGCCATCAATTGCAATTTCAAAGATTGCATATCTGTAGCCTCCTCATCCATCGTTCTCAATAAATCTTGATAACCTAGCAAAGCCAACATATCGGTATAGTCTTTACCATACATTGCTTCCATAATTCTTCTTTCAAAATAAACTGTAAATCCTTCATTTAGCCAGAAATCATTCCATGTAGAATTGGTTACTAAGTTACCACTCCATGAATGCGCTAATTCGTGAGCAATAAGCGCTACCAAAGATCTATCTCCTGCAATGATTGTTGGCGTAGCAAATGTTAACCTTGGATTTTCCATACCTCCAAAAGGGAAACTAGGAGGCAATACAATAACATCATATCTGTCCCATTGGTACTTACCATATAATTTCTCAGCTTCATTAACCATGTTACCCATGTCTGCTAATTCATAAGCACAATCTTTCAACATGGATGGTTCTGAATAAACTCCAGTTCTATGATCTATAGGAGCAAATTCTAGATCTCCAACAGCCAATGCAATTAAGTAACAAGGAATTGCTTGTGGCATATCGAATTCATAAACACCCGTTTCATTCTTATTTACAGGGTTAGACGCAGACATCACTGCAAGTAAGTTTTGAGGAACAGTAACTTTAGCCGAATAGGTTATTCTGACAGCCGGAGTACCTTGAATTGGAATCCAACTTCTTGTGAAAATTGATTGTCCTTGCGTGTACATAAACGGTTGAACTTTTCCAGCAGTTTGCGCAGGTAATAACCAATCTAACGCTTCTGTTTTCTCTGTAGTTTCATACGTTATATTTACTTTTTCAGTATTTTCATTGATTTTAACAGAAAGAGCAGTTCCAAGTAACTCATCGTACTCCCCCATAGTGTACTCCGCTTCCTCTCCATCATTTAATGTAACGCCTATTATGTTCAATCCTTTGGTATCAAAATCAATGTGATCTGCTCCAGTTAGATTCTCAATAGTGTGCGAAGCAGTTCCTGTGATTTGCTTATTTTCAAAACTCACTGCTATATCTAAATAAAGGTGCTTTGTTCTAACCTCATTATAATTAGATAATGTGTGATGATCTATCTTATCTTCTATTTTCATTGTATCAACCCCTGATATAGTATCCGATTTTAATTCTTCACTTTCCTTATTTTCTTGTCCTTTCTCTCCACATGAAATGAATGTTAAGCCAATCAATGTTGTAAATAGTAATTTTCTCATTATTAATTTATTAGACTTCTAGTTAGCGTGTGTAAAATAGTATTGTATTTCTTGTAATCGAAGACAAAAATAACATTTCATTTAAATCTTCCAATAATTAATAGACGTAACAACTCATTACATCGTCAAAATCAATAATTTGGGATAGTTATTCTTAAAATAGTCCAAACTAACCTCCCATTTCACAAATAAAAATACTATTTTCGGGGCTCAAAATTTAAATAGAAGCAATGAGTTCAATTAAAACAAGTTACACAGAACAACTAAGAGTGATGGGGCACCCTGCTGGATTGTTTGTTTTGTTTTTCACTGAAATGTGGGAAAGATTTTCTTATTATGGAATGAGAGCATTATTAGTTCTCTTTTTAGTAAGTGCCGCAGGTATTGGCGGATGGGAATGGACAAATGCTGAGGCATTGACATTATATGGTACATATACAGGCCTTGTGTACATCACACCAATTTTCGGTGGTTTGATTGCCGATAAATTAACTGGTTATAGATTAGCCATTTTAATTGGTGCATTATTAATGACGCTGGGACACGCCTCTATGGCATTTGAAACAGAGTTCACTTTCTACTTAGGGCTAGGTTTATTAATTCTAGGAAATGGAATGTTCAAACCCAATATTAGTTCAATCGTAGGTCAACTTTACACCAAGGATCCCGAAAAGAAAGATGCTGGTTACACTATATTCTATATGGGTATTAATGCAGGTGCTTTTTTAGGAATACTTTTATGTGGTTATGTTGGTGAGAAAATTGGATGGAGTTATGGTTTTGGATTAGCTGGAATATTCATGTTTATCGGTATGATTATGTTCTACTTTGCTCAAAACATATTTGATCAAATTGGACTTAACCCCAAAAACGACAATTCTGTTGATAATGCGCAAATTCTAGATCACCAAGAAGAAGCTACCGATGGTGGTGAAGAAATTTTAGACAGTGCTGTAACTTCTGTTTCTCCTGCTAAAGTTAAAAGCGATAGATTAATGGTAATTGGAATATTAGCCTTTTTCACCATTTTCTTCTGGATGGCATTTGAACAAGCCGGAGGTTCTATGACTTTATTTGCTAGAAACTTTACAGACAGAATTCTTACTGGAGGTGCAGCTACTGCATTTACTGTTATAAATACTATTGTAACAATAGTACCTCTTGCAATAATAACTTATGTATTGATTCTATTATTTAAGGCTTCTTTCAAAAAATTCGCCATGTCTAATCTCTTTTTAGGCTTAAGTTTTGCTATTATCTGGGGGATTGTAGGATGGATGATTAATAAAGACTTTAGTACAAAAGCGTATGTTGTAGCTTTCCAAACAGAAGTGGTAGACAAAGAGACCGAAGTGTCATCAATGGTAGATACAACTACTATTATTAGAACTGATGCAAAAATAGAAGTTGCTCAAGACATCGCAATATTAGATGTTGACAATGAAGGTAGTTACAGATATCTAGATGCTGAAACAGCTGCCAAAGTACCTACTAGTAAGGTTGCGAAAATTGAATCTATAAAAGATAAGGAATTAGAAGTTCCTGCATCGTGGTTTGGTATTTTGAATTCATTATTCATTATTTTATTTGCTCCACTATTCTCTAAAATATGGGAAAGTAAATACAACCCTTCCGCCCCTGTGAAATTCGGGATTGGACTCATATTACTAGGTTTAGGATTTGGTGTTCTTGCATTTGGAAGTATGTCAATACCAACAGGAGCAACAACCGCTACTGTAAGTATGGTATTCCTTGTATTAGCATATCTACTACATACACTTGGTGAATTAGCAGTTTCGCCAGTAGGACTTTCGTATGTTAGCAAACTGTCTCCGGCTAATTTGGTTGGTTTGATGTTTGGAATATGGTTTGGAGCGACAGCCTTAGCTAATTATGCTGCGGGATGGACAGGTTCGTACATTGATGCTATTTCAGAATCTATCGGTTTAACCGGATTCTTTTTAATTTATACAGCTATTCCAATCGTTGCTGGATTATCAATTATGGCTATGAACAAATTCCTAACGAAAAAAATGCACGGAATAAGATAACATTTAACCCTTTGATTATCAGGCTCAACATAATGTTGAGCCTTTTTTTTTATATAAAAATTAAAATATTTTCCCTTTTTTGTTTTGGTATTTCAAAACCTTTCATACTTTTGCAATCCTAATCGGAGAAATGGCAGAGTGGTCGAATGCGGTAGTCTTGAAAACTATTGTGCGGCAACGTACCGGGGGTTCGAATCCCTCTTTCTCCGCTAAAAAGCCTATAAACAGCAATGTTTATAGGCTTTTTCATTTTCAGGTGCTAATGTGGGTGCCAGAAACGCTTTTCAACAGTTCAGTAATTGCCTCTAATAAACTAATTTATTAGAATGGATTAAATGTCTTATTCGATAGTCTAATTGTTTCAATTAACAATAATAAAAGACTCAAATTTCAAAAGTTAAAACACTGGGGTTACGAGCTTAAACAAATACCTTTGAAGCATCAAGAAGCAGTCTCAACAACTCGGTTAACTTAATTCTAAGGCGATTTCTTTTTTTAATCTACCCCACCATCCCCTGCACAAACACCTCTACAAACTCCTTCATTCTATTCAAAATCCTTTCACCAATTGATCTTGCTTGGAGAATACTTGGTCTATTGGCTAAGCATCTTAACACATCATCTTTGATGGGTTCTTGTCCACTGTAGATATAAGTATCTATCAAACTTTTGAACTGTTCTGGATCTAAGTTTTCTTCTTCGCATAATCTGGACAATGCAAGTACTTTTTGATCTTGCCAGTATTGTTCAAATTCGTCTGGGATGTCGTCTGCATTTTTAATGTTGGGAAGGTTTTCATTGATGAATTTCTCTATCAATTCTCGTTTACTGCGTAAACTAACTTCTCCACTGATGTAGTCTAAGATACGCTTCTTCTGCTCTTCTGCGCCATGGGCCGTAGTGGTTACAACAGCAGCGAGCAACTTGATAATATACGCCACATTGATTTGATCTCTGTGAATTAACTCTACCTCAAAATCTATATCATTGAGGATAGAATCTTTGTTTATCGTGCCTTTCTGACGTTTTACTTTAGCGTGAATGTTTACATATTTAATCTTGTACTCTTCATACAATTCCTCATCAATGCCTGTATCTTCCCAATC
Source organism: Parvicella sp. (assembly GCA_041583015.1). Lineage (GTDB taxonomy): Bacteria > Bacteroidota > Bacteroidia > Flavobacteriales_D > Parvicellaceae > Parvicella. The sequence goes on along the minus strand of JBFHGR010000149.1, from coordinate 297 downwards.
AAAATCGGTAAAAGATTGCAGCACATTCATTTGCCTCATTACACGTCTGAAAGCCTGTACAAATGCCGCTTCTTCGTCCTCACTTGGCAAGTGGTCTATCGCTTCTAATGTGGGCGCCACTTTATTCAAGTACTCCAAAGAGTCGTTTAATTTCTCAATTACTTTATCGTAATCAGGCAGAATTACCTCTTCTACCGCCTTTTTATCTGAAAAGAGAGTAATTGCTTCATCTGTGGCTTCCTTGAGGTTACGGAACGCTAGAATATTACCCTGAGACTTCTTTTCGCCTAAAATTCT
>JBFHGR010000148.1:0-7461 GCA_041583015.1 Parvicella sp. | reverse complement strand
GAGGTAGAAGCAAAAAATATGGAAATTTTCCAATTACAACAAGATCTTGAAAATGTAGATGCAGCGTTTGGAGAGTTGTTTGTTGCATTTCAAGAAAAATCTGCAGACTTAGAAAATGTAACCATTGCACTTAACACAGCATACTATTCTTACGGAACTAAAAAGGAATTAATTGCCAACAAGGTAATAACAACAGAAGGCGGAGTATTGGGAATAGGGAAAAACAATGAATTAGCAGATGACTTTAACAAAGACTATTTTACAGAAGTAAACATCAACGATTTAACAGAAATTCCTTTGGGATTTAACAAAGTAGAAATGACTACAAGTCACCCATCATCTTCATACGAGTTAGTAGAAGGCGATAACATCAGTAAACTTGTAATTAAAGACCCTAAGGCATTTTGGAGTATATCCAAATACCTTGTAATGGTTGTAAAATAATTAAAATGGAATTCCTGGACAAATTATGGTTTAGCATTTCCAAATTTTATAGAAAATGGCGCAAGACCTCATGGGTTCTTTGCGCCATTTTGGTTTTATTTATACTCTTTAACAAACCTATCTTAAGCGGCATAGGCAATTTTCTAATGAAAGAAAGCCCATTAGAAAAAGCAGACGCTATCTTTATTTTGGGGGGCAACATTTACGACAGACCAATGGCAGCCAAGCAATTGATGGAAGATGGGTGGAGCGACAAAATCATTCCACTGGGCGCCAATTATGGCATAGACCAAATGGCGTGGAATGGCGGCAATGAAGACAAATGCATTCCAGACGCCTTGCTTATGCAAGAATTCCTATTGCAAGTAAATGTCCCGAGTGAATCGATTATCCCTATTCCCAAAGGAACATCCACAAAAGAAGAAAGTGACGAGATTTTACAATTCTCTTTGGACAACAACTACAAAACCATTATTGTGGTGTCAGATTATTTTCACTTACGTAGAATTAATTATGTATTCATGGATAAGTTTGCTGAAAAAGGCATTAAAGTAATCCTTAGAGGTGCCAAAAGCTCTACTTATAAAGAAGAAACTTGGTGGGGTAACGAGCAAGCACTCATCATGGTGAATAATGAGTATGTCAAGTTAGTGTATTATTGGCTGAAGGGGTATTAAGGTTGTTTTGAGACAAATGTCCTGACGCTAAAGTAGCAGACAGATTTCATTCACTACACAGAAGAGATATAAACTAGAAAACTGCAACAGCAAAAAAACCTTTCAACAAACTAACAAACAACCAATTAACTTAAAACTAATCATTAATCACCGGACTCAACCATCTTTCCATTTTCTCATTGGCCATACCTTTTCTGTTTGCTATATCATGAACTTGATCTAAATTAATTCTTCCTACCCCAAAATACTTACTTTCTGGATGAGAAAAATACCAACCACTCACACTTGCTGCAGGTAGCATTGCATAAGAATCTGTAAGTGTCACTCCTGAGGTTTCTGTAGCATTTAGCAATTCAAACAAAGCAGGTTTCTCTGTGTGATCCGGACATGCAGGATAACCAGGAGCAGGTCTAATTCCTTGGTATTTTTCCTTAATTAAATCTTCATTATCTAAAGTTTCATTTTTAGAATACCCCCAATAATTTGTTCTCACTTCTTTGTGCAAAAATTCAGCATAAGCCTCCGCTAATCTATCAGCCAATGATTTAAGCAAAATGGCATTGTAATCATCGTGATTTTTTTCAAACTCCCTTACCTTTGAATCCATATTCAAGCCTGCTGTGACCACAAATGCACCGATGTAATCTTGCTTACCACATTCCTTGGGTGCAATGAAATCTGCTAAAGAATAATTAGGTTGACTTTTAGCCTTCTTCGTTTGCTGACGTAAATGATGAAGTTTAGAAATCACCTTACCATTTTCATAAACTTCAATACTATCATCCTCAACTGTGTTGGCTGGAAAAATTCCGAAAGTAGCATTAGCTCTCAACCATTTTTCAGCAACAATTTGCTCTAGCATCTTTTGCGCATCCGCATAAAGTTTGGACGCTTCTACCCCCACCACCTCATCAGTCAATATATTTGGATATCTACCATGTAACTCCCACGTTTGGAAAAATGGTGTCCAATCAATAAAAGGAATCAATTGATTCAAATCTTGATTCTCGATTACCTTTACACCTTTTAAGTTTGGCTCCAAGATCTCGTGTGCGCTCCAATCAATTGGAACTTTATTCGCTCGAGCTTCGGCAATGGGCAATAAAACTTTCTGTCCTTTTTTTCTTTCGTGCATTTCCCTTACCTGCACATATTCTTTTTGAATATCTTCTACAAATGCTTTTTTATTCTCCCCTAACAATCTTTCTACAACAGTAACACTTCTAGAAGCATCCAATACATGTACGGCTTGATCATTGGTCAAGTGTTTATCAATTTTAACTGCAGTATGCACACGAGAAGTTGTTGCACCGCCTATTAGTAATGGAATATTCAGTCCTGCTTTTTCCATCTCCTTGGCTACATCTACCATTTCATCCAATGAAGGTGTAATCAGCCCACTCAACCCAATGATATCTGCATTTTCTTCTCTGGCTCTTTTGATAATCACATCTGCAGGAACCATTACACCTAAATCAATCACTTCGTAATTGTTGCAACCTAAAACAACGCCAACAATATTTTTACCGATATCATGCACATCTCCTTTTACTGTTGCCATAATTACTTTTCCAGCAAAAGAAGAATCGCCATCTTTTTCTGCTTCAATAAACGGCATCAAATAAGCAACTGCGGTCTTCATTACCCTGGCAGATTTTACTACTTGTGGTAAAAACATTTTACCGCTACCAAATAAATCTCCAACTACATTCATCCCATTCATCAAATGGCCTTCTATAACCTGAATTGGAGCCGAAACTGCTAATCTTGCTTCTTCAACATCTTCCAGAATGTATTCTGTAATGCCTTTTACCAAGGCGTGTGTAATTCTTTCTTGAAGTGGCAATTCTCTCCACCTAGTATCTTTTTCTTGTTTTTTGGCTCCACCTTTTACAGATTCTGCTAGTTCAAGTAACCTTTCGGTAGCATCATCTTTTCTATTCAATAGCACATCTTCCACACAATCCAACAAATTCTTAGGAATATCCGAATACACTTCTAGCATAGCAGGATTCACAATCCCCATATCCATACCTTCATTCACAGCATGATAAAGAAAAGCGCTATGCATTGCCTCCCTCACTACATCATTACCTCTAAAAGAAAAAGAAACATTGCTCACACCTCCACTCACATGAGCACCTGGCAGATTTTCGCGAATCCATCTAGTTGCTAGAAAGAAATCCATTGCATTATTATTGTGCTCCTCAATTCCTGTTGCCACAGGAAATATATTAGGATCAAATATTATATCCTGTGGAGGAAATCCAACTTTATCCACTAGAATTCTATATGAACGTTCACACATCTGAATACGTTTCTCGTAACTATCTGCTTGTCCCTCTTCATCAAAAGCCATCACAATTACAGCAGCGCCATATTGTAGTACTTTTTTGGCTTGATAAATAAACTTTTCCTCTCCCTCCTTCAAACTAATAGAATTTACTACGCATTTCCCTTGCACACATTTCAATCCTGCTTCAATAATTTCCCATTTTGATGAATCAATCATAACCGGCACCTTTGAAATGTCTGGCTCAGCAGCAATTAAATTTAGAAAAGTGGTCATTGCCTCTACACCATCCAACATTCCTTCATCCATGTTGATATCAATAATCTGTGCACCACCGTCTACCTGATCCCTAGCCACCTGAAGTGCTTCATCAAAACTTCCCTCTTTAATCAATCTCAAAAACTTCCTAGACCCTGTTACATTAGTTCTTTCACCAATATTTATAAAATTAGATGCTGGTGTTACCACAAGCGGTTCTAAGCCAGAAAGCCTCATGAAGGGAATGTTGTGCCACTTATATTCGTATTTACCTTGGTAATCAGGATGTAAACTCATTGCAAAAAAAATTAATGACGACAAAAATACATCACGAAATTTTGAATATATCATGATTGACAAAAAAGTGTAAAAAAATAATTTAACACTTCACAAATTAAAACAATATAATTTTTTAAAAGTATCTTTGATAATATGAAGCACGAAGCAACCATTCTACATGAAAGTCTTAATAAAGGCAGAAAATCTGGTCACATAAAAGTATTAGACAAGGAAATAGAATTTTACGATGGAGAAACTCTGATAAAGAGTCTTCCAATTGCACGGCTGCAAGTTTCTCATGGCGGAACTGGCAATAGGTATGTATTTTTCACGCATGAAGATTATCCTGGGTGGACCATTTCTACGGATGATAAGAAAGTATTAAAACACGATGCCATAAAAAGAGACGAAGGACGTAAGAAATCGGTTTCTAAAATAAAGAGAAACAGAAATTTCTTAAAACTTTCAGTCTGGTCATTGGTGGGAGTTACGGTGAGCATCTTTGTATTGTTCTACCTTTTTCGAGGTGCTATTGTGGAAAGTGTGGCACAACAAATTCCACCTGAGTGGGAACAAGAAGTAGCTGAAACAATGCTTGAAAGTGCACTAGTAGGAAAAACTATTGTAGATGATCCAAATATCATAGCAGAATTGGATAAAATTACTGCGCCCCTGGTAGCCAATGTTTCCAATAAAGACTTTAAATTCAATTTTACCATTGTAGAAGATGAAACGCTAAACGCCTATGCCTTACCAGGTGGTTCCATTGTGATTCACTCTGGATTAATTGCCAAAGCAGATCACGTAAATGAAGTTGCAGGTGTTTTGGCGCATGAAATTTCTCACGTAACAAGAAGACACCACATAAGAGGAATAGTGGACAAACTAGGGTTCTTTGTATTACTTCGAGCGTTTCTTGGAGATGCGGCAGGTATAGGAACAGAACTAGCATTGGTAGGTAGTAGTCTTGAAGCATTGAGATATAGTAGAGATTACGAATTAGAAGCAGATGAAAGCGGATGGGAATTGATGCTTGCAGCGAATCTTAACCCTAATGGAATGATTGCATTTTTTGAGAAACTCCAACACGAACACGGAAGTATGCCTGCTGAAGCAAGTTTCTTAAGTACGCATCCTGCCACGGAAGAAAGAATTGAAAAGTTAAAAGCAAAAGCGCTAAATAAAACAGACTACACGCCAATTAACATAGATTTTGAACAGTTTAAGATTGATTTGGACGCTTATTTTGAGGTGAATTGATTGTACGACTAACGATTTTACGACAAAGGACTCTAGACGCTAGATACTAGACGTTAGATGCTAGATTTTAGACTTTTCAGAGGGATGATTTTACAACACGTCTATAGACAACATCAAACCACAAACCTATACGAGTTGTTAGTGATTAGCGCTTAGTTTTTAGCCTTGATTTGTGGTAAATTAAAAACTATTGGAACAATTTGACTAACCACAAACATCAAACCCCGAACCACAAACTTCGAACTTCAAACACCCTAATCCTCTTTTCGCTGTAAAACCAACCTCACTTTCTGACCTGCATACCCTACAGTGGTCTCACTCTCAAAAATCATTTCTTTCTTTTTGGCTTTAATGACTTGGTAGGTGCCGGAAAAGTTGTGGGAATAATAATCTGATTCATTACAACTTTTGCAAATGGTATCACCCTTTGAAACTCTTGCTAATTTAAACTCTTTTGCTTTTTCATTAAACTGCCAATTAAAGTTAGAAACATCTCCATTTTCTGATATCCAAACAGATTCACAAAGTTCGTCATAAATATCACATTTGTTTATTTCCCATTGCGTATTTTCAAGCATTGTGACATCATCTACTGTGACTGAACTCAATTGCCATGTTTCACCTTTCCAAAAGCACTGAGAAATTCTTTTGTCTTTTGTGCAAGAACCTAGAACAAGAATAATTATTATAAAAAAGAATCGTTTCATGTTATTGAGATATTAATGTACTATTGTCGCACTCCGACAAACACTTTATGAATACTATTACCTCCTTCATTTGGTTGCGTTACGTCATCAGCATAATGATAAGTAATAGTAACGGTATCATAATCTGCAGAGTAATCTATTATTCCTTCTACATGTGGACATGCACCAGAATTTGGGCAATCCCAAAAAGTCCCATTTATCGAACTTTCACCACAAAACGTATTCATTCTATGAGCATTTCCTTTAAGTTCAATAAAAGGATAACTGACACAAGAATAACTACATCCTCTTGGCAATCCTACAATATCTGATTGAGGAGGTGCTATGTATGGGTTGTAGGTTTGGTCTTTTATCCACACTGTACACTCATCTACAGGATTTTCTCCAATATTATTACCAAGAAAATGTCCGTATATATTACTTGGTGCAGGATCGAAATAGATGTTCCTTGTCAAAGTATCTATACCATCATCATTGGGATTGCAAAGTAAATTGGGTTCTTTTTTGGCAATTAGTGTTATTGGTATTGTCAAACCGCTTACATCTGCCGAGAAAAACTGCACATAAATTTGTTTTCCAAATCTATGCTGTGGATCATTCCCAATAATCCATTCTAACTCGTCATAGCAGTCAATATCTGCTGTAAAATATAAAAACCCTCCCTGATTGTACACTCCATAATCACGCGGAATAATAGTATCTCCGTCTAACGCTGGCTCCCAAGGACCACAAGGTTTTAGGTAATCAACTTTATCTACAGACTGTCCAATCCAAAAACTTGCAACAATGGGCTTGTCCAATTCACATGGAGATTCGTCAATGCGCAATTCTGGTTTACTTTTCCTACAAGAAACAAGCAACAAAACAAAACTCAATACTATAAAGGTGGTGGTCTTCATTTCTGAAATCATTTAGATTAAATACAAAGATAATCCTTCTTCACTATCTACAAAAAAACAACAAATGCATTCCAAACAATTCTAACTCAGCTAATTTTAACTTACTTTTGTACTTTGTAAATAGAACAATGGAAACACCTACAATAAATACCGAAGAAGTTAACTTCAGAAAACTGGAGAAATCATTGAGATACAACACATGGACTGCCATGGAAGATTTCAAAATGATAGAAAATGGAGATAAAGTAATGGTTTGCCTTTCTGGAGGGAAAGATAGTTACACCATGCTGGAGATCTTGCTTCACTTTGAGAAGTATACTGATATTGATTTTGAAATTGTAGCGGTAAATTTAGACCAAAAGCAACCTGGTTTTCCTGAAGAAGTATTGCCTAAATATTTGACAGAGAAAGGTGTTCCTTTTGAAATCATAGAAAGAGATACCTACAGCATCGTAGTAGATAAAACTCCTGAAGGAAAAAGTACATGTAGTCTTTGTTCTAGATTGAGAAGAGGTACATTATATGAAAAAGCAGCAGAATTAGGCTGTAATAAAATAGCATTGGGTCACCATAGAGAAGATATTATTGAGACATTTTTCTTAAATCTTTTCTTTGCAGGAAAGATGGAGGCGATGCCACCTAAG
>JBFHGR010000147.1:0-7543 GCA_041583015.1 Parvicella sp. | reverse complement strand
CGTTCTACCAAACTTTTATAACACTTTTTTTTATCTTTTTTTACCAGAAATACTTACCTCTCTAATTAACAAATACTTACGGAGTGCTATTACTTACACTTATTATCTTCCCATTGAATAATTTAATATCATTCAGTATAAAATTCCTGATATAAGAAGCCATTTCATTTGCCAAAACATTTGCTTTATAGCCAGGAAAAGCTTCTTCCAGCATTTCAGTTTGAACAGCTCCGAGTGCTAGGGCATTAACATTGATACCATAATCTTTAAATTCTTCTGCTAAACATTCGGTAAGAATAGATAGTGCTCCCTTACTAGAACTATATCCTGACAAACCGGGAAACTTCGCTGATCCATTGATTCCTCCCATGCTTGTTATATTACATATCGCACTTTCATTGTTTTGAAAATTAGGAAACACTGTTTTTATCAATTTAGCAACTGCAAAAACGTTTACTTTATATTGTAATTCAAAATCTTCAATGGATAAATCAAGAAAAGATTTATTTATAAGAAGTCCTGCATTATTAACAAGCCTATTAATGGTAATTCCTTTTAATCTTTCTTTAACACTATTATAGTCTCCTTTGTTTAAATCAAATTCTATGATATTGAGATTATCATAAGAATAGTCATTCTTTATGCCTTCAAGTCTATCTACCTTTCTTGATATAGTATAAACATTATGTCCTAAATCAAGTAATTGCTTTGTTAATTCAAAACCGATACCAGAAGAAGCACCAGTAACAATAATATTAAGTTTCTTGTTCATACTTCAAAAGTATAAACATTAATTTAATGTAGCAATTATGCTTTCAAGTAATACCGTTAAAAGAAGATACCTATATATTTGACTTTTGAGAAGTAAAGAATAATTCTACCCATTAACTTAAAATAGAATATTAAACTCGAATTTTACAATTTAAACTCGAATTTAACTTTACCCATCAACATAAGCACAATTGTTATTATAAGCATAAGAATTGGGAAGCCATGCATACAGAAGTCAAACCAATCCATTGGCTTCATACCATTTGCTCCCCCTAGAATCCACCTAACTTTCCCAACTATATGTGGTTCAGGAGTCCATGGTGCAAGACCTAACGTTAAAGATGCTAAAATCCAAAGCATAGGATTGAAAATCATCAAAATATTAAACTTTGTATCTTCAGGCTTCTGAGTTTTTTTCTTTTGATTCTGGTTCATATGCAGTGAAAAAATTTGCCCATATAATTTTGGACAATGGATAAGTAAATGGTGTTAGAATTATTAATGATGCCAAAACTGTGTACATCATAGTATTAAACGAAGCATTAGGAAACAATACCAGCATAGCAACCGACACAGTAACAATAGTAGCAACACCTAAACTATATGTTACATAATAAGAACCTTGAAAAAAACCAGGTTCCTTCTCGTATTTCATTTTACAATGTGGACATTCTTTTTTGGGCGTTCCTCTAAAAAAACTACCTTCAAAGAAATCTCCCTCTTGACATCTAGGACACTTACCTTTAAAAATGCTATAAAACTTTGACCCTTTCATGACTAATTACTCTTTAATAATACGAAGGTAGTTCAGATTATAAAAATATTAGGTAACAAAAGTTACAATTTTGAATTAAGCAATAATTGAAACTCAATTTCATCTTCCCACTTACTTTCATCGATCCTATACCACTCCTTTCGCACCCCCATTTTAACGAAACCTAGTTTTTGAAATAAATTAATACTATTTGTGTTTGAAGCGTGAATAGTGCAATACAATTGATTTAAAAACAATACATTACGAGAATACTCAATCAACATCTTCATCGATTCAAAAGCATTCCCCTTAGATCTTTCAGTATCATCTGAAATCACTATTCCAACACCAGCCCTAGCATTCAGAGCATCATAATCAAATAAATCCACCATCCCGATTGCCCTGTCTGTTTTCACTAATTCTATAATGAACCTAAACTGCTTTTGACTAGTTAAGTCGTGTACTGAGTATACATAATCCTCCAATGTTCTTTTAGAGAAAGGAATGAGTGTGGCACTTAATCCCCAAATTTGAACATTATTCTCCGCTTCAAAAAGGTAATCCAAATCTTTTGGTTCAACGGCTCTTAGTAATAGTTTATCTGATTTTAACATAGTTGTGCTGCATTGTATATGGCCAAATCTATTTCTTTTTGCCCGTATTTTGTAAGTTCTAGATCTTTTTCAGGATAATTAAGGCTAAATGCCTCTTCAAACAAATTTACTTTGAACATGTATTCTATCAAATCAAAAGCGTACTTACAATTCAACAAATTATTATCTAATGTTACGAATATACTTTTGATAGGATTTAAACAGGAATGACCTTGATCAAGTTTTTTATAGTTAAAATACTCGTTTTTAATCGTATCATCCACAACCTGTTTAGCAACTGGTAACAATACCGTTGGAACATTTTTTCTCTTCAATGAATTCATAATTACATTCGCATCTACGCCTAACTTCACACCACTACTACTCAAAGAGAAATACTTTAAATTAGAAACTAGAGCTAAATGAGGAGGCACATTATCAACTGCTATTAGTAATAAGTAGGACATATTGATTTCAAACTTTCCAAACGGTCTGATATTATCAATTACAAAATTAGACATCCATTTCACCTTTAAAGACAAACTCAGCAGGCCCGATAAGATAAACATTGGAGAACTTCTTCAAGTCTACAGAGTGATACTTTACTTTCAATTTTCCACCTTTAACTTGAACATTAATTTCCACTTCTCCTTTTAAGTTCTTTTGAATGCCATAAGACAACGCACACGCAGTTGCTCCCGTTCCGCATGCCCATGTTTCATTTTCAACACCTCGTTCATAAGTTCTAATCGCTATTCCATCTTCATTTTCTTGGATAACGTTTACGTTGGTTCCCTCCTTTTTAAATCTTTCATTATATCTAATAGCGTGCGCAAAGGGAATAAGGTCAATATCTTCAACGCTATCAACGAATATATTATAATGCGGAGAACCTGTATTCATGAAATGAGCATCTGAAATTACTTCAACATTATCTACATCATACATTTGCAATTTGACATTAACACTATCATAAATTTCAGCCTTATTTAAACCATGAATACTTCTAAAAGTACATTCTTTTCTTATAATGCCTAAATGTGCTGCAAACATCACAATACAACGACTTCCGTTACCACAAAAACTTTGTGAACCATCTGGATTATAAAAATCCATGTAGAAATCATATTCATTATCATTATCTAAAAGGATCAAACCATCACTCCCAATGCCAAATTTTCTATGACAAAGATTCTTAATTAACTCTGTTCGATTCACCTTTGGAAAAACTTGCTTTCTATTATCAATGATTATAAAATCATTACCAGCCCCGTGGTATTTAAAAAATTCAAAATCCATTTTGATTAACATCTTTTAACTTAAACCCTATGTAACTCAGTTGTTTTGAGTTGTTATAGAATATAAATTTGTATTCATACGATACAAAATAAGTGAATTAGATTGTAAATATTAATTAAAAACTTGAAATTATGAAAACACATACATCAATAATTGTTGCAAGCGCTTTAAGCGCAGGTTTAAGTTTAGGATTATTTCAACTTTTTGATAAGGATGAAACAAAAGTGATAGTAAATGAGGTGGAACAAAAAGATTCTCCCTCGAGTACGATCAAACAAGTTGGATATACTCCCAGAGATTTTTCATCTTTTGGACAGATGAATTTTACCGCTGCGGCAGAAAATAGTTTAAATGGCGTTGTGCACATAAAAACTAAAATGACAGGTATTGCACAAGCAGATCCTTTATACCAACTATTTTATGGTCAGAGAAACAGAACATATCAGCAAGAAGCAAGTGGTTCAGGTGTGATTATTTCTCAGGATGGATATATAGCAACCAATAATCACGTTATAGAAGATGCAGATGAAATTTCGGTAACATTAAATAATTCAGAAACATATACGGCAAAATTAATAGGTAGAGATCCATCTACTGATTTGGCTTTATTAAAGATTGAAGCCGACAACCTTTCATATGTTGAATTTGCTAATAGTGACGAGGTCAAAGTAGGAGAATGGGTTTTAGCAGTAGGTAATCCATTTAACTTAACAAGTACAGTAACTGCCGGAATTGTAAGTGCAAAAGCAAGAAGTATAAATATATTAAAAGGAGATTCTGAGAAAGATATTTTCCCAATTGAATCATTTATCCAAACAGATGCAGCTGTAAATCCGGGGAACAGCGGAGGTGCATTAGTTAACACAAATGGACAATTAATAGGTATCAACACAGCGATAGCTTCTAAAACTGGCTCTTATAGTGGCTATAGTTTTGCGGTTCCTTCAAATATGGTACAAAAGGTTACTTCTGATTTACTGAAATTTGGTGTAGTACAAAGAGGATTCATCGGAGTAGGATTAGCTGAAATCAATCAGGAAATGTTAACTGAGTTGGATTTACCTAATTTAAAAGGTGTATTAGTTACAGGTGTGCTTGCTGAAAGTGCAGGAGCAGATGCAGGTTTAAAGCAAGGTGATGTGATACTCAAAGTTGGTGAAACTGAGGTAAACAAAGTACCTTCATTGCAAGAAAACATTGGAAAGTTTAGTCCTGGTGATAAGATAACATTAACAATCAGACGAGGAAATACTGAAAAAGTAGTCCCAGTTATACTGAAAAATAAAGATGGGAACACAGGAGTAGTAGCAAAAGAAATTACTTCAACATCCTCTGCAATGGGTGTCGAATTTGAGGATATATCTCAGAAAACCAAAACATCATTGCAAATCAATAGAGGAGTCAGAATATCATCCGTAGGTTCTGGAAAATTCAAATCAGCAGGAGTACCTGAAGGGTTTATCATCACCAAGATTGACCAAAAAAGTGTCACCAATGCTAAAGATGTTAGTGAGTATATTTCCAAAAAGAAAGGTGGTATTCTACTTGAGGGAATTTATCCCAACGGCATGAAGGGGTATTTTGGGTTTGGACTTTAAAATAATTGACAATTGATATTTAATAGTTGATAATTAACAGTTGATGGTTGAAGGCTATCTTTACCTGGATTATTGTGAGGAAAATATTGGGTAAAAAAAATCCCGTTGTCGATATGACTTCGGGATTTTTAATTTTATAATAAGTAGCTTATTTTAATTTATTCAATGAAATTGAGATTCTTCTCAATGCTTCTTTCAAATCTTCTTCACTAGCTGCGTATGAAATTCTAATACACTTTGGATCTCCAAAAGCGGCACCTGTAACAGTTGCAACTTCCGCATCTGTTAATAAATACATTGCAACGTCATCTGCATTACTAATAGTATACCCGTTTGAAGATTTCCCAAAGAAACCGCTCACATCAGGAAAAACATAGAAAGCTCCTTCTGGAACATTGATTTTGATTCCATCAATTTTTCTAAGTTCTTCAAGCATGAAGTCTCTCCTAGATTTGAAAGCATCTCTCATTTCGTGAGTAACACTTGGATCTGCATTTAATGCTGCGATGGCTGCTCTTTGTGCAATAGAACAAGTTCCACTTGTAACTTGACCTTGCATTTTGATGCATGCTTTGGCAATCCATGCCGGTGCTCCGATGTATCCTAATCTCCAACCTGTCATGGCAAAGGCTTTTGAAACGCCATTGATTGTGACAACTTGCTCATAAACATCTTCAAATTGTGCTAAACTTTGGTGTTTCCCCACAAAATTGATGTGCTCATAAATCTCATCGCTGATTACTACAACTTCTGGACTCTTAACCAAAACATCCGCTAAACTTCTTAATTCTTCCTTACTATATAAACTTCCTGTTGGATTACAAGGAGAAGAAAATATCATCAATTTGGTTTTTGGAGTAATTGCTGCAGCAAATTCTTGCCCAGTAATTTTGAAATCATTGTCGATAGTTGTTTCAATAAAAACTGGAACACCTTCTGCCAATTTTACAATTTCCTCATACGTTACCCAATAAGGTGCTGGGATAATAACTTCATCACCAGGATTGATTAAACTCAAGACAACATTGGCAATAGATTGCTTTGCTCCAGTAGAGGCTACAATTTGGTCCATTCCATAAGTAAGTCCATTGTCTCTTTTGAATTTATGCGCAATTGCTTCTTTCAAATCTGCATAACCTTCTACAGGTGTATACTGTGTATAATTTTGGTCGATACCTTCTTTTGCTGCCTCTTTAATAAAGTCAGGAGTAAAGAAATCTGGTTCTCCAAGACTCAGGCCTATAATATTCTTTCCTTCCGCTTTCAATTCACGGGTTTTTCTTGCCATTGCCAGTGTTGCTGATTCTGATAAACGATTTAATCTATCTGATACTTGTGCCATTATAAGGATGTTTATTTTGTTTAGACAAAACTAATTATTTGCTTTAAAATGGCAACGGAGTTAGTTAAATAGTTTTTGGTTGATTAATTGTTTGATGAAATGTGAAAAGGTTTGAGGTTTGAGGTTTGGGGTTAACTAACCTTTTTGAATATTATTAATCTTCGATAAGGTTATTGGGTAGTTGCTTTTTTGATTTAGCACCAAGGTCTATAACCTTTTGAGCCATTCCTACTAAGTTTCCACTTCCGGTAGATAGTTTTTTAATTGCACCTTGATATGCTTTTTCGGACCTGCCAAGATGTGTGCCTATACTCTCTAAGTCTTCTACAAAACCGACAAACTTATCATACATCTTCCCTGCCCTATCGGCAATTTCCATTGCGTTTTTGTTTTGATACTCATGTTTCCAAACAGATGCAATGGTTCTCAAGGTAGCTAATAAAGTAGAAGGACTCACAATGACAATCTTTTTGCTCCATGCAAAATTGAATAAATCATTATCTGCTTGTGTGGCGATACTGAAGGAAGATTCAATTGGCATAAAGAGCAACACAAAATCTGGTGTATCTAATCCTTCAGCAAATTGATAATTTTTACTTGCCAAATTATTAATGTGACTTTTTATAGAAACCAAATGAGCTTTCATGGCTATTTCTCTATCAGTATCTGATTCTGCATTTATCAATTGATTGTATGCAGTCAGCGAAACTTTAGCATCTATAATTACATTTTTATTATCGGGTAATTTGACAATGACATCTGGCCGCATAAGTTTATTATCATCATTGGAAGTAAAAGTCTGCTGCGTGAAATACTCTCTGTCTTTGGTCAATCCCGAATTCTCCAAAACTCTCTCCAAAATGACTTCGCCCCAATTGCCTTGTGCTTTGCTATCTTGCTTCAATGCTAGAGTTAGACTCTTCGTTTCCTTTTGCATTGTTTCATTGAGCAATGCCAATTGTTTGATGTGCTCTTTTAGTTCAATTCTTTCCTGTGTGTTTTTATAGGATGACTTTTCTACTTCTTCTTTAAAATGGTTAATCTTCTCTTGAAAAGGCACTAATATTTCTCCCAATTTCATTTTGCTTTGCTCATCAAACTTTTCTGCTTTGGCATCCAGCACTTTATTGGCGATGTTTTCAAATTCTTTGGTAAATTTTTCTTGAACTTCCAGTAGTTCTTTCTT
>JBFHGR010000146.1:0-7568 GCA_041583015.1 Parvicella sp. | reverse complement strand
TATGGAAAATGAAAAGATCAATATCGAGATTAGCAATCAGAACTTTTTAAAATCAAAAGAATTATTCAATCTAGGTAAAATTACTTCACTCGATTTTAGACAAGCACAACTCAATTTAATAAACACTAAATTGACATTGCTTAATGCCACGTATAATGCTAAAATTGCAGAGTTGCAACTGAAGAAGTTTGCTGGTTTTCTTGTTGACTAAGAAGTAAGATGTCACATTTACAATGTTAGTAATTCTAGGTTCGTATTTCTAGTATTTCCTTTTATTATTTAAAAGCATTCATGATGGTCGTAATGTAAATGATAATGGCAAACTCATACATTTAATTATCTTTGTAAAAAGATAAAACCTTATGAGTATAGATAGAGAAATAGAAAAAAGAAGCGGAAATGCATGTGAGATATGTGCCGCAACTGAGAACTTGAGTATATATTCTGTTCCACCGAACGGTGATGGCGATTTAAACAAAAGCATCCATGCATGCGCTACTTGTATTGAACAAATTAACGATGCGGACAAAATTGATCCCAATCACTGGAGATGTTTAAATGACAGTATGTGGAGTGAAGTTTCTGCGGTTAAAGTTGTAGCATTTAGAATGCTTACAAAAATGATTGCTGAAGGTTGGCCACAAGACTTGCTTGATATGATTTATTTGGATGAAGATGAATTGGCTTGGGCAAAATCTGCAGATTATATAGACCCTAATGAAGAGCAAATTGTTCACAGAGATTGTAATGGAGCAATTCTTTCAGCAGGTGATTCTGTTGTGCTTATCAAAGATTTAAATGTGAAAGGGACAAGTTTTATTGCCAAGAGAGGAGAGGCGGTAAGAAACATTACTTTAGACCAAGATAATGCAGAGCATATTGAAGGTAAAGTGAATGGACAAAGAATTGTTATTCTTACTCAGTTCGTTAAGAAAACAAGTTAAATATATATTAAGAACAAACAAAAAGCCTCGTTAGATTTTCTAACGAGGCTTTTTTATAAGTAATAACGAATGATTAGTAATTTATTTTACAGCGTCTACGACTGCCTTAAAAGCTTCAGGGTGATTCATTGCTAAATCAGCTAAAACTTTTCTGTTTAGATCAATATTCGCTTTGCTTACTTTACCCATAAATGCTGAATAACTCATTCCGTGAAGACGAGCACCTGCATTAATTCTGGCAATCCACAAAGATCTGAAATTTCTCTTTTTGGTTTTTCTATCTCTGTATGCGTAAGTTAATCCTTTTTCTACGGAGTTCTTAGCAACAGTGTATACATTTTTTCTTCTTCCAAAACTTCCTTTGGCAAGATTTAAAATCTTCTTTCTTCGAGCGCGACTCGCAACTCTATTTTTAGCTCTAGGCATAATTTTAAGTTTTTTGAAAATTAGTGACTGATATTTCTAACAGTTCTTAGGGACTAATAATCGGGTTAACAATTTAATAAACCAATTGATAGACTGTCTATCAATTATTTTTTAAGCACATAATTGTACTAAAACATTTTTAACATCAGTCTTATTAACTAGACCAGCCTTAGTAAGATTTCTCTTACGTTTTTTAGACTTTTTAGTCAAGATGTGACTTTTGTAAGCATGTTTTCTTTTGATTTTTCCAGAACCAGTGAACTTGAATCTCTTCTTTGCACTAGATTTTGTTTTCATTTTCGGCATCTTTCTGCTTTTTTTATATCTGTTATTACTTACTTCTTTTTCTTAGGTGCGAAAGTCATAATCATTTTCTTTCCATTCATTGCTGGCATTTGCTCTACTACAGCGTCATCTGTAAGTTCTTGTGCAAATTTCAACAATAGAATCTCACCTCTATCTTTATATACAATCGTTCTTCCTTTAAAGAATACGTATACTTTCAATTTAGATCCTTCTTCTAGGAATTTCTTAGCGTGATTTAACTTAAATGTAAAATCATGCTCATCCGTATTAGGACCAAATCTAATTTCTTTAACAACAACTTTTTGTTGTTTGGCTTTGAGTTCCTTTTGCTTTTTCTTTTGTTCGTAAAGAAATTTCTTGTAATCAATTATCTTACAAACAGGCGGATCTGCATTCGGTGAAATCTCCACCAAATCCAAGTCTTGTTCAGTTGCCATTTCCAATGCTTTGGCAACGGGGTAAACTCCTACTTCAATATTTTCACCTACTAATCTAACTTCCGGAACTCTAATTCTTTCGTTAATTCTGTGCAGATCTTGCTTTTTAAAATCTGCTCTTGGTTTTCGGCCTCTGTACGTGTTTGCGATAGTTGTAAATTTTTAGTTAAACTTAATTAATTTTTCTTCTATTTCTTTGTTAATGATTTGAGCAAATTCATCTATTGTAAATGAACCCAAATCTCCCTCTCCTTGTCGTCTAACAGATACTTTTCTGTCATTCATTTCACTCTCTCCAACGATCAACATGTAAGGGATTTTCTCCATTTCTGAATCTCTAATCTTCTTACCTATCTTCTCGTTTCTGTCGTCAACAATTCCGCGAATATCGTAATTTTTTAGCAATTCTGAAATTTCTTTTGCATAATCATTGTATTTCTCACTAATTGGAAGGATAGCAAATTGCTCTGGTGTTAACCAAAGTGGGAATTTTCCTGCAGTGTGTTCAATCAGTACAGCAAAGAATCTTTCCAAGGACCCAAACGGTGCTCTGTGGATCATCACTGGTCTGTGTTTTTGATTGTCTGCACCGGTGTATTCCAATTCAAATCTTTCTGGTAAGTTATAATCTACTTGGATAGTTCCCAATTGCCAACTTCTACCCAGTGCATCTTTTACCATGAAATCCAATTTTGGTCCATAGAATGCTGCTTCATTGTATTCTACTACAGTGTTTAAACCTTTATCGGCAGTGGCATTTATAATGGCTGCTTCTGCTTTTTCCCAATTTTCTTCACTTCCAATGTATTTGCTTCTGTCTTCTTTGTCTCTCAATGAAATTTGAGCCGTATAGTCTTTAAAGTCTAATGCTTTAAAAACATAAAGTACTAAATCAATTACTTTTTTGAATTCTTCCTCAACTTGATCAGGACTACAGAATATGTGTGCATCATCTTGCGTAAATCCTCTTACTCTTGTCAAACCATGAAGTTCTCCACTTTGCTCATATCTATACACTGTTCCAAATTCAGAAAATCTGATAGGAAGGTCTTTGTACGATCTCGGCTCTGCGTTGAATATCTCACAGTGATGAGGACAGTTCATTGGTTTTAATAAGAACTCTTCTCCTTCATGAGGTGTCTTAATAGACTGAAAAGAATCTGCTCCATACTTTTCGTAGTGACCAGAGCAAATGTATAAATCTTTATTAGCAATGTGGGGTGTAGAAACTGGTTGGTACCCAGATTTAACTTGGGCAGCCTTCATAAAATCTACTAATCTATCTCTAATAGCAGTTCCTTTTGGCAACCAAAGTGGCAATCCCATTCCAACTTTCTGTGAGAATGTAAATAAACCTAATTCCTTACCTAGTTTTCTGTGGTCTCTCTTTTTTGCTTCTTCAAGCATTTCAAGATACTCAGTTAGTTCTTTTGCTTTAGGGAATGTAATTCCATAGATACGAGTCAATTGCTCTCTATTTTCATCACCTTTCCAGTAGGCTCCAGCCACACTCATTAATTTCACTGCTTTGATTACACCAGTGTTTGGAATGTGTGGCCCTCTACATAAATCTGTAAAGTTCCCTTGTGTGTAGAAAGTGATTGTGCCATCGTCAAGGGCGTCAATCAATTCTAATTTATATTTGTCATCTTTCTTAGTGAAGTAATCGATAGCATCTGCTTTTGAAACTTCTTTTCTTACAAATTCCATTTTGGTACGAGCCAATTCCAACATCTTATCTTCAATTTTTTTGAAGTCTTTGTCGGTAAATTCATAATTACCAAAATCTACATCGTAGTAAAATCCATTTTCAATTGGAGGTCCAATCGCTAATTTTATTCCAGGGTAATAAAACTCCAAAGCCTCAGCCATCAAGTGAGCAGAACTGTGCCACATGGTAGATTTTCCTCCTTTGTCTTTCCACGTAAGCAAACTTACATTTGCATCGGTGGTTATAGGTCTGTTGGAGTCAATGATTTCACCATTTACTTCTGCAGACAAGACATTTCTGGCTAATCCTTCACTAATGCTAACTGCAACTTCGTGGGCAGTTACACCTGCTTCGTACTCTCTTATACTGCCATCAGGCAATGTAATCTTTATCATAATCCATTAAAAATTAGGTGTGCAAAGTTAAAGTATTTGATAAAAACAAATAACTTTATATGAGATTAAATTGAACAAAAAGCGCATCATTTAACTAAAAATACCACGATTTGAGTATTTGATACTTCATATTTTATTTATTACTTGCGCCAAAATTGAAATCATGACTAAAATATTTGCTGTTACTTTCTTCTGTTTTTCTATCTCATTTGGAATGGCTCAAGAACAAGCATTCAAAATTTTCACAGGTGCAGGTAAAAAATCTAGTTATAAAAAAATGAGTAAATCATTGTTGCAAAATGATGCAGTATTCTTTGGTGAACTTCATGACAATCCTATTGCACATTGGATGGAAGTGGAAGTTGCCAAGACATTACTGGAAAACAAGAGTGTGACTTTAGGCGCAGAAATGCTGGAGGCAAATGATCAATTATTACTGGATCAATTCTTAAAAGAAGAAATAGATTTAAATACTTTTGACTCTTTAGCAGGTCTATGGAATAATTTTGAAACGGATTATTTGCCAATTGTCAATTTAGTAAACGATAAAAAGCAAAAAGTCATTGCTACAAACATCCCAAGGAAATTTGCTTCGCAAGTATTTAAACAAGGTATTGAATCGCTTGAGGAATTAAGTAAAGAAGAAAAAAGTTGGATAGCACCATTGCCTATACCGTATGATAGTTCTTTGGCTTGTTATGCTGATATGTTAAAAATGATGCCGGCTGGACACGGAGGTGAAAATTTTCCAAAAGCACAGGCTATCAAAGATGCTACAATGGCTTACTTCATTTCACAGCATATCAATGTAGGTGAGGGTAATGTGTTTTATCACCTCAATGGTTCTTATCATTCTAATAACAAAGAAGGAATCATTTGGTACTTAAATACCTATTCACCTGGTTTGAAAATCGCTACTATTTGTGTAGTATCTCAAGATGATATTAGTAAGTTGGAAAATGAAAATCTTAACCTTGCAGATTTTATAATTGTAGTAGATGAGGATATGACAAGTTCATATTAAAGTTACATTTTTTTTACTCTGAACGCCAGTGAAATAGGCTGTTTTTAAAAAATACCACGATTTGGGTATTGTGGCTGTATATTGTACGATATACTTTTGTTTAGATTTATTCTAAATAACAAATGAGCCAAATTCACATACTTACATCCAATGTTTTAATTGAAATAGGACTGGTTCATATTTTGTCCCAAAAGTTCTCCGCAGACCAACTTACTTGTTTGGATTCTGTAGAGGCTACAGAAGAATCACTCACCGCAGCAACTACAGGTGTGCTTGTAGTTTGCTCATCCAATATCAAAGACTTCAATATTGTAGATTGTATTGATATTATTAGAAAATGTAAGGACTTAAAGGTCTTAATCATTGGTAATTCTGATAATGAAAAGTTAGTGCTCCAGTTATTAGAAAATGGTGTGGATGGTTTTATTACAGATGAATGTGATGAAACCGAAATAGTGGAAGCAGTGGAAGCCATGTTTGCTGGAAAGAAATTTTACTGCAATAAGGCATTAGATATTATCGTCAATAAAACATTGTATCAGGAGAAGACATCTTCGTGTGATGCCACTTCCTTGTCTCAAAGAGAATTGGAAATAGTTAAGTATTTGGCACAAGGTCAATCCAATAAACAAGTGGCTGAAATTTTCAACCTTTCGCCTCATACCATACATACACAAAGAAAGAATATTATGAAAAAATTAAATACCAGAACGATATCCGAATTGACTATTTACTGTGTGAACATGGGGATAATACAAGTGTGATACCCTTTCTGTGGTAGTCATTTTACCACGATATGGGCATTGTGAGGGATGATTAAGACATATACTTTTGTCGCATAATTTAAAATCATTCTAAATAACATAAAAGATTATGAAAACAATATTACTATCAGCATTAACATTATTTGCAGCAGCAGCTACAGCTCAGACAATAGACACTGTTTCATTGGGTGCAGGATATGCCAATCAAACATATTACGGAATAGCTTCAGGAGATGAAACATCTTCAACTAAATCAGATTGGGACATTGCATTTGAAACTGCTGGTTCTGGTTGGTCTATCAGAATAAATGAAGCAACTGGAACTGAACTTTGGTCTGTATCTACAGATACTACAGAGTTTGCTACAATTGATACAACGGGAAATTTTGGAACTTATACAGATTTGCATAATTCAGATGCTTCATGGTCTTTAGGAGCTTTTGCGCAAAACGGTGATGGAAATTTTGACTTAGGTTGGGGTACTTACAATATGATCACACATGCGGTAGATGGTGATGAGGTTTTCTTGATCAAACTATCTGATGGTTCGTACCAAAAGGTTTGGATTAAGTCTTTGGCTGGTGGTGTCTACACTTTTAGACATGCTACTTTGGATAATGCAATGGACATGACACATACACTAGATAAGTCAACTTATAGCACTAAGAACTTTGCATATTATTCTTTGCAAAATCATACAGCAATTGATAAAGAGCCTGCTGCTGGAGATTGGGATTTATTCTTTGGACAATATGCAGATGTAAACATGGGCTATTACGTTACTACTACGGTTCAGGCTAATGTTGGAGTTGAAGTAATTCAAGCAGACGCAGTAGATCAAGCAACTTACACGGATTATGAAAGTCACACTTTTGATTCAAACATCGGTATCATTGGAGGAGATTGGAAGACTTACGATTGGTCTTTAGGTTATGTGATTACAGATGATGTTGTATATTTTGTAAAAGATCAAAATGGAGATATCTACAAGATTGTGTTTACTGAGTTTGGAGGATCTGCCAATGGTAATTATATTTTCACTAAAGAAGCAATTGCTTACGCATCAGTAGAAGAAGGAAACTTAGAAGTACTTTCTGTTTATCCAAACCCTGCTAATGATATCGTGAATATTGCTTACCAAAGTACAGAGCAAACTAACTATTCTTTAATGAACCTTTCTGGACAGGTTGTAAAATCTGGAAACTTAGATCAAGGATTTAATACTGCAACTATCTCAGTGCACGATTGTGCTAAAGGGATTTACATGTTGCAATTACAAATGGGAAATAAATTACAAACACAAAAAATAATTATTCAATAATGAAAAAGCGTTTAATAATACTTTCACTTTTTTCATTGACGTTTGCTCTTCACAATTGTGGAGGGCAATCTGTCGTTGAGGAAGAAACGAAACAGGTAGAGCAAGTAGAGAAACAAACAATAGTTTCTTTGGCGGGAAATATTACAGAAACATTAGTCGCAATGGGATTGGAAGATCAAATTGTAGGAACAGATGTAACTTCTACTTATCCTCCATCTATCAATGCTAAGCCGAAAGTAG
>JBFHGR010000145.1:0-7672 GCA_041583015.1 Parvicella sp. | reverse complement strand
TTTCTAATATTTAAAATATACTTAACTTTGATTTTGAGAAAAATACGGAAAGTATGACAATCGTAATCATTGATGATGAAACAAAAGCAAGAAGTCTATTGATTGCTTTAATTAAAAAGCAAATAGACAGCGAACACGAGGTTTTTGAAGCATCAAACTTAGTTGATGGAGTTGAATTAATTAAGAAGGAGCAGCCTAAGTTGGTTTTTCTAGATATCGAAATGCCTAATCATCAGGGGATTGAAATTTTTAATTATTTCCAGCCAAATGAAATCACTTTTGAGATAGTCTTCACAACAGCTTACAGCGAATATGCGCTTAAGGCTTTTGAATTAAATGCAATTGATTATTTACTGAAACCAATTCGTCCTGCACGAATTAAAGAAGTGATAGAAAAAGTTGAAAAGACTTTTAATCAGGAGAAAATTCAAATTAAACTTGACGAACTTTCTAAGTCATTAAGAGAAAATAATTTCAATAAAATTGGACTGCCAGTAGCAGATGGAATTCTCTTTGTACCATTTGATGAAATAGTAAACTTGGAAGCCAGTGGCATGTATACCAAGATATTCACAGTGAATTCAGGTGAAGAAATAATCTCTAAACCGCTTAAATATTTTGAAAATCTTTTAGATCAAGGAAATACATTTTACAGGACGCATCGATCACACATAGTGAATCTGAAATTTTTAAAACAATATGTTAGAAAGGATGGGAATTTTGTTATAATGGAAAACAATGAAAAGGTTCCTGTGTCAAAAGAAAAGAAAGATGAATTTTTAACGCTGGTTTCAAATTTAGGTTGAGTTTCTGGGTTAAAATATTTATTTTATTCTCAGTAATGAGTTGTACATTTCTCGTTAATGCTCAGGATAACTCTTACTACAGTTTTAATGACATGTATGGACAGGACAAGTCTACAGTTTATGATATTCTAGAAGCAGAGAATGGTAGTTTTTGGTTTGGCACTTCAGAAGGTTTGGTTCATTTTGATGGACAAGAAAATAAAACATTTGTATTAAACGATTTTAATACTGAATATACCAATATCAAAATTGATTCTGTAGGTGATGTATGGTTTTCCAATTTTGGCGGTCAACTATTTAAACTACACGACAATAAGATTGAAAATATTATAGATAAATTCAACGACAGCGATTTTATCTCCGATTATATATTTGGTAAAAACGGTAAACTGTACTTCACCTTGAATAAAAGATCTTCCATTTTTTGTTTAGGTGAAACTGAACCGTTTTTTCACAGGGATTCTTCTAGTATACAAAGTATAAAAAAGTCAGTATCAGGATTTGAATTTATAATTTATAAAACTATCCAAGGTCAACCGACTTTTAAGGGGATGCGCTATGAAGCAGATTTAAGTAATAATACTGTAACCCAGAAAGATTCATTTGATATTCCTGCTTTTTCTTCCAAGCAAGTGGTGTTACATCACAAAGATTCAATAATTGGTATGTTAGCCAATACCTATTTGGATTTTTTCTCTTTTAAAAAAGGCGATGCTAAAAACATTGAGTTTAATACTAAAGGATCTTTAACGGACAATGACATAAATGGTTTTACTATGCTAGATAACAAATCTGTCATATTAGGTAAGAAAAAATCATTTTCAGTCACTTTTAATAAAGGTAAAGTGGAGTTATCTAGTTGGTCTGGTATTAAGAATGCATCTAAAGTCATTAAAGACAGAGAAGGCAATATATGGGTGGCAACGCTAAATAAAGGAATTTTCATTATTCCAAATAGCACCATGGTCAATTATCCATTAATTCCTCAGAATGAAATTTTAAAAGTGGAACAGTATAAAAGTGGAGAGTTTTTTTTCTCGGATGATGTAGGCTCCTTATATAAGTATAATGACCAAACAAAAGAAGTAGAAGTAATCGGTGAGGAAATTATTACACCAGATTTTTCTTTTTCTATTAATCCATATGAAGAGCAAATTGTTTTTTCTTCCCAGAATTTTATTTATGATTTAAATTCCAAGTCGTTTCATGACATATTAAATAGACCTTACTTCAAAGATCGTCATTTTCTCAATGAGAATGACTTTGTTGAAACAGGTATTAGGTCATTTATAGGAAGTATGGATGGAAAAGCAAAAGATATATTAGACCACAGGTATAAGTTTAAAGAAGCGCAAAGACAACCAATTGGGTTTAATCATTATCTAATCAAAAACGGTAAATGCAATAATATAATTGAATCCTTGAATAAGGAGAACCTCTACATAGAATATATGGGAGGGCTAGTTCATTATTCCAAAACAACTTCGCCAAAAAATCTATACCATAAAGAACGTCCAATCATATCCACCTGTTTGTTGTCTGATCCTAAACTAGGAGCTTGGGTTTATTCAAATGATGGGTTTTTACATAAGGTTGTAGAAGGTAATATTGTTCGCTCGGATTCTATTGGGAAGGATGTTAAGCAATTAGCCTATTGTGATAGTCTTGTGTTTCTTTTGAGTTCTAAAAGCATCTTTAGATATGATTTAATTAGTGAAGAACTCAACGAGTTAAATGAGTTGGATGGTTTGGTTGATGAAAACATTGTCAGTGTTTTTTGTTTAGACGATTCACTTTTAATCTGGGGAGAAAAGACGCTTCAGAAACTCCCTATTTCATATAATTATACAAATGTTACCCGACCTTTAGTTTATATCAAAGATATTCATGTAAATGACCAACCTCTCTCGTTGGATTCAAACAAGGAATTTGAGCATAATCAGAATAACATTGTAATTCATTTTGGTGCAAATAGTATTAGAAGTAAACAGACTTATACCTTTCAGTATAGATTATTGAACACAAGTGAAGAATGGATTGAAATTACTTCTGAAGTCCCCTTTGCACGTTTTTCTTACCTAGCTCCTGGTGATTATCAATTTCAGGTAAGAGTAAAAAATGAAGATGGTGCATACTCCAATATTGAAAGTTTTGATTTTGTAATTAAAAGTCATTTTACCCAGACCTGGTGGTTTATCAGCCTAGTTATTTTTATAGTTCTATTAATTATTTTATTGGTAACAATTAATAGAATGAATACATTGAAGAAAAGAAATGCATTAGAATCTGACAAGCAACTCCTTCAACAAGAGGTGTATAAGTCTAAGGTTACGGCAATACGGGCACAGATGAACCCACATTTTATGTTTAATGCATTGAATACCATTCAAGAATTTATCGTGACCAATCAAAGTGATGTTGCTAGTGAGTATTTGGCAGATTTTGCAGACCTTATGAGAAGGTATTTAGATCAGAGTAGAAAAGAAGAATTGTCGTTGGAAGAAGAGATTGAAACAATGAAAATCTATCTCGGACTTGAGAATTTAAGATTTGACAATGAAATAAAATGGAAGATTGAGGTGGATGAGCAAATTAATTTATCATCAACATTAATTCCGGTAATGCTGTTGCAGCCTTTTGTGGAAAATGCAATTAAACATGGATTATTGCATCAAAAAGGGGATAAGAATCTATTTATTCAATTTAGTTTAAACCATTCAAATCACTTGGAGATTAAAATTCAAGATAGTGGCATTGGAAGAGCGGCTTCTCAACAAATTAATCAAAAAAGGGAAGATGCACATACCTCTTTTGCTACTTCTGCTATCGAACAGAGATTTGAAATGATTAATAGATCTTCATCGCAACACGTGAAGTTAACCTACAATGATTTGATTGAAAAATCGGAAAGCAAAGGAACCGAGGTGGTCTTGGTAATTAGCATTTTCTAAAAAACTTAACATCATTTCGTCATTCAGAAGTTCATACACAATGCTCATAAGTTGTGTTATCCGTAATAGATTAATATCCATTTATTTTGAGGTAACAAAACTCAAAAAAATATGAAAAAATTTCTACTTCTTTCAATGGCATCGGCATCACTTTTTGCTCATGCACAAATTGTAAATATTCCGGATGCTAATTTTAAGGCTTATTTAGTCAGTTCAAGTATTAATACAAATTCAGATACTGAGATTCAAGTGTCCGAGGCCCAGGCATATTCTTTCGATATGGTTCTAACGAACAAGAATATCTCGGATTTAACAGGAATTGAGGCGTTTATTAATGTTCCAGTTATAAATTGTTCAGGCAATAACATCACAAGTTTGGATTTAAGTTCAAGCATGCCAAATTTAGGGAAGTTAACTATTGGTACTGAGCCATTATCTAACATTGATATTTCAGGATGTACAGCATTAACAGAACTATATATCAACGGCACGAATTTAACTGGCATTGATTTATCAAATAATACAAGTCTTACCTATGTAACTATTTATAACAGCGAATTAGTGGCGTTAGATATCTCCAGTATTTCTTCTATAAGTGAATTGGCATGTGCAGGAAACAATTTAGTAGAGTTAAATTTGGCCAACGGCAATAATTCGAACTTCACATTTTTTGTGGCCACTCAAAACCCAAATTTAACTTGCGTTACCGTTGATGACGTGGCTTATAGTAATGCCAATTGGAGTTCAAATATAGATGCTTCGGCCAGTTTCAGCACCAACTGCCCACCTTGTATTGTTAATATTCCAGATGCTAATTTCAAAGCAAACCTTGTTGGAAATACTGCAATTAACACCAATGGAGATACAGAAATCCAATGTGGTGAAGCAGCAGCTTTTTCGGGAACTATCATATGTTCTTCATCAAATATTTCAGATTTGACAGGAATTGAAGCTTTTACCAATTTGGATTTATTGAGTTGTTGGGGAAATTCATTGACAACATTAGATCTTTCCAATAATCTTTCTTTAACAGGTCTTTATTGTAGTGATAATAATCTGGTAAACTTAGATTTGTCTCTACACTCAATGCTAACCGAATTAGATTGTAGTTCCAATAATTTAAGCACACTCAATGTGGCTAATGGAAACAATGTAAATATGAGTAATATTAATTTTAATGCGCGTTACAACAGTAATCTTACTTGTATTGAAGTAGATGATGTCGTTCATAGTTCTTCCTGGGCATTAATAGACGCGCAAACATCATTTAGCGAAGATTGCCAGTCACTAGGGGTTAATTCTAAAGAACAAAATACTATTGAAGTTTACCCTAACCCTACTTCAAACATTTTGAACTTCAGCGAAGAAATGCAAGAGGTTCAAGTTTATGACCTTTCAGGAAAATTGGTTTTAAGTAATCCAAGAACTGATTCTCAAATAGATATTTCTGTGTTAGAAAAAGGTGCCTACCTCATTCATTTGCACAATGAAAATGGCGCTTCAATCAAGAAAATTATCAAGGAGTAAAGTTTTTATAAAGTTGGTTTAAGAAAGAAGAAGGAGTAGCAGAAATGTTGCTCCTTTTTTGCTTTAGCAATTGAAAAGAGACTTTGAGAAATTGAGTAAATATAGATTCAATAAATGAATGGATATTTACTTGATTTTAAATGATAAATGAGATGAGAATATTGTTATTACTACTGATGCTCCCCTTGATGATAGGTGTTTATGGTCAAGTAGACATGGAAGAGCAAGAGTACCTTAAAAATGGAAAAATAAAAATGACACATATTAATTATGCTCAAAAATATGCCAAACCAGACTATAAAGAGTTCAAGAAAATATCGGAACTGAGAAATGTCAAGAAGGTTAAGGGTGAAGTGGTAAGCATGGAAATTTATTGCGAGAAAAGTGGTACGCTGAAGTATTCCAGAGAGTTTGTTGCTAGAGGCAACGAGAATGAGGACGGAACATTAGATAATGTTTTTGGCTATTATAGTGAAAGAGCGGATATGTGGGCAGTTCCGTATAATGGATCGATTTATATTATTAACTCTTCTATTAGGAATATAAGCTCTTCAAAAGATATGGTTATTCCTTTTGTACTTGGTGATGATGTTGCAGAATATATAGACTTGTATAATTACTATAAGGAAATCTATGCTAAATATTCTGGTGAGAAGTTTGAAAGAGAAGAAAGGAAATCAAAAGAAAAGTTGTTAGAAAAGACACTTAAAATGGAGGAGAAATTTGACAAATTCTCAATTGAAAAAAACGAAATTTCTTCTATTAAATTGCTACACAAATTCGGTAAAATAAGCAGCGGGACTCAACTATTGACTTTAGGTACGGAAGTAGTTTTGGATAATGGTACAGTTGTAAAATCCCAATATTTTGATGGTGTTGCGATGGAGTGTGATTATTTATATGAAGTTACGGGAACTACAGGGTCAGTTTCATATTGGAACTATACGGTTGCAGATGATTATAAATGTGATAGTACAGCTGGACATTATAAAATGCCAATTTCTTTTAAATCGAGGCCGGATTCAGATGATTTTATTTCAGTAAAGGTAAAGAGAAGGTCAAATGGAGAACTTTTATTAGAAGAGAAAATAAATCTAAATTATGATGCACCAATACTTTTCAATTATAGTGGGTCAAAAGGTTATAGGAATGAAAAAGGTGAAAATGGTGCAGATATAATTGTTGATGTTGAGTTAATAGAACATTCTGAAACATGGGAGCCTTTGTTGTTATATACTATTCAATATGACTATGGTACAACGGATTGGGATGGGAACCCGAATGCGGGCACAACTTATGTTAAAATGAGCCCAGAAGCCAATCTTACGGTAATGAATAATGGAGGAGTTGGTGGCGATAGTAATAACGGAGGTATTAAAGGTGGTAAGCCCGGCACTTTAAAATTAAATGTTGCTGACAATGTCGATAAATATACATTCACCAGCAGTAGTAGAGAAGGCGCAAGTGGATGGTCCGTATACAAAGAAGTAGTTTATAAGGAAACCACAAACAACTCCAATTCGAGTAATAGTTCAAGTGAGATTTCAAGCGAAATCACCATTGCCAATAATACAGGAAAGTCTGTTTGTATTGCTCATTATGGTGGATCTACCGTTGTAAATAATGGAAGTTCTGAATCATTCTCTTGTAGAGATTTGTACTATGGGGTAATGGATGGAGCCAATTGCACCGGTACTAAAGGATCAAAAATAGCAGATGAGAATTCAGATTGCGAAAGAACAATAACACTTAAATAATACAACATGAAAAAAACAATATTTACATTTTTA
Source organism: Parvicella sp. (assembly GCA_041583015.1). Lineage (GTDB taxonomy): Bacteria > Bacteroidota > Bacteroidia > Flavobacteriales_D > Parvicellaceae > Parvicella. Next base: position 598 of record JBFHGR010000145.1, on the reverse strand, counting down.
GGAGCAATGCTGATGTTTGGGGCTGCTGCTCAAGATTCTGAGGCAAAGAATAGACCTACAGTATACATTACCAAGGCAAATGCAGAGGCTGCAAAGTCTATGATTGAAGATGAAAAAATGATTACTTATTATCATTGTGCTACTTCAGAAATTTCTTATTCAATAGAAAATCCAAAAGTTAAAATCAAGTCTTCCACATTGGGTGAGCCTTACTTTGATGTATTCCTTATTGGAAAGGATCAAACGGGTGAGAAACGTGAACGAAAAATTATGCTGGATCAAGTTTGGTTTGACGTAGACAATGAAAAGTATACCAATCTAGCAGATGAATTGGATATAAAATGGGAGGAATGTACAGCACATGATATGCCTAGTTTTTTAAAAAAGTAAAAAGATGAAAAAAATAATATTACTAAGTATTTCCTTGATCATGCTTTCCTCATTTTCTTGGAGCCAGGCAGATTACATAAAAGGTTGGAATTGGTCTATTACCACAGGAGGAAGAATCGGAATTTATCATACAGACAATGATGAAGACTACACCGCTCATGTTACGGTTTCTACAGGAAGCAAACAATACAACGCACATGTAGATATT
>JBFHGR010000144.1:0-7838 GCA_041583015.1 Parvicella sp. | reverse complement strand
TGTTTCCGATAGCATTGGACAGTACGTGCTTAATCTTGGACCTAAAACAGTTATTGAGAATGGTAAAGTTTTCGTTTGGGGATGTTTGTATGCTAATTGTGGGGCAAGTATACAACACGAACTAGCATTTGCTATTGCTCATGGACACGAGTATTTGCATGCGCAAATTAGTAAAGGTGTTTCTCCAAAAGAAGCTGCAGAAAATATTACATTTCAATTGGCATTGGGTAATTCTTATTTTACCGAAATGGCTAAAATAAGAGCCTTTAGAACTTTGTGGAATTCTGTATTGGCCAACTATGGTATAGAAAATCATTATACGACTATTCATGCAGAAAATTCAAACTTCTATCAGTCTAATTTGGACTTACACAACAACCTACTTAGAGGAACTACGGCTGCCATGGCGAGTATCCTTGGCGGTGCAGACAGTGTGGAAGTCTTAAAATACGACATGAACATTGAAGAAAAAAGATCTGATGCGGCTAGAATGTCTAAAAACATTTCTTTGATTTTACAAGAAGAAGCTTATTTCAATCAAGTGAAAGATGCTACCAATGGCTCCTACTACATAGAGCAATTGACAGATATTATTATTGAAAAATCTTGGGAAAAATTCCAAGAAATTGAAAAAATAGGAGGGTTTTTAGTTGCCTTTGAAAAAGGTACTGTTGCCAAATGGGTTAAGGAAGACCTAGTTAAAAAACAAGCACAATTCAAAAATGAGGAATTGATTCTACTAGGAACCAATAGGCATCCAAATGCTAAAGAAACAAGAAGCGAGAACTATCAACCCATCAATGCTGATGAAAAGTTCTTGGCACCTTACAGATTAGCACAAACAAAATTGAATTAATCATGAGAAAATCATTCGACAATATATCGCCACTTACGCAAACTAAGGAAACGCAGCATCCTACTAGGACGTTTGAATCTCCTGAAAAAATTGAGATAAAATCATTTTACACAGTAAAGGACGTAGCAGATCTTTCTCACCTAGAATATGTATCTGGATTAGCGCCTAACTTGAGAGGTCCTTACTCTACTATGTACATCAAAAAGCCATGGACTATTAGACAGTATGCTGGTTTTAGTACAGCGGAAGAATCCAATGCTTTTTACAGAAGAAATTTGGCTGCAGGACAGAAGGGACTTTCAGTGGCATTTGATTTGGCTACGCACAGAGGTTATGACAGTGACCATCCAAGAGTAAAAGGAGATGTGGGGAAAGCAGGTGTTGCTATTGACTCAGTATTAGACATGAAGGTTTTGTTTGATCAAATCCCATTGGATAAGATGTCTGTTTCTATGACGATGAATGGAGCCGTACTTCCTATTATGGCTTTTTACATTGTAGCAGCAGAAGAGCAAGGTGTAGCACAAGAATTATTGGCTGGAACTATTCAGAATGATATTTTGAAGGAATTTATGGTGCGTAATACGTATATCTATCCTCCAAAGCATTCTATGAAAATCATCTCAGATATATTTGAGTACACTTCTCAGAAGATGCCAAAATTCAACTCTATTTCTATTTCTGGTTATCACATGCAAGAAGCAGGTGCTACAGCAGATATTGAATTGGCATATACACTAGCAGATGGATTAGAATACTTAAGAACTGGTGTAAAATCAGGATTAGATATTGATGCATTTGCACCAAGACTTTCTTTCTTTTGGGCCATTGGAATGAATCACTTTATGGAAATTGCCAAAATGAGAGCAGCGAGAATGCTTTGGGCAAAAATGGTCAAAGAATTCAATCCAAAAAATCCAAAATCATTGGCATTGAGAACACATTGCCAAACTAGTGGATGGAGTTTGACAGAACAAGATGCTTTTAACAATGTAGCAAGAACTTGTATCGAAGCAATGGCAGCAACATTAGGTGGAACGCAATCTTTGCACACCAATGCATTGGACGAAGCCATCGCATTGCCAACAGATTTCTCGGCTAGAATTGCTAGAAATACGCAAATCTACTTACAACAAGAAACTGATATTTGCAAAGCAATTGACCCTTGGGCTGGCAGTCATTATGTGGAGAAATTGACAGATGAAATAGCGGATAAAGCTTGGGCATTAATTCAAGAAGTAGAAGAACTAGGGGGAATGGCAAAAGCCATAGAATCTGGAGTTCCAAAAATGAGAATTGAAGAAGCTGCTGCTAGAAAACAAGCCAAGATTGATTCTATGAAAGACATCATCGTAGGTGTTAATGCATACCAAACAGATGATGAGCAAACCTTTGAAATTTTAGAAGTAGATAATTCCAAAGTAAGAGTTTCTCAAATAGAGAGACTTGACAAAATGAAAGCAGAAAGAGATGCAGATAAAGTTGTAGCAGCCCTTTCAGCACTGAGTAAATGTGCCGAAACTGGTGAAGGAAACTTACTAGAATTGGCGGTTAATTGCGCAAGAGAAAGAGCATCTTTAGGTGAGATTTCTGATGCTTTAGAAAAACATTTTGGAAGATATAAAGCAACTATCAAGTCCATTTCGGGCGTATATTCTGCAGAAGCTATGAATGACAAAGATTTTATCAAAGCTCAAGCTCTTATCAAAGAATTTGAAAAGAAAGAAGGTAGAAGACCTAGAATCATGATTGCCAAAATGGGGCAAGACGGGCATGACAGAGGTGCCAAAGTAATTAGTACAGGTTATGCCGACATCGGTTTTGATGTAGATATTGGTCCATTATTCCAAACACCTTATGAATCTGCCAAGCAAGCTGTAGAAAATGATGTTCACTTCTTAGGTGTATCATCTTTGGCAGCAGGTCACAAGACATTAGTTCCAGAAGTAATTGAAGAACTAAAGAAAATGGGAAGAGAAGATATTGTAGTGATTGCGGGTGGAGTAATTCCACAACAAGACTACCAATTCCTTTTTGATGCAGGTGTAGCAGCAGTTTATGGTCCGGGCACTAAGATTAGTGCAGCGGCTATTGAATTGTTGGAGATGTGGCTGGAAGGTTGAGTTATCAACTATTCTTCCAAAAAAGGTCTCATCTCCTCTTCTATATCCTTACGAAGTCCCATTAACTTAACAGCATAGGCTTCCATTTTCTTTTCTCTATCTGAATTTGGAATCCATTTTGGGACTGGAATAGTTTTACCTTCATCATCAACTGCTACAAAGACGATGATACAGTGAGTTGTTTTGACATAAGATTTTTCTTTCACGTTTTTTGAAGATACATCAATGGCAATGTGCATACTTGAATTTCCGGTATAAACAATTTTAGCATCTACCTTCACAAGGTCTCCAATCTTAACTGGTTTGAAAAATCTAATCCCACCTACATAAACCGTAACACAATAAGTTTCTGACCAACTACCAGCACAAGCAAATGCTGCCTGATCTATCCATTTCATTACCACACCACCATGCACCTTTCCTCCAAAATTCACATCCGTAGGTTCGCTTAAAAACTGGAAAGTAATTTTTCCTTTAAAGTCATTATTCTCCATAATAGCGTTTAAAATTAATGCACCAAAGTACGCATAAAATAAATTATCCAAACGGTTTGATTTCAATCCAATCAAAAAGTTAATTTTGCCTAATCGAATTAATACCACGACATACTGCAGACAATCTTATGATGTTATACATCCCTATCATTTTGGGAAGTATCATTGTAGTTTATCTCAAAATTTTTGAGACAAAAAAACTAACTGCAATATTCCAAGGTTTTGTGGATCTTAGAGCATTTAGACGTGTAATTCGAGAAGAAACGCTAATCAAAGGCTGGTCAAGCAATCTACTATTGCTCAATACATTACTGATTGTCAGCAGTGCAGTAACCTATTCATTATTTGCAAAATATGATGTTTCAAAATTTGGCTTAGGCATTTATTCTGTGTTTTCTATCACTGCAATGATTTTAGTGGGGTACTATTGGCTGAGAAAAATATTATTTTTTATGATAGGATACTTTTCTGAGCAACCATTTATAGCAAACGAAATCAACACCTACAATAGATTCTATTATCAAGTTTTGGGAGTCATTCTTCTCCCCATGCTTTATTTTGCCAATTTACGACTTGCTGATAGCGACATTACATGGCTCGCTTTCTTTTATAATGGACTGTTTCTTTTGTTGCAAATAACCCTTGTTTTGTCATATTTATTCAAGTTAGTTCAAGAATTTAGACAAACAACCCAAATAAAAATTTCAGGTTACTATTTATTTTTGTACTTTTGCACACTCGAAATTTTACCTTTAGTCGTATTTATTGTATGGTTTATTGGTAAAAAATAGAGATTTAACAAGATTACTACATAACAGATAATATTATTAACCGTGGGAATTAAAACCATTTTAGTATCGCAACCCGAACCAGCACAAGGTAAAAACCCTTACGTGCAATTGGCAGAGAAAGCAAAACTGAAAATTGATTTCAGGTCTTTTATTCATGTTGAAGGTGTTGACGTACAAGAGTTTAGAAAAGAAAGAATTCAACTAAGTGATTTTTCTGCAGTTATTCTAACATCAAGAAACGCTATAGACCATTACTTTAGAGTAGCTAAAGAAATGAGATTTACAGTACCTGATGACATGAAGTATTTTTGTGTTTCTGAAGCTGTCGCTTTCTATCTTCAAACATATGTTGTCTATAGAAAAAGAAAAATTTTCCATGGAAAACAAACTTTTGCTGACTTAGTAGACATTTTAAAGAAACATAAAAAAGAGAAATTCTTGGTTCCTTGCTCTAATATTCAGAATGGAAGTATTCCTGCAATATTGGAAAAAGAAGGCTTTGAGCATCAAAATGCAACTTTATACAAAACCGTATGCAGTGACTTATCTGACCTTACGGATGTCAAATACGATATGCTTGTGTTCTACAGCCCGTCTGGAATTGAATCTTTATTTAAAAACTTTCCTGATTTCAAACAGAACAATACTAAAATAGCAGCATTTGGAACCTCAACAGCAAAGGCAGCCGTAGAAGCAGGATTAAAACTTGATGTTCACGCTCCTCAACCTGGAATGCCTTCAATGACTATGGCCATTGAAAATTTCATCAAAGCAAACAAGTAGAGGTTAAGAAATATATTAGCTTTAAGGTCGGCAATAGCCGACCTTTTTCGTTATTTGTAAGGTGGTGAGATATACATTGTCCAAAATAGAAAAATTAAAACGAGAGAATCATATAAAATCTGTCTTTCAATCTGGACGAAAAACCAGTAAATACCCTATTCGGGCTAACTGGAATTTCTTAGATATAGATACAGATGTAAAGGTGCTTTTCGGTGCCCCCAAAAAAAACATAAAATCTGCACCACACAGAAATAAAGTAAAACGACTTATGCGTGAAGCATACAGACTGAACAAACATCCTTTGCTAGATTGTTGCGTGCAAAGAAATGTTAAAATAGGTGTTTCCTTTATCTATATTGGTAACGAAATCCCTACTTTTGAGTATATAAGTACTAAAATGATCCTTTTATTGGAGCAATTGATTGTGGAAATAGAAGATAATACCCAAAACTTATGAAAAAGAATTTTAAGTTAATCATATATGCATTACCATTTGTAGTAATGACTTTTCTTTTTGTTTCTACAAGAACAGAAACAGATCAAGACAAAGACCTTTTTGAAATTTCTAAAAACATTAGATTAATGTCTGGTGTTTATGATAAATTAAACACATATTATGTAGATGAACCTCAGCCAGGTGAATTGATGAAAACTGGTATAGATGCCATGCTCAAGTCTCTAGACCCATATACAGTTTATATTCCACAAAGTAGAATTGAAGATTACCGCTATATGACTACTGGTCAGTACGGAGGAATTGGATCTTTGATTCAAGCACATGGTGAAAATATTATTATTTCCGAACCTTATTTTGGTTCACCCGCTCAAAAAGCAGGCTTAAAAGCTGGTGATATTATTTTAGAAGTTGATGGAACAGACGTAAGAGGAAAGTCTGTTGGTGACATGAGTTTATTTCTCAAAGGAGGACCCAACACGTCTCTTACCATCAAATACCAACGAGGTGATGAAATAAAAGAAGTGACCTTCAACAGAGAAGAGATTAAAATACCTGACGTTCCTTTCTACGGAATGATGGACGAAAAAACCGGTTACGTAAAGTTAAACTCATTTACTCAAACAGCATCTCAAGAAGTGGGTGCTGCAATAAACAAAATGAGAGACTCCAGCAACATGAAACAACTGATTTTTGACTTAAGAGGAAATGGAGGTGGATTACTTCATGAAGCGGTGAATATTGTAAACTTTTTTGTGCCCAAAGGCGAACTTGTGGTTTATACCAAAGGAAGATTGGAAGAAACTAATAGAGATTATAAAACTACCAACACTCCTTTTGATACTGAAATGCCGGTAGTAGTATTGATAGACGACCATTCCGCATCTGCAAGTGAAATTGTAAGCGGAAGTTTACAAGATTTAGACAGAGCAGTTATTATTGGTGAAAGAAGTTACGGAAAGGGATTAGTTCAACAAACAAAAGAACTAGAGTTTGGAAGCATGGTAAAACTTACTGTTGCAAAATACTACACACCTAGCGGCAGATGCATTCAAAAACTAGACTATTCTCACCGCAATGAACAAGGAGAAGTAACAGAAGTACCAGATAGTTTGATTGCCAAATTTAGCACAAAAAATGGACGTGTAGTTATGGATGGTAGAGGTGTTGATCCTGACATAGAAATAGCTCCGGAATATTTGAGTATTCTAACACAAGAATTGATTGTAGGACATCATATTTTCAACTTTGCTACGCAATACCAAAGAAGTCATGAGAGTATTGGATCTGCCAAAGAATTCAGACTATCGGATAATGACTATCAACTATTCTTGGACTTTATAAAAGATAAAGAAATTGATTATACCTCAACTTCTAAGAAAATGCTTGAACAATTAAAACAGACAGCAAAAGAAGAAAAATACTTAGATCATTCAGAAAAAGAATTTGAAGCGTTATTGGAAAAATTAACACCAAATTTAACTGATGATTTAAAACGATACGAAGAAGAAATCACAGAACTTATTGAAAATGAAATAGTTTCTAGATATCATTATTCTGAAGGGAGAGTTGAAAATGCTCTTACCAAAGATGAATATTTAAAAGAAGCCTTGAAAGTATTGAATAACCCTGAGCAATACAACAAAATATTATCAGGTAATTAGCCGTTACTAACTTTGTGTTAGGAGACAAATTTCCACATAGATTTATCTACATCTTCTTGATGTGTGTTTTAGCCTTTGGATTATCCACAGGTGAAATTCTCATGAGTATACCTTCCATAGGATTAGCTATCAACTGGATAGTAGAAGGTAAATTTAATGACAAATGGCAAAGAATTAAAAAACTAAAATTTGCTCCTTTATTTATTCTATTAATATACTTGGTGCATCTTGTATGGGTTTTATTTGCCACCGATAAATCAATTGCAATAGAGGATCTAATATTAAAATTGCCACTATTATGCTTTCCCATTGTTCTTGGGAGCTCTACAATCATTAGTAAAAAAGAATGGCACATTATTATGAGCGCTTTTATTCTAGGTTTAATGCTTAATAGTTTTGTTGGGTTTTGGAAGTATTTTTCTTTAGACTTTACTAACTATCGTGAACTATCCATTTTTATTTCTCACATAAGATTAAGTTTATTACTTGGAATAGGTGTTTTAATTATTTTAATAACACTTTTAAATCAACATGACAAAAGAAAATATTGGCTACTTATACCGCTACTAATCCTCGGTTACTATATTCGGATTTTAGAATCTGGTACTGGGTATCTAAGTCTTTTACTTGCTGGTTTTATTTTTACTTGGTATTGGGCTGTAAAAATGAAACA
>JBFHGR010000143.1:0-7919 GCA_041583015.1 Parvicella sp. | reverse complement strand
GTCTGGAACACTTCTAAGCAATTGGTCATTGGTATAGTCATGCGTTTTTGTTGTGTTGCTGTAAAAAGAAGTAAATGGCGCCAACAATCTCTGTAATACTGTTCCATTATTAGGATTTACAACCTCAAAATTCTTTTGCTTATCTCTAATTTCCACCAAAATAACTCCGCTAGTATTTGTTTTAATCCAATTCTTATAAATTCTCAGATACTCCAAACTTGTTTTCAAACCATAATTATCTCTAATTCCTGCATCCATTAATTCAATTGGAGGATCTGTAGGCATGGTAACCATAGGCAGGATGTATGGGAAAGTGGCACTCATTCGCATGGCACTCGTTATCTTCAAATTATAAGGATCATTTTTCTTAAATAATTGAGTGAACTCAATATTTTCCATTGAAGAATACGTCTCCACATAATTGGTATCCTTATTAAAAGTTAAGTAGTTAATTTTCTGCGGTGAAATAAGTAACCTTCTACCATCATTAACAACAGAAGGGCTGTAAATCATCATTGGAATGATTCCTTTATACTCATCTTCATAATAATCACCTAACCTTTTGTCACTAAAAGTACCTCCAAGGTTTTTAATCAATTTTTGCTCAAATGAATATCCCCTATCTTTTGTATAAGAATAATTACCATCATCAAAATTCTGATACCTAAACAAGAAATCTGTTGTAGCAATTCCAAAGGCTAATGGATTTAATAAATCTTCACTTAATTGCTCTACATACCTTTTGCTGGTTGTATTAACAGAAGAATCATACAAATGTGTTCTATAGAGTTCTCTATAATAGGTTGCACCAATCATACCTCCTGAGGCTCCTGTAATCAACTGACTTTGTCTAAAAAACGCTCCATCGGTTTCTTTCTCTAATTCTTGTAGCACCTCCATAGCCCAAACACTAGCTCTTAATCCACCGCCACTGATATTGATCAAAATTAACTTTGGCTTTGCATTGAGTGTTAATTGTTGGTTTCTTTTTTTCCAATTCTCAAGGATTGCAATCCCACTTCTTATGGATTCATCATACGCCTCCTTATCTTGGCTAAGCTTAGTCAAACTCTCCCAAGTATAATCATTCTTCACAGAGTAATCTATTCCATATGCATAATTTCTAAAACGAAATCCATCAAATTGATTTGAGACAAAATTAACTGTTATTAAGGTGATGATTATAACAGTTACTGTCCAGCCTTTGAGCCAACTATAAAGCGCACTAAAAATAAGTAGAAACAACGTAAACAACAGTAATAAACTGGCTGCTGCAGGTATATTCATCCAATTGACGTCTCTAAAAAAACCCAGTGAAAAAAAACTTAGAATCAGTGCAATTTCAAATATCGATGCATTGATGTGATTCTGCGCAAAAACTTGTTTGAGTAATTTTTTATCATAATGTGATGTATCCCTAGCTAGTTTAATAGAAAATGGAGAATAAATATATGTATAGACTTTCCAAACTCTTTTTCGGGACATTCTTTTGTACCAGACTGTCTCCCTCATAAAGGTTGCTTCCTTTACAGTTTCTGACGATAAACTGTCATAGTGTTTTTCATCCTTTCCTGATATTTTAAAAATATTTTTATTGAAATACGTAAAGTATACCATAGATAAAAAAAGGAATATCAAAATACCAAAGGTATAAGCACTAAGATTGAAAATCGCTGTTCCACTAGGCAGTAATTCTTGTTCTACTTGAAACTCATATGAATAATATAAATGTAAAAAGTAAAATACAAACGGTATAACAATATTATTAAAACAAAACTTTAAAAATGGTCTGGACAAAGTAGCTAAAAACCTAAATTCATTGGCATGTAAAATATAACTATAAATATTAAATGCAGTAAGAAAACCACCGAAAGCAAACCCCATAATCCCAAATGACAACCAATTGGTCACTCCTAAATACTCTGGTGCTAAAAGCAATGCAGATACACCATATTTACTTCCTATCAGATTTCCTACATAAAGAAAGAGTAGCAACCAAAAAACCATCAGCAAGTGATTCCTTTTAAAATGTAGCAACACCAATTGAAACGGGAAAAAGTACACTACTCTTTTCCATACTTTCGGTTTATTACTTTTATTTTCTTTTTGTTGACTCATTGACTTTAAGATAAAAAAAAGAGGCTTATTTTCATAAGCCTCTCAAATATATATCTTTTATTGTTTAACGTAACAATTGAATTGTATATTGTTTTTCTACAGGAATTGGAATTCTTTCTCCTGTTGCTCCATTATAGGTACTTCCATAAGTTCCTTTAATCAAAACAAAATAAGTTCCCTCAGCACATTCTCCTCCATCATTCTTATTTAATCCATTCCATTTGAATAAGGAATCATCAGATTCAAACACTTTTTTACCCCATCTATTGAAGATTTGAATTTCCATTACATCATAACATGGATCATTAGATCCAGATAATTCAAAATAGTCATTATCTCCATCTCCATTTGGTGTAAATACATTAGGGATCGGATTTACCTCTCCTACTGGTGGTTCCACATTAACATTCATTGTTTTGGATTCTTGAACCGTAACACATGTTGTATATAAAGATGCTGTATAATTTAACTCATAATTCTCTAAAATCACCTCTTCACAGCCAGGAACCAAGCAGTATCTGATTGCCACAGTATCTTTCCCTCTTACTTCTCCATTATTATAACTATAATCTTCAATATAAACAGTATCCAAACCTTGGAAATCAGTATAATAATACCCTCCACTTCCTTGCAATGGAGGCTGGTATGCTTCAACATAATCAAACCCTTCACCTACAGGTTTTAATCCCAATTCATATCCAGAACTTGTTATATCATTTGTCAACAATTCAAAACAAATTTCCGAACCATAAGACACTTCAATAAAATCAGGTAAATCCAGTTCTATTGGTGTAGGTGCATAATAAATATCTACATAATAAGTCTTATTTAAAGTATCAGATCCACCACATCCTATTGTATTTGCTTCCATATTGATAATAAACAATTCATCTATTTCACCACAATCTGGGGTAATACAAAATCTAAATGGTATTTCTCCAATTCCTTGATACGATTGGTTAATTTGATCACTTGTTATAGCTGGTACAAAAGCGGTATCAACGCCAAAAAAGTTTTGGTAATAACTCTGCCCACCTGTCGTAACTGGTGGCACGTAATTATTAAGCAAATCAAAATTAGGAGAATTCAACCTCACTTCTAATGTATCTGTAATAAAAGAAACGTCTACCATTATATCAAAACAAATTTGCTCTCCATAGGTCACTTCTACTGTATCCGATGCGCCATCCAGCGTTGCCTGAGGAATTGGATCATGATCTACTAAGAAAGTGATCTCTTTCTCAGTTGTATCCGAACCAGAACAACCTAGAGAATATGCTAAAAGGTTAACATGATAGGTGGAATCTACATCCTCACATTCAGGCATCCAGCAATATCTCAATAAAATATCACCTACACCCTCGTAAGCAGTTCCCATATCAGCATAATGAGACATAGTGCCATCAGTTCCTGAGTTATTGAAATTGGTATATACAAAATCAGAACCTACTTGTGTAGGTGCAACATAAGTACCATTTAAATCAAAATCTATACTGGTTGGTGTTACGTAAATAGTATCTGTACCATCTCCATCTGAAATTGTCATATCTACACAGATAGAATCTCCGTAGTAAACAGACACAGTATCATCGACATTAATAACTGGAGGAGTATCCACTGTACAGTTTAATGATGCATATTGAACATCTCTTCTCACCTCTCCAATCTTAACGCCATTTCTATACTCCTCTACTCTCACTGAATAAGCAAAAACAGAAGCTATTGAAGGCATTGCAGTAATTTCTCCTGTAATTGGATCTATTGACATTGGTATAGTCCCTCCACAAATATTAGCCAAAGAGTATCCACCAGCCCATGCCACTGAAGGATAATAAGGATAAGCACCAGTTCCTGCAGATGTTCCTGTTCCTCCGGTATTACCCAAAGGGTTCACAAAAGAATAAGCTAATGAATCTCCATCTGCATCAAAAACAGGAAATGACCAAGTTTTGGAATTATTGATACACATGTAACTATCTAAGGGATAGGTTCCAAAATTAGGTGAACTATTTGCGCCAAGTGCAGGATCTGGAATTTCACAGTAAAAAACAAAATTCTTGGAACTTGGACTCGTCAAATTACTAACGGCTGCATTTCTCGCATTAATATGATGTTCCAAATAATAACCATTGGCATTATCAGGAATATAAACACCAGACAATTTATATAACGCTTCATCAATACAAAGCCCTGTTGGTGTATAACATGAATCTCCTAAATCAATATCTGTATCGTTTGATATTCTTTGTAATGAAAAAATATCCTCCTGGAAATTTGTCCCTTTGATGTATAACCCCACATCAGCATCAGTTTCAAGTTGAAAAGAGGAATTACAATCTCTAAATGCTCTCAAATATATATCATAAGTATTTGGTGCTACCCATACTACATATAGTTCTCCACCCGCTGCGTGAGAAGCATATGATTTTGTGTGAGTGAATAAAAATAAAATGCATAGTAAGCCAAGTAATTTCATAAAATTTGTTTTAATTCTTTTAGGGACGACAAAATAAAAACAATAGCTGCATCTACCAAATTAAATTATAACTATATGTAGTGCTAATGACAAGAAATTGTGAATTACTCTATCCAATTGTTTGTTTAGCATTAGCAATATCTTATTAAATTTGGAGCATTATTTTAATACACCAATGGCTACAATAGAAAAACCGACAATTAAATTTGATAGACAAAGTCTAACGGATGAAGAACTAATCAAAATATATCATAAAATTAAACTTCCTCGACTTATTGAAGAAAAGATGCTTATTCTTCTAAGACAAGGTAAAATTTCTAAATGGTTTTCCGGATTCGGACAAGAAGGTATTTCTGTTGGAACAACTATGGCCATGGATAGCGATGAGTTCATGTTGCCAATGCACCGCAATCTAGGAGTCTTTACTTCTAGAGATATTCCGCTAAGGAGATTATTTGCTCAGTTTCAAGGCAAAGATTTAGGCTTTACCAAAGGTAGAGACCGTTCTTTTCACTTTGGAACAATGGATTACAATATCGTTGGTATGATTTCGCATCTTGGACCTCAATTAGGAATTGCAGATGGAATCGCCCTGGCCAATCTCATAGATGATGTAAAAAAATCTACCATTGTTTTCACTGGTGATGGAGGTGCCAGTGAAGGAGATTTCCATGAAGCGCTTAACGTTGCCTCAGTATGGGACTTACCTGTAATCTTCGTAATTGAGAACAATCAATGGGGACTCTCTACCCCATCTTCTGAGCAATTTAGATGTAAGCAATTTATAGACAAAGGAATTGGATATGGTATGGAGGCGGTTCAAGTGGATGGTAATAACATTTTGGAAGTTTACAATACCGTAAGAAACATTAAGCACTCGCAAAGTAAAAAACCTAGACCTTTTATTTTGGAATGTGTCACCTTTAGAATGAGAGGACACGAAGAAGCATCTGGAACTAAATATTATCCTGAGGGATTGCAAGATAAGTGGGCTGCAAAAGACCCTGTAGAAAACTATGAAAACTATTTACTGCAATCTGGTGTGATCCAAGAAAGTGATAAAATAAAATTAGAGGTTGACATCAAGAAATTAATTGCGGATGAATTGGACGCTGCTTATGATGCGCCAGAAATTGAAGTTTCTACCGAAACAGAATATGCAGACATTTATGCTCCGCATGATAATACTCCTATTACTCCTGCTTCCAACAAAACATCAGAAATGAGGTTGATAGATGCCGTGAGAGATGGTTTGCAACAAGGAATGCGTAAACACGGCAACATGGTTATCATGGGACAAGATGTAGCTGAGTATGGTGGTGTTTTCAAATGTACGGATGGTTTTGTAGAAGAATTTGGAAAGGCAAGAGTTAGAAACACACCTATTTGTGAATCTGCTATTGTTGGTGCCGCTCTTGGGTTATCACTCAAAGGTAAAAAAGGTTTAGTAGAAATGCAGTTTGCTGATTTTGTGACCTGTGGATTCAACCAAATCGTAAATAACCTCGCAAAATTACATTACCGATGGAATCAGAATGTAGATGTAGTAGTTAGAATGCCAACCGGTGCTGGTGTTGCCGCTGGACCATTTCACTCGCAAAGTAATGAAGCGTGGTTCTTTCACACACCAGGTCTAAAAATAGTCTACCCTTCTACACCAAATGAAGCCAAAGGACTTTTGCTAGCAGCTATTGAAGATCCAAATCCTGTGATGTTCTTTGAACACAAAGCAATGTACAGAAGTGTTTCTGAGGAAGTCAATGAAGATTACTTCACTATAGAAATTGGAAAAGCCAACCTTGTAAGAGAAGGATCACAGTTATCTGTCATCACTTATGGAATGGGGGTTCATTGGGCCAAAGACTTTGCTGCAGAAAATCCTGATATCGATATGGAGATTCTAGACTTGAGAACGCTTTTACCATTGGATAAAGAAGCCATTTTTGAAAGTGCAAAGAAAACAGGAAGAGTACTTGTTCTTCATGAAGACTGTATGACAGGAGGAATAGGTGGTGAGATATCTGCATTGATTACAGAAGAATGTTTCCAACACCTAGATGCTCCTGTACTTAGAAGTGCTAGTTTGGATACTCCTGTCCCTTTTAATGCTGAACTAGAACAAAATTTCTTACCTAAAAATAGATTTGCAGAGCAAGTTCATCAACTTTTAAATTACTAACAACATGAAGTACCTAGTACTATTTCTTTCCTTTCTTTTTACTTTTTCTCTAGTTGCACAAGATGATGATGAACCTTACGAAGAAATCGAATACAAAAGTTTCTTTCTAGGCGTTAATGTGGGAAGTCACTTTGCTAATAAAAAAACAGCTATGAAGTATAGCGGTTTTTCCGCCAACACTTTAGGAGTAGAATGGTTTTTCAATAACCCACTTAATGAAGCTAGACTTAGAGAATTATTTGACGGACAACCATACAAAATTGACCAACAAGACCTACTGGACCTTCCTAATAGAATGAAATACAGACCGTCTTGGGAAGTGGGAGGAATCGCAGGAATAAAATTAAGCGATGGCCTAGACCTGTTTTTAGAAGCCAATGTAGCCCAATTAAAAACTGAAAATGTTTTTGTGGTGGAAGTAACACCTTCATCCAATACAAATAATATCGAAGCAGATAGATATAGATCTTTCCCAGTTTTTGGTAAGGAAGAAAGATTAAACATGAACTTAGGTCTAAGAATAAGATTGTACGAAGGATTTAATTATTCTGTTCAATTGCCACTATTTTTCAATTTCAATTCAGTTAAATTGAAAGAAAACTATTTCATTCTGGAAGAGAATCAGTCACCAATAAACATTCTGCACAACAGTCAGAATGTCATCACTAGTGGGGGGAATATTATCTCCAACAATAACAACCAACCTCCAGGAGGAACTGGTTATGGTCTAGGCTCAGGTTTATTATTCAATTATCAAATAATGCCAACCATAGCGTTTGAAGTTAGTTACAACTTGATGTATTCTAAAGTTACCGTAGATAGATTCTTAGATCCTCCATTTACAGGTACTGGCATTCAACAAAATATCTTGTTTAGAGTTATTTGGGGATAGTTAGGGCGCTTTGCTTTTAAGACGCCTGACATCTTTGGCTTTTAGGGGAAGGAACCAATTGACTTAACAAATATCAACATGTAGAGAGGGAAGTCTTTCCCGAAATTCTTCGCAAGCGAATCGGGATCTTACTTCTCATACCTTCTTGACGAGACAAATTGTAGAGAGGAAGGTCTTTCCCGAAATTCTTCGCTAAGCGAATCGGGATCTTACTTCTCATCCCTTCTTGACGAGACAAATTGTAGAGAGGAAGG
>JBFHGR010000142.1:0-7922 GCA_041583015.1 Parvicella sp. | reverse complement strand
GTAACATTCAATGTTTTCACACCTTTACCACCTCTATTGGTAACTCTGTAGATAGCATCTCCAGTTTCTGGATCATTAAGCATAGTACGCTTACCATAACCTTTCTCAGAAACAACAAGTATAGTATCAGAAGGATCTTCAACACATACCATTCCTACTACCTCATCTTTGTCATGTGCTAATGTAACACCTCTAACTCCAGATGCATTTCTTCCCATTGGTCTAACCTTAGCTTCAGGGAATCTAATTGCTCTACCAGATTTCAATGCCATCAAGATTTCATTGTTACCATTAGTCAATTTAGCCTCTAGTAATTCATCTCCTTCTCTAATTCCAATAGCGTTAATTCCATTAGTTCTAGGTCTAGAATAAGCTTCCAATGATGTTTTCTTAATTACACCATTTTTAGTACACATTACAATGAAATTGTTATTCACATATTCTTCATTTTTCAAATCATTCACATTGATATATGCTTTCACATTATCATCTTGAGGAATGTTTATTAAATTCTGAATTGCTCTTCCTTTAGAAGCTTTGGATCCTTCTGGAATCTCAAAGACTCTCATCCAGAAACATCTTCCTTTTTCTGTAAATACTAATAGGTAATTGTGATTAGTTGCCACAAACAGATGCTCTAAGAAATCCTTATCTCTAGTTTGCGTTCCTTTTGAACCAACTCCACCTCTATTCTGTACTTTGTATTCATCTAAACGTGTTCTCTTGATATAACCAGCATGAGAAATTGTAACAACAACTTCGTTATCTGGGATTAAATCTTCGATACTCATTTCATTTGCTGAATACTCGATTACAGATCTTCTTTCATCACCATATTTATCTTTAATTTCTAAAAGTTCATCCTTGATGATTTGCATTCTTCTACCTTCATCAGAAAGGATGTCTTTTAAATCTTCGATAGTTTTCATCAAATCGTCATACTCAGATCGTAACTTATCTTGTTCAAGACCTGTCAACTGACGTAATCTCATTTCAACGATCGCCTTAGATTGAATTTCAGATAGTTTGAATCTTTCCATCAAGTTATCTCTTGCCTCATCCACATTTGATGCTGCTCTAATAATCTTGATTACTTCATCAATATTGTCGGAAGCAATAATAAGTCCTTCTAAGATATGAGCTCTTTCCTCCGCTTTTCTTAATTCGTACTTGGTTCTTCGTATAACAACTTCATGACGATGCTCCACAAAGTAATGAATCATATCTTTAAGATTCAGCATTTGTGGTCTACCATCCACCAAGGCAATATTATTAACAGAAAAAGAGGTTTGAAGCGCAGTATACTTGAATAATTTATTCAATACTACATTAGAAATTGCGTCTCTTTTGATTTCATAAACGATACGCATACCATTTCTATCTGACTCATCTCTTATTTCAGAAATCCCTTGTAATTTATCTTCATTAACCAAATCCGCAGTTTTGGCGATCATATCTGCTTTATTGACTTGATACGGAATCTCTGTTACGATAATTGCTTCTCTACCTTCACGAATTTCTTCAATGGTAGCTTTAGCTCTCATTACAATTTTCCCTTTACCTTCTGATAAAGCATTTTTCACACCTTCATAACCGTAGATAATTCCTCCTGTAGGAAAATCTGGTGCTTTCACATATTGCATTAAACCTTCAACATCAATATCTCTATTGTCTATATATGCAATTGTTCCATCAACAACCTCTGATAAATTATGAGGAGCCATATTGGTAGCCATCCCCACTGCTATACCAGATGCTCCATTAACTAAAAGGTTAGGTATTCTTGTAGGTAAAACTGTAGGTTCTTCTAATGAGTCATCAAAGTTTGGTCTAAAATCTACCGTTTCCTTATCCAAATCAGACAATAACTCCTCTGCAAGTTTCTTTAATCTTGCCTCCGTATAACGCATTGCTGCGGGGCTATCACCATCTACAGAGCCAAAGTTACCCTGACCATCGACCAATGGATATCTCAATGACCAATCTTGAGCCATACGTACCATTGTATCATATACAGATGAATCTCCATGTGGGTGATACTTCCCTAATACCTCTCCGACAATTCTAGCTGATTTTTTATGAGCACTACTAGCTCGCACACCTAGATCTAACATTCCATACAATACTCTTCTGTGAACTGGTTTTAATCCATCACGAACATCAGGAAGTGCTCTAGAAACAATAACAGACATCGAATAATCGATGTAGGCCGTCTTCATTTCCTCTTCAATACTTACTGGGACTATTCTTTCCCCAGCACCTTCATCTTCTGCCATATAATTTATTTCAATTTATATTATCATTAATTCAAGCCGTTTCACAACATGCTTTTTCACATTCTCAAAAGTAAGGTTTATAAAAAAAGGTTAGGCACTTAAATCCACGAAGTTTTAAACAACTCAACGTGTTAATAAACAATTCAAGAAAAAATACATTGATTTTTGAGAAATGTCGTTAAATCGCTTTATTTTGGTTTTAAAACTCAAATCTTATTTTTTGAAAATCAACTTTAAAATCGAAAAACTATTTTAAATCGCATTAAATTAAGTCGGTGTTGAAATGATTTTTAAACTTATCTTTGAAGCGCTTGAACACCATTAATCATATCAAAAATAATCATAGAAAATATTTCATTCTTTTACTATGGGCTGTGGTTACAAGTCTCAATATTTTCAAGCCTTTCCACATTGACGACACCTTTCACATAGAAGTTGCTCAACACATTATAGAACATCCTTTTCACCCGATGAGTGGTGAAATAAACTGGGGCGGAAGTACAAACCCCATTAATGACTACAATCAACCTCCATTATTTTTCTACTTAATAGCCATTGTCACTTACCTTTTTGGTCCCAATGAAATTGCACTCCACTTTTTAGTGAGTGTATTTAGTTTTCTTGCTATTTATTACTTTGACCGTATCCTACATTTTGTAAAAAGAAAAAATACCTATTTCTACTTAACATTATTTGCGCTTTGCCCTGCATTTATTATCAATCAAAACGTAATGACAGACATTCCTTTGTTAAGTCTATTATTAGGTAGCGTTTACTTTTTCTTGTCTTCTTCAGACAACAACCGGAATTTAGTCCTTTCATTTATCTTCATTTCTGCAGCACTTCTAACCAAATACTCTGCACTCCCCTTTCTTGCTGCAATAATTTTTACGTTACTAATAAGAAAAGATTACCAAAACTTAAAATTCTCTTTAATTCCTTTCGGTATTCTTGCTATTTGGAGCGGTTGGAATTTAATAGAATATGACCACATTCATTTACTAGGCCGACCAAGAAGCGGCATCAACTTAATAAGAATTCCCGAATTCTTTTGCTGCTTAGGTGCTATTTTATTCATCGCTCCTTTTCAAAAACAGATTCATAAAACTAGTTATTATCTGGTGGTGATCTCCTCTATTTTGATTGGTTGGCTAATTTCTCAATATGACAATTCTCATACAACTGTTTTTCTTCAAACTTTCTTCTTTCTCAACGGATTAATACTCCTTACTTATTTCATAGTCAAAGGAATTTCAAAAACTAATGAAATCAATCAATTTTTAGTCATAACAACATGCTCGATTAGTGGATTCATTATTTTCTATGCTCCATTTATTGCAACAAGACATGTATTATTAATCATTCCATTCATCTTAATATTTATTCATTCTCATGATTCTGAACTAAGTAAATTAAATCGTATACTAACTATTGGAATAGCACTAATAATCTCTATCACTTTGACACATGCTGACTACATGTACGCTCATTTCTACAAGCAACAAGCCACAGTTTTTTCCAAAGATGAAAAAGCAGCTACATATACAATAGGACACTGGGGCTGGCAATGGTATGCTAGACAAAATGGCATTAAAATCTATGACAAACAGAAAGATACATTGCAAATCAATGACATATTGATAGTTCCAAAAGATATTGCAAAACAGGGAATTTCAGAAAATATTGAGTTAAATTTAATACAAACCATTGTTCCCAAAAACAACACCTCCAACCCCATTTCTGTTAGCAACCATGCTAGTCTGTATAATTCTTTCATTGACAGGCCAGTTTGGACATTCTCCAGCCAACCTTTGGATACTTTATGCGTCTATAAGGTAACAAAAGTCATTGATTAGCGAAATTTTGACATTTAAGACAATACAATGTTACCCAACACACTATTACGCACAAAAATCTGTTTATAAGTAGCCATTTTTGGAACGTGATTTGATGTCAGAATCAATTATCTTTGATTTTAAGGAAAAAATCGGGTAATTTTATACAACGATAATTAAAAGCAATTTATATGGAAGCGAAATTTTCAGCAAGAGTAAAAGATGTAATCAGTTACAGCAGGGAAGAATCTTTGCGCTTAGGACATGACTACATTGGTGTGGAGCATTTGCTTTTAGGTTTGATACGAGAAGGAGAAGGCATAGCAGTCAAAATCCTTACGGATGCAAAAATTGATTTGAAGGAACTTAGAAGACAGCTTGAATCTAAACTACCACAAAGTGGTGGCAAAAATTTGAGTAGTGGAAATATACCTTTACTAAAGCAAGCGGAAAAAGTCTTAAAAATAACTTACCTTGAGGCCAAGTTATTTAAGAGTAATATGATAGGTACAGAGCATTTACTACTCTCTATCTTGAAAGAAGAAGACAATATTGCTACACAAATATTGGAGCAATTTAAAATAGATTATGAATTTGTAAAAGAAGAATTAGAACTCATGATGGAACAAGGATATAAAGAACCACGAGCAGAATTCCCTAGTACTCCATCAGATGACGAAGGTATGTCAAGTGGTGGTTTTGGCGGAGGTGACTCTGGTATGAGAAAACCAACAGACAGCAAATCTAAAACACCTGTATTAGACAATTTTGGTAGAGATCTTACCAAATATGCAGAAGAAGGAAAATTAGATCCAATAGTAGGAAGAGAGAAAGAAATTGAAAGAGTTTCTCAAATCTTAAGTAGAAGAAAGAAAAACAACCCGATTCTAATTGGGGAACCTGGAGTAGGTAAATCTGCTATTGCTGAAGGATTGGCATTGAGAATTGTTCAAAGAAAAGTGAGTAGAGTTCTTTACAATAAAAGAGTTGTTTCTTTAGATTTAGCATCGTTAGTTGCTGGAACTAAATACAGAGGACAGTTTGAAGAGAGAATGAAAGCAGTGATGAACGAGTTAGAGAAATCTCCAGACATCATTCTTTTCATTGATGAAATTCATACAATTATTGGTGCTGGCGGTGCTTCTGGATCGTTGGATGCTTCCAACATGTTTAAACCAGCATTGGCAAGAGGTGAAATTCAATGTATTGGCGCTACCACGCTGGATGAGTATAGACAATATATTGAAAAAGATGGCGCTTTAGAAAGAAGATTTCAGAAAGTTGTAGTAGAACCTACAACCATACCTGAGACAATCGAAATCTTGAATAACATCAAAGAAAAATACGAAGAACACCACAATGTTTCCTACACCCCAGAAGCGATTGAGGCGTGTGTGAAGTTGACAGAAAGATACATGTCTGACAGGCATCTTCCAGATAAAGCGATAGATGCTTTGGACGAAGTTGGCTCTAGAGTCCACATTAGAAATATCAATGTTCCTCAAAACATTATTGATGTTGAACAAAAAATAGAAGACATCAAAGAGGAAAAAAACAAAGTAGTAAGAAGTCAGCAGTACGAGGAAGCGGCAAGGTTGAGAGATACTGAGCGCAAACTGAACGAAGAACTAGATGCAGCAAAACTAAAATGGGAACAAGAAAGCAAATCGCATAAAATTACAGTAACCGAAGAAAACGTTGCTGAAGTTGTGGCGATGATGACTGGAATTCCTGTTTCAAGAGTAGCGGAGAAAGAATCTGGAAAACTACGCAAGATGAATGAAGATCTTCAAGGGTCTGTAATTGGTCAAGACGAAGCTATTGCAAAAGTTGTTAAAGCTATTCAAAGAAACAGAGCAGGGCTGAAAGATCCGAATAAACCTATTGGCTCATTTATTTTCTTAGGCCCAACAGGAGTTGGTAAAACACAATTGTGTAAAGTTCTCTCTCGTTACATGTTTGACACAGAAGATGCCTTAATTAGAATTGATATGAGTGAATATATGGAGAAATTTGCTGTATCAAGATTAATCGGAGCGCCTCCGGGATACGTTGGTTACGAGGAAGGAGGGCAATTAACTGAAAAAGTTAGACGTAAACCTTACTCAATTGTATTGTTAGATGAAATTGAAAAAGCACATCCAGATGTCTTCAATTTATTACTGCAAGCATTAGATGATGGTCAATTAACAGATAGTTTAGGTAGAAAAATTGATTTCAAAAACACCGTTATCATTATGACTTCTAACATTGGAGCAAGACAATTATCTGATTTTGGAACTGGTGTTGGATTTGGAACAAAAGCAAAAACAGAAAGCAAAACAGAAAATCAAATGTCTGTGATTCAAGCCGCTTTGAAAAAAGCATTTGCTCCTGAATTCTTAAATAGAATTGATGATATCATCATGTTCAATAGTTTGACAAATGAAGATATTCATAAAATTATTGACATTGAATTAAAGTCTTTATTCAGTAGAATTAATGAATTAGGATACACAATTGAATTAACAGATGACGCTAAAGATTTTGTTGCAGAAAAAGGATTTGATCCTAAATTTGGAGCAAGACCACTAAAAAGAGCTCTACAAAAACAATTGGAAGATCCATTGGCAGAACACATCATTAATGCTGATTTGGAAGAAGGTGATAAGATAGTTGTATCGCTTGATAAAAAAGCCAATGAATTAAAAATGGACATCAAAAAAGGTAAAGGTCCTAAAAAGAAAAAAGACGAACCTAAAGAAGATTAATTCTTTACATATACTTTAATGAAAAGCCTGTCTATGCTATATAGATAGGCTTTTTGTTTATTTTTGATAATATAATTAACCAATTGAAAGACATTTTACTCATAACACCTCCGTTTACTCAACTGAATACTCCTTATCCAGCAACAGCCTATTTAAAAGGGTTTCTTAACACCAAAGAAATATCTTGTTACCAAATGGACTTGGGTATAGAGGTGATTCTTTCTCTTTTTTCAAAAGAAGGACTCTCAAGTGTTTTTAACAAAGCAGTCAGAAAATACCAAATATTATCTGAAAATAGTCAAAGGATATTAACTTTAAAAACAGAATACATCGCTATTGTTGATGGGGTCATTTCCTTTCTTCAAGGAAAAAATCCATCTTTAGCAAGGCAAATTTGTACTCCCAACTACCTACCGCAAGCAAGTAGATTTGATCAATTGAGTGATTTGGAATGGGCATTTGGTGCAATGGGCGTTCAAGACAAAGCAAAACACCTTGCCACATTATTTTTAGAAGACCTTTCTGATTTCATTAAAGAAAACATTGATGAAAATTTTGGTTTTAGCAGGTATGCAGAACGATTAGGCATGAGTGCTAATTCTTTTGATGAATTATATACTTCTCTTCAAGCAGCAGAAACTTTTATTGATGAAATTACTTTGGCTATACTTCATAAAAGAATTGAAGAACATAAGCCAAAAATGATAGGTATTTCTGTTCCATTTCCAGGTAATTTATATAGCGCTTTTAGATGTGCACAATTTATCAAAAAGCATTTTCCTGAAATTAAAATCTCCATGGGTGGAGGATTTCCAAATACTGAATTGAGAAGCCTAAAAGATGTTCGCGTTTTTGAATTCTTTGATTTCATCACTTTGGATGACGGAGAACTTCCTGTAGAATTACTTTACCAACATATAACTACTGGTGCTGATGAACTAAAACGAACATTTTTAATCAAAGACAACAAAATTACTTATCAGAACAACGCCATCCATTCTGACTATAAGCAAAAAGATGTAGGTACTCCAGATTATAGCGATTTATTAATAGATAAGTAT
>JBFHGR010000141.1:0-7976 GCA_041583015.1 Parvicella sp. | reverse complement strand
TTAAAATCAATTTTAGGGGTTGTTGCTGTTGCTTCAATATATAAAGATTCCATCTGAGTTTTTTTTCATTAGCAATTGCTAATATCCAAAAAATTAATGATACCCCCACTTAAATTCTACTAAAAAATCTGTAATACAGACTAAATAGACTTTTATCTCGACAAACTTATCTTATAAAGTTTAAAAATGAGCAAAATAGAACTAACCAATTCTAATTTAATCACATATATTTGCAACATTAGATATTGTTAAGGTTAAAATATACATTATGAAAAAGAAAATATTATTAGTGGTTGTTGCCATTTTGGTTGTCGTAGGAGGAATTGTACTTTACATGTCCATGACAGGTGGTGAAGTTACAGAAGCTGATTCAAAACAAGCTAAGGAAACTGACAAAGCAGTAGAAGATGTTTTAGACAACCCTGAAGACATTGAAATGGAAACAGTTGACCCATCTGTAGATTCTATTGAAAATGCCGTAGAACTTGAAGAGTTTGACCCAAATGATATTTAATATTTGTTTGGTATAGTTTTTTCATTGACACTAAACATAATCTATTTAAAACATTTACTATGAAAAAGTGGCAAAAAAGACTAATTCTAGCGGTAGTTGTATTGGCAATTGCCGCCACTTCTGCAATCTTCATATTTCATGATGATTCTGACTTAGATGCTATTGAAAAAGAGCAAGTAGAAAGTGCTGATGACTCGAAAATTGAAATGCATAATAACTTAGAAAACTCCTTTGATGAAGATTCAATAGAGTTATGAAATTTTAGACTCGTATTATTTCTTCCCATATTCAGATTTAATATCCTATTTTTGCAAAATGGATTATTTTAGATACATTTTTTATTTAGGGATTGTCTATGTTGTCTTTTCTCTAATCTGGTTTTTTATTGCACAGGGGCTTAAATTCCTAATGAAAGCAGGAAAAGAAGAGCAACCGTGGCAAGGTTATGTCCTAAAGGTGATTCAATATTACTTTTTGGCATCTTTAACATTAATGAAAGCTAGTGAGTTGATAGAAAGAAAACCTGAGTTATCAAATAAAGCAGTTATACTTTATCTACTCGGAGGTGTAATTCTTTATCTATATCTTTATGGAAAATACGAAAGAGCCAAACAGTTTTCTGGAATAACAGCTACTATTGCTATGATGCGGGGTGCAAAAATGAAAAAACTCACCGTAGAACAAAAAACTAAATATGTTCCTCATATTATTGGGATAACGATCATCTTTTATCTGATTTCTTTGCAACTTCCATCGTTAGTTTACAACCCTATCAACACTTGGTTTTTAGTCAATATCAATGATTTTTACGACACTATTCTTATCAAGTGGATTCTTGGTATAATAGGATTTTTCTTCATGTTGGGTATGATTGTGAAAGGACTTTCTGCTACTGGCGAATTAGTTCAACAAGTAATTGGCGTTCTTACAGGAAAACCTTACGTAAAAAAAGAACCAAAAAACCCTTTCAAAAACATGGGGAATTTTGGAAACATGGGAGGTTTTGGGAATGGACAAAATCCATTTCAAAATAACACCCCTGAAAATGATACCCCAGAAGAATCTGAAAAAGTAGATTTAGATGATGAATATGTGGACTTTGAGTACGTGGAGGATGACGAAGAAGACCCTAATAAATAAAAAGCCTTACCAATGAATTTAATTGCTAGAACATTTTCTGGTCTTGAATCACTATTAGCAGAAGAACTTTCTGGTTTTGGTGCCAAAGACATAACCATCCAAAAAAGAGCAGTTGCTTTTGAAGGCGATAAGCGCATGATGTATAAGGTCAATATGCTTTCTAGGCTAGCCCTAGACGTTTTAACTCCCATAAAAAGTTTCAGAGCTAAAAACACTGACGAACTGTACAACGAAGTAAAAAAAATTAATTGGTCTGAATACATGGAGTCAAATGGCACATTTTCATTGTCTCCAATTATTTACTCTTCGGTTTTTACACATTCACAATTTGCTATGTTAAAGGCAAAAGATGCAATAGTTGATCAATTTAGAGAAAAAACTGGTGAGAGACCGGATATAGAAAAATACTCACCTGACTTAAGAATTACGCTGAGAATCACCGAACAAAAATGTGAATTATTACTTAACTCTAGTGGCGCTCCACTTTTTAAAAGAGGTTACAGACAAAGAACCGGTGATGCTCCATTAAACGAAATTCTAGCAGCAGGAATTGTAATGTTTACTGACTGGAATAAAAAAACACCATTTATTGACCCAATGTGTGGTTCAGGAACCATTGCCATTGAAGCAGGCATGATTGCACGAAACATTGCGCCATGTTTGACAGGTAGAGACTATGGGTTTGAAAAATGGAAAGATTTTGACGTTAGTTTATTCAACGACATCTATGACCAAGCAGAAGATGACATCGTAGAGAGCAGAGTAATTATTAAAGGTTATGACATTGACATGGAAGTTTTAAGTGCTGCTAGGGCCAATTTAAAAAACCTCCCAATGTTAGCGGGAAATATCACATTTGAAAAAACAGATTTCTTAAATTCAGAAAAGACTTTTGAAAAAGGAATTATTGTTTTTAATCCTCCCTATGACAAAAGAATTTCTGTTTACAACGTTGATGATTTCTACGCTAGAATGGGAACAGTTTTAAAACATAAATACAATGGGTACGATGCTTGGATATTCTCAGGGAATTTAGAAGCCATTAAAAAAGTAGGGTTAAAAACTAAACGAAAAATCCCATTATTCAACGGACCAGAAGAGTGTAGGTTAGTTCATTATGAATTGTATCTAGGGACAAAAAGGTACGGAGAGTCGTAAAATAAGTTTATCTTCGTTTACATTCTATGGGAAACCTTCTTAAAGACATATTAGGCAATGTAAAAACGAGGATTATGTTCATCATTTATTTGAGCATCGTTATCATCTCACTGTTCTTCATTGTATACGGCTATTTTACACAGGTAAGTTTATATGAGGAAAGTGAATTAAAAAGATTAAAAGGTATTGTATCTTCCTTAGCTATTCAACTAGACGGTGACACTCATAGAGAACTTTTGGAAAACAACCTTTGGATGGGCGATATCAAAGAAGTGTCTGACGATAGTTTATATGTAAAAATCCATCAACCACTTGCTAAAGCTCAAAAAATAAATGAACTTTCATCAGCCATGTACACCATGTATTATGATGACGAAGAGCGAATATTTCTTTACGTAGTTCGTTCCGATGAATTTGTAGATTTTAGGTCCAAATATGAAATGTATCCAGACATTCTTTTGGAAAAAATGCAAGAAGGTGGCGTCATAGAAAGATACGAAACAGAGAATGGTGAATGGTTATCAGCTTTCTATCCTATTTTCGATAGCAACAACGAAATAGCAGGTGTTCTTCAAGCAGATATTGATTTTAGTCAATTTACAACCCTTGCTTTTAAGCGATATCAAAAGCAAGGATTGATTTCTTTGGCTTCAATCCTTTTATTAGCGCTTATTTTAATACCTTATGTAAGAAGTGTCTTGAAAGAAGATGAAGCAATAAAAATTGAACTTTTTGAACAAAAAACTCGTATTGAAGCTCAAAACAATGACCTAAAAGAAAGTTTAGATTTTGCAAGTACAATTCAGGAGGTTATGCTTCCTGAAAAAGACGCCCTCAATGAAATGCTTCCAAATTCATTTATTTTCTACCAACCCAAAAAGGTAGTAAGTGGTGATTTTCATTGGTTTAAAGAGACAAGTCAAAGCACAATATATATTGCAACTGCAGATTGCACAGGCCATAGTATTCCGGGTACTTTGATGAGTATGATTGGTCAATCTAAGTTGAATGCTATTGTCTCCGCAAAATCTGACTTATCTCCTGGAAAAGTACTAGACAAAATGGATAAGTCTGTTTCAGAATCTCTTTCCAATAAAAACTACAACAATGATAGTAAAGATGGTATGGATGTAGGATTAATCAAAATTAACCTTGCCACTAACAAATTATCATTTGCTGGTGCTATGCTCGATCTAATAAAAATAAACGGAGAAGAAATCACAGAGTATAAAGCCAATAGATTTCCTATTGCAGGTGGAGACTCTTATCAAAAAACAACTTTTGACACACTTGAAATTGATATTCACGAAGGAGATCAGTTTTACATGTACTCCGATGGATTTCCAGATCAATTTGGAGGGACTAAGGGAAAAAAATATTTAAACAAAAGATTCAAAAATTTACTTGCCTCACTCACATCTTCATCCAATTCCGAAAAAATAGCAACTTTGGAAAAAGAATTTCAAAACTGGAAAGGAGAAACAGAACAAATTGACGATGTATTAGTTGTAGGTATATCATTTTAATTTATGGAAGAACTTATTATTTCATTCAAAGATATCGGGG
Organism: Parvicella sp.; assembly: GCA_041583015.1. GTDB lineage: Bacteria > Bacteroidota > Bacteroidia > Flavobacteriales_D > Parvicellaceae > Parvicella. Next base: position 3,598 of record JBFHGR010000141.1, on the reverse strand, counting down.
CGCTAGCAGGTGTTGCAAAACCGATTCCAGTTTTCACTGAAGACACTGTTGTCTTTGGAATTTTCGCTATAATCCTAGGGGTTATTTTCTATACATCCTCCAAAGAAAAATTCAAGAAATTCTACACATTTGTACCTGCACTTTTATTGTGCTATTTGATTCCTGCAATTTTAAGACATTTCAACATTATTTCTGAGGATTACTCCAACCTTTACAGCATGGCTAAAAACTATCTACTGCCAGGCGCTTTGGTTTTAATGACTTTAGGAATTGATTTCCAAGGCCTTAAAAAACTAGGATGGAGAGCAATAGTCATGTTTCTTACCGGAACAGTAGGAGTAATGATTGGTGGACCAATTGCCATCATTGTAATGTCATGGTTTTCTCCTGAAACAGTTGGAGGCGTTGGAGACGAAGCTACATGGAGAGGTTTGAGCACATTGGCTGGAAGTTGGATTGGAGGTGGCGCTAATCAAGCCGCGATGCTAGAAACATATGGATACAAAGAGGCGCTATATGGCAGAATGGTTACGGTAGATATAATTGTGGCCAATCTATGGATGGCAGTATTGCTGTTTGGCGCAGGAATGCATGAGAAAATTGACAAATGGCTGAAAGCAGATAGCAGCGGAATAGAAAACTTAAAAAAACGTATAAAAGATTATCAGTCTAGTACCGGACGGCAAACATCTACAACAGATCTAATGGTCATCCTGAGCATCGCGTTTGGCGCAGTTGGTATTGCTCATTATTTTGGAGGATACATTTCAACGTTCTTGTCAGAAAAACTGGGAAGTGAAAATCCATTCTCATCTAGTTTCTTATGGTTGGTTGTACTTTCTACTACCATAGGATTAATGCTTTCTTTCACCAAACTACGATCTTATGAAGGTGCTGGCGCATCTAAAATCGGTTCTGTATTTATCTATATTCTAGTACTAACCATTGGCATGAAAATGGATTTAACCGAAGCGGTAAAAGAGCCGATGTTAATCCTAGTGGGAATTATCTGGATGCTAATTCACGTTACGCTAATGATAGTAGTGGCCAAAATAATTAAAGCTCCTTTCTTTTATGTAGCCGTAGGATCAAAGGCTAATATTGGTGGAGCAGCATCTGCTCCTGTTGTAGCCTCAGCGTTTGACCCTTCATTAGCATCGGTTGGAGCCTTATTGGCAATCTTAGGTTATGCTGTAGGAACATACGGAGCCATAGCTTGTGCCGAAATGATGCACTTAGTAGCACCTTAATTAAATGAAACAAATTCTTGTCATATTATTATTTTCACTATTTGGAAGTGCTTTTGCCCAACAACTGAAAATAGATCGTATCATTCATGAATTTGGTATAATCCCAACTTGGGAAGGACTGCACAGAACTAAGTTTACAGTTGTCAATGACACAAAGCATCATCAATTTTATAAGGAACTTCATTCGTCTTGTGGTTGCGCAGTAGCATCGGTAACCAAAGATACGTTATTACCCGGTGACACTACCTTTCTATATGTTATAATGGATCCATCCAACGAAGATGGTAAATTCAAAAAGTCGCTATCAATTCAATTTGAAAGTGATGTAAAAAAAATTCAAACCTTCTACATTAACCTGAATGGATATGGGCTTACTCAAAAGCAACTACAATCTCTTCAAGCCACAAACAAACAAAGAGAAGCTAATGTAAAATATTTCTATCAACAAACGGAAAACATTGAGAAGTTTGACACTAAAAGCAACCTATATCTAGACTTTATTGAACAAGCGAAAAAAGAGGTGCTTTTCAATCAATATGTTAAAATTCAAATAAATATTTATTCTAAATCCTCAGATTATGCTTACGAAAAAGTACTCAAATCTATTAGAAAATCATTGTTAAAAGATTTACAAAAAGAAAACGTCAGTGAGGAAAAAATAATTTTCGGAAATCCAACTGCACAACTCGCTACTGATACAAATTACATTCAACTATCTATCATAGAGAACAAACGGGAAAACAATGAATTCCAACCAATGCTTTCTCCTCTTGATACAAATAACAATACGCCTAAAAAACACACCAACTACCCCACTTATGTTCAACTCTTTACTGGTGGTATAAATTATTTAGATTCCAACTCTGGAGATTTCAAAACCTATTTTGAAAATCTAACCTCATTACTCAATCCAAACAAAAAATTAAACATTCTAATTTTCAGTTCTTCATCAAAAGCGCCAAATAATGTTGGGTATACTCCAATACAAATGTCAGAATTGAGAGGAAAAAGGGTGCTCAAAACATTTATTAATACCGCTATTCAAAATCATATTGATACTAGTCTGTTTAATTTTAGAATCATTCCAATAGTTGGAGGTCCTGAATTCTCAACTCGACACTATTTTGTTGAATATTTTTACAATTTTCAATATGTTAAACTTATCGCCACAACTGAAAGTTATATTCCCAAAATAAATGTCTTAACAGATGTTTTTAAACAATATTTTTATCCTGGACAAACAAGTACCAACACTACAACCGAAAATTTTGAAGTACTAGTTAGAAACATATCTAAGGAAATTGACAGAAAAGGATTTACTTCATTAATAATAGAATCGTCATCAAGCAAGATACCAACAGCCCAATACAGAACTTGTGAGGTGCTAGCATATGCACGCATCAAAGACTTCAAAAAAACACTGAACGCATTGCTTTATCAAGAAGGAATTGATTTTAGAAAAGTAATTTATTCTGAAGAACGTGCTTTGGTAGCAGGTCCTGCATACAATAAAAATGAACCTAATTCTACTTACACCCCTTTTCAATATATTAAGGTGTACGTAGAATAGTTTCAATAAAACCCCGGAGGGGTTGCCAAACCTATAAGCCGGATTCTGTCCCTATTTTCATTGCTTCCAATAGGCTTCTATCATTTATCTAGCCCTAACATCACTGTTAGGATCAATCAACCTACCCTCCAACAGAGCGAGAAACTCCTCGTAATGACCGAAGTCAAAACATGCTGGTATACTTGGTCTTTCAGCGCATAAGGTTTACCTAGCCACAATTGTCACCAATCATGCTGGTGAGCTCTTACCTCACCGTTTCACCCTTACCACGACAAGTCGTGGCGGTCTACTTTCTGCTGCACTTGCTGTCTCCACATTGCTGTGAATCCTTCCCGTTAGGAAGTATGCTTCTCTGCGCTGCCCGGACTTTCCTCTCCGCGCAAGCGCGGAGCGATAGAACAGTTTGGCATTGGCAAAAGTAGTATAATAAATTGATTGGTTAATTAGTTAATCGGTTAATTAGCTGACAATGTATTGAACCTGACAATTGGGTAATTCAACTTATGACTTGGTCAGTTCGAGTGATTTTCAGAGCGACAGTAAAGAAAATTGTATCGAGAACAGACTGTAATTGGAATCTGAATCTACCTAACCCGGTCATTCTCGATACTTTTTTATTGCGTTTACTCTTCATAAAAACACTCGAATTGACCTATGTTTTACTTTATTAATTCTACTTTTACCAATCAAAAGAATAACCATGGAATTTCAACTCGAAGATCAAGAACACATCCAACTGAACATCGCTCCCGCCAATGCTGTTCGTCGTAAATTCATC
>JBFHGR010000140.1:0-7986 GCA_041583015.1 Parvicella sp. | reverse complement strand
TTTTTTTACAATCTATTACTTGATAGGATTGTGTTGGTGGAGCCCTTAAGCCACCCCGTTTTTATTGGCCAATTGCCCACAAGCAGCATCAATATCCTTACCTCTACTTCTTCTGATGTTTACAATGATGTTTCTTTCTTCAAGATAATCCGCAAAAGCATCTACTTTTTTAGGATCGGCTTGCTGGTAGATGCCTCCATCAATGCTATTGTATTCTATGATGTTAATCTTACAAGGAACATGTTTACAGAATTCTGCCAATTCAGCAGCATCTTGAATTTCGTCATTGAAATCCTTGAAAATGATATATTCGTAGGTAATTCTGGTGCCTGTTTTTTCGTGAAAGTAAATCAAGGCATCTGCTAATGCTTCAAGCGTATTGCTTTCATTAATAGGCATTATTTTACTACGTTTTTCATCATTAGCCGCGTGTAGAGAAACAGCAAGGTTGAATTTTACTTCGTCATCACCTAGTTGTTTTATCATCTTAGCAATACCCGCTGTAGAGATTGTTATTCTCCTTGGAGACATGCCTAATCCATCTTCTGATGTTATATGGTGAATAGATTGTAAAACGTTTTTGTAATTAAGCAATGGTTCTCCCATTCCCATGTATACAATACTAGAAAGTGGAATATTATAATGCTCCTCTGCCTGTTTACTAATCTTAACTACCTGATCATAAATCTCATCAGCGTTGAGGTTACGCATTCTTTTTAATTTTCCTGTAGCACAAAAGTCGCAAGAAAGACTACAGCCTACTTGAGTAGAAATACATGCTGTCATTCTTTTGGAGGTAGGAATAAGTACTCCTTCTACTACAGCTCCATCCGCTAGTTTGAATGCGCTTTTAATTGTACGGTCATCACTTTTTTGGAACTCCTCTATCGTTAGAAAACGAATCTCAAAATGATCATTTAAGTTTTCTCTAACCTCTTTGGAAAGGTTGGTCATTTCTTCAAAAGTAGTAGCACCTTTTTTCCATAACCATTCATAAACTTGTTTAGCACGAAAGGCTTTTTCTCCTATTTCTGTGAAATAAGATTTTAACTCTTCCAAGTTTAGTTGGCGAATGTCTACCTTCTTTGCTTCCATTTTGAAATCTCTTTTTTGCAAAACGACTCTTTAATAAATGGCTTGCATAAACTAAAGAGTCGTAATATTTTTATTGATAAATTTTATTCTAACTAGTACCAAGTCTAGCATCTAAAATCTAACGTCTGGTAACTAATTTTCCTTAAATAATCAACATCGCATCTCCATAAGAGTAGAAACGATATTTTTCTTTGATTGCTTGCGCATATGCTTCCATGATTAAATCGTAACCACCAAATGCAGAAACCATCATTAGTAATGTTGATTTTGGTGTGTGGAAATTAGTAATCATTGCGTCAGCGATGCCAAATTCGTATGGAGGAAAAATGAACTTGTTAGTCCATCCGTTGAAAGTATTCAATTGGTTATCTACAGAAACTGTAGTTTCCAATGCTCTCATAACTGTTGTCCCAACAGCACAAACTTTCTTTTTTCTAGCTTTAGCATCGTTTACGATATCGCAACATTCTTGCTCAATGATCAATTGCTCGGAATCCATTTTGTGCTTAGTCAAATCTTCAACTTCCACAGATCTAAAAGTACCTAAACCAACGTGTAGTGTAGTTTCTGCAAATTCAATTCCTTTAATTTCTAATCTTTTCATCAAGTGCTTGCTAAAGTGCAAACCAGCTGTAGGCGCAGCAACTGCTCCTTCGTGTTTAGCAAAGATTGTTTGGTATCTTTCTTCATCAGAAGCTTCGTTAGCTCTAGAGATATACTTAGGAAGAGGTGTTTCACCCAAATAAGTAATTCTTCTTTTGAACTCTTCATAAGGACCGTCAAAAAGGAATCTCAAAGTTCTACCTCTAGAAGTAGTATTGTCAATAACCTCAGCAACTAAATCGTCATTTTCACCAAAATAAAGTTTGTTTCCAATTCTGATTTTTCTTGCAGGATCAACCAATACATCCCAAAGAAGACTCTCTCTATTTAATTCTCTCAATAAGAAAACCTCAATTCTAGCACCGGTCTTTTCTTTGTTTCCGTACATTCTAGCAGGGAAAACTTTAGTATTGTTTAAAACGAATACATCTCCATCATCAAAGTAGTCGATTACATCCTTAAACTGTTTATGCTCTATAGTTCCTTCTGCTCTATTAACAACCATTAGTCGCGACTCATCTCTTTCAGGAGAAGGGTATTCTGCTAACAATTCTGCGGGTAGTTCAAATTCGAATTCTGATAACTTCATGTATTGTAATGTTTATATAATCAAAAATTTAGGGATGCAAATGTACGCATTATTGAGTAAGGTAGCAAAGGATATTTTTACAGATGTGAATAGTGGGTTACCTTAATCCAAATTCTAGACCTTTAATTTGATAATATGCAGTTTCTGAAACAGTAATATAAAAGGATATGCTGGGTCAATTTCAAACCAACGTGAACCAAAATTTGCGTTAGTAGCGTTTTTATGATGGTTGTTATGATAACCTTCTCCCATCATCAAAAAGTCAAAAGGCAAAAGATTTTTAGATGTGTTGTCTACTTTATAATTGGTGTATCCATATTTATGGGCAAACCAATTAATTATGGCACCATGAATAGGTCCAGATATAAAGTGAAATGGTAGGAATAGAAACATCCACCATTCTGTTGTAAAAAAGCAATAAAATGTTGTGTAAGCGGCAATCCAAAGTACTCTTGTTAGCCAAAAACTAGCGAACTTATCGAACGACCTCCAATTAGGGACGCCTTCAGTGAATTGTGGGTCTATTTTGTCTTTGAGGTCAAAAATATTTTGAAATACACGCGCTGACCGCCACATCATTTTAAAGACGTTAGTGTCATAAGATGGTGAGTGTGGGTCTTTGTCTGTGTCTGTGTGCGCATGATGCAGACGATGCATTACGCCATATGCATAGGGACTTAAATAGGACGAGCCTTGCGCCAAGAAAGTGCCTATGTAAAATGCTTTTTCCCAGCCTTTACTCATAGTAAACATGCCGTGTGCTGCATATCTATGCAAAAAGACTGTTTGAAAGAAAAGTGATGCGTACCAGTGTACAATGATGAAGATTAGAATTGCCATACTTTAATAGTTGTAAGCAATATTTCTACATGCTAGATTTAATTATAAAGCAAGATAGACCTAAAGGGGGAAGATGAGTAATAAAAAAGCATAATAATCACAAAATTGTAGTCTTTTGGTTGTATATTAGGTTTTTAGTTTAACATCTTGGGTAAAATAACCTACCTGGTTTGTGTATATTATAACATACCTCTAGACTTCATTTCCAAATATTTATTAATCGTATTGACAGAAAGGTCCTGCGGCTTGGTAAGAATACTTTGAATTCCATACTTTCTTAATTCATAAGCAATCAATTCTTTTTCCAAAGCATATTTTCTAGAAAGTGTTTTAAAATAAATGTCTTTCACATTTTTTGTTTCCATATTGGAGACTTCAGCAATTTCGGTATTCTCAAAAAATACTACAACCAATAAGTGCTGCTGATTAATTTTTCTCATCAAAGAAATGTTTCGCTTCAATGCATACATACTTTCAAAATTGGTAAAAAGTAAAATCATACTTCTTCCTTTTATGACACTTCTGGATCCATAATACAACCTTTCGTAATTAGATTCCATGAACCTAGTTTTCTGATTGTATAAGGTGTCCATGATTCTTCGAAGTTGATTGGCAGTACTTTCTGCAGGAACTTGCGCGCCAAGTTTATCAGAGAATGTAATCACTCCGGCTTTGTCTCCTTTTCTGAGGATGATGTTGGATAAAACTAATGCAGAATTAATGGAGTGATCAAGTAAGGTTAGTCCATCAAAAGGCATTCTCATGGATCTACTTTTGTCAATGATACAATAAACTTGTTGAGAACGCTCTTCTTGATATTGATTGACCATTAATTCCCCTCTTCTACTGGTAGCCTTCCAGTTGATGGTTCTTACATCATCTCCTTGAACGTAGTTCTTGATTTGTTCAAACTCGTTATTGTTTCCAATTCTCCTAACCTTTTTAATGCCTTGAAAAATAGCCGTCTTAGAAAAAACTTGCAATTCATACTTCTTCATTTGAAAAATAGAAGGATAAACTTTTATGTTTTGTTTGGCTTTGATTTTTATTCTTCTTTCGGATAGACGTAAAACGGTAGAAACATATACATTGATATGGTCAAATTCATAGTTTCCTCTGGAGGTCGGTTTGATTTTGTATTGAATTTCTTTAGTTTCTCCTGGGTTTAGTGTAATGAAATACTCAAAGTCTCGTATCTGTAATTGGTAAGGTAACTCATCTATCACACGTAAACTTACAGGTAGTTTGTACATGCTAGTCAACTGCAGCCTCACAATGTTTTCATCTCCTAATGAAAGTTGACTAGCTACAATTCTTCTTCCTTTAATTCTTGATTTAGAAAGAAAAAGCGCAAAAATATCAAGCCCCAACACAGCAATGACTACAACAAATAAAATTTGAGCAATAGGCATCACAAAAGGAAAAGCAAAGGCAACACAAAAAAACACTACTAGTATAAACCAGTAGAGGAAGAAGTGTTTCCTTAAATAAAATTGCCTAAAGAATCTAATCATATTCTAGTTGTTTGTACAATGTCTTAATTTCTTTTTTTTTGTCTTCCGGAGCGGTTTCTACTACACTAAAGGTTAATAGGGGATTTGATGCTGTAAAGCCACAAATTTCCAATCCTACATTGTACATAATACTTTGTACAAAATACAATTCATCTATCTCGGAACTTCCACTTTTTTAATAATTTCTTGAATCACCAAATTGGCGTCCATTCCTTCCATCTCTGCTTCCGGGGTTAAGATTATTCTATGATTCATAACGTGATAAGCTACATATTGTACATCATCAGGAATTACAAAATCTCTTCCTCTTATTGCTGCCATGGCTTTGGCCGATTTTAGCATTGATAACGATGCTCTAGGTGATGCGCCAAGATATATTTTCCCATGTGCTCTTGTTTCATGCGTAATCTCAGCGATGTACTTAATGATAGAATCATCTACTCTTATTCCTTCTATTGTTTCCTGTATTTTTTGTAAATCTTGTTTAGAGAAAATGCTAGGAATCGCATCAAAATCAATCCTTGTGTTGTTTTTGTATCTTCTTAAGATTTCTTGCTCTTCACTTAGTGTAGGGTGCATCAAATTGATCTTGAATAAAAATCTATCCAGTTGTGCCTCTGGTAATCTATATGTACCTTCCTGTTCGATTGGGTTTTGTGTAGCAATCACAAGGAAGGGAAAGTCTAGTTTGTATGTTGTTCCATCGTAAGTAATTTGACGTTCTTCCATTACTTCAAAAAGCGCAGCCTGTGTTTTTGCAGGAGCTCTATTGATTTCATCAATCAATGCAATGTTGGTGAAAATTGGTCCTTTCTTAAAGTTGAACTCACTATCTTTCATATTGAAAACAGATGTTCCGATAATGTCAGAAGGCATCATGTCAGGCGTAAATTGTATTCTAGAAAAATCTACAGACAATGTTTTTGCCAATACTTTGGCTGTTAGTGTTTTTGCTATTCCTGGAACGCCTTCTAAAAGGACATGGCCTCCACTAAATAATCCAATCAATAACAGGTCTACCATTTCAAATTGACCAATTAGATATTTTCCAATTTCAGCCCTAGCCGCTGTTACCTTTTGATTAACAATAGATAAATCTATTCTTGGAGTACCAAAACTTGTTGGTGTTGGAACTTCAGGAGAAGGTGTTGGGTTAAATGCTGGCATTTCTGGAGTGTTAGATTCCGGAGTTGGCCTATTAAGAGGATTGCTTTCCTCAGTGTTTGGATTGTTATTTTCCAAAGGGTTGTTATTCTCTTCCATAGTTACGGTACTTAATTACAATGTTTATAAAAATACTCTAATTGGACATGTAAGTCAATTAATTCTTGTTCTGTAAATCTTTTAGTTTTAGCACTTTTTAAAGTAGCAATAATTTTTCTTATCCTTTCTTCATCAATACCAGATTTTTCACTAATTCTTGTGACTACTTGCGGGTCTTTCTGTGCTAAGTTGATGTAATATCGCTCTCTTAAGAATGAAATAAATATTTGCACCATGTGATTAACCAACTTGTTGTGTTGTTTCTGTTGGAAATAGAGTTTACTGACTATATCCATGAATTCGAGACTTGAATTTTCATTGGATTCCACTGGAGGAATTATTTTTTGTGTCCTTTTGCTGAATACAAGTATGTATAGTAGTAACCCTACAATCAAAAGAATGAAAGCGGCTAGTAGTGCTGGTTGACTTAAGATAAATTGCAGAGGACTTGATCTAGATTGTTTTTTAGGTGGTTTCTTTTTCTTGGGGTGTGGAACTCCTCTATATTCTGAATATTTCCCAAAGTTTTGATGCCAGTAAATGTTGTTTTTAGGGAAATGAGAAAATATATTCTCAGCATTTGTTTTTCCATCTTTTCTAGCAATATTGACATTCGAAAAATTACCAGGTTGAGTATGTAAGATGAAGAACCCTTCGCCATGAGGTATCATGATGCAGTTAAGAAATTCCTCACTTCCCGAAATTGAAATTATATCATCTCCAAGTCTCCAATCATTAAAAAATAGAAAATCCTTATACTTTGATTTTCCATGAAAGTTAATATCCTCATTGAGGATGGTTAAATCATTCTTGTTTTTAAATTTTGGATGTAAGAAGTTTATATGAATAGCAGTGTCGTAATAATTGACGGCAGTTACGTTGTCATAATTAAAAAATTCCTGCGTCATTTTTTTGCTGAAATTTTGCGAACTAATAATGGCGTAGTTTCCTTCTGCTACAAAGTCAAAAAGATGGTTTCTATCGTTTCTAGTAAGGTAAAAGGATTCTGAAATACTTACATATAGATTGGGTGATGAGTTATAATCATCTAGTGGCAGCAGATCATCCAAACTTAATGAGTCAGTTGTTTGAATCGTCCTTATAGAAACTGTTTTTTTATATTGTTTCAGCAAGTTGTATAATAAATATGTCCCAGCAGGATTAACAGGTTTACTTATTTGAGTTGAATCTGCTTGGTTAGCATCACCGTCATTGCCACTTCCACTTCCGCCAATGAAGTAGACTAGTAATATCACTACTATTAGCGCACCACCTATGAAAAGATATTTTGTGTTGTTCTTCAAGTGTTAAGAATTAATTGCGGCTAATAGTTGCTTAAATTTTGGTTCTACTTCGTTGTAATTTGATTTAGTGATGGTGTAGTTGCCGTACCATACAATGTCGTAAATAGAAACGGTTTCATTAAATAAATTGAACTGAGGTTTGTTTCTCATTTCCATCAAATACGACATGTTTGTTTTCTTTCGTTCCCAAGAAATCCAGTTTTTATCGGATAGATCTTTAATAATGAATATAAAGTAGATTCTTATTGCTTCTCTAAAGTCTTCTTTGGATAGAGCTTCTTCGAGCCTTCTCTCTAGTTCTGTTTTTGGTATTTCTGAAGGAGGGACATCTTCAAAGTCCATTTGTACTACAGTGCCTGTTTCACTACCTCCATATCTCATGAAAAAGTAATATATTAAAAAGGCAATTAAACCTCCGATTACAATAATTGCTAGTATTTTCCAGAATGTAAAAAAACCTTCATTAGGTATGTCTGCATCTGCCTTTTTCTTTTTCGGTTTTGAAATTGGTTTTGGTGATTGAGTTTTCTCATAGCTGTTATATTCTCCATCTCCATATTCTTTATCATTATAATAATAATTGTCTTGATGCTCATAGTTGTCGTACTCTTCATCATACTCATAATCTTCATTCTCAGGGTCCTCAAAGTTTTGATATTCGCTATACTCTCCTTTGTAGTCTTCTGATTCGTAGTCATAGGCACTCCCTTTAGGTCCAGATTCTGTTGAAAAATCGCTTCCAGAAAACCCTTCTCCTGAAGAGCTATTTGATCCAGAT
>JBFHGR010000139.1:0-7997 GCA_041583015.1 Parvicella sp. | reverse complement strand
TGCTCCGCCAACATTTCCTGCTCCTCCGGTGATTAATATTTTAGTTTTCTCCATTTACTATTTTCATAAGTGTTTTAGACCATATTTCAGGTGTATTCCTCAAAGATAATTCAATTGAATGATTTTGCATATTAAGAAACTCATTTTGACCAAGTTTCATCATTATTCTCATTGCTTTTTTAATTTCTTCTATATTACCAGCTGAAAAGATAAAACCATTTTTTCCATTTTCACAAAATGCTTCAGAAGACCCTACTTCTTCACTTACAAGTACAGGAAATCCAGCTGCTGTGAATTCATGTAGTGAAACTCCCCAAGGCTCAAAATGACTAGGTAATATATAAATAGAAGTCTCATTAATTACCTCTTGAAAATCATTAGGCTGTATAAAACCTAAATGCTTAATCTGCGGATGTTCTAATCTTTGCTCAAACATATCTCCAGTTCCAATACTAATTAATTCCCAATCTAAAACCTTATCCTCCTGTACAACCTCAACAAACGCTTGCCACATATCAAAAATGCCTTTGTGCTCTACATACCTCCCTACATATAAAAATCTTTTAGGATAATTTACCTTTTTTAATGGTTGAGCTTCATTTCCATACTTAGAAAACAACTCAACATCCGCGCTATAAAAACCTCTTTCTATATTGTTAATAGGAAACCCTAATTTCCGAGCAAATACGGCTTGTTTTTCACCTGGCACCCATGCATGGTTAAATGTATTTTTTACCATAATCGGACTCAGTAATGCAGCAATCCTTTGTTTTAAATTCCCTATCCAATGATTGTCCAATGCCAGCGTTACAGGGATTTTATTTTTGTAGGATTTACATATTGCTGTGTAATCCTTGTCAATCCAACCTGAACAGAAAATCGCATTTGGGCTAAAGTTATCAACCCATTGTTTTAATTTATCACCTGGCAAATCCGATTTCTCCATGACTTCAATGTTCCCAAAATCAAATTGAAAAGGCGCTTCTTTGTTTATGGGCCATCTAATCACTGTAATTTGAATATGTGGAAAAGTCTCCATTGCTTTTCGCAAACAATTTACTGTGTAGCCTGCTAATTCTGTATATAGGAAGAGAATTTTCATTTTTCTGTTTGAGTATTTAACCTTTCTTCAACTTCAATATTTGAGATTCTTTGTGCTTGCTTATACTGCTTCCAATTGTAATAATACATTAATACAAAGAATGGGAAAGCGTTAAGAAAGTAGTTTCCTTGGCGAAGGAGGTAAACCATTATCATAATTAGGATAGCATGGCTAATTAATCTGTAATGAATATCATTATCTTCTACTCGCTTCGGTATAAAGCATTTAAACACTATTAACATAAAAAAACCAATTCCTACTAATCCTGTCTCTACTAGCAATCGTATGAACATAGAATTTCCATCTGTAGTATTAAATTCAAAATCATAATTCAATACAGATTTAGTTAAAGAATATTTCTCATAGGCTACACTATAAGATCCTACACCAGAACCAAAAATTGGATATTCCTTTAAATTTTCAGTTGCCACCTGAAAGTTATTATATAATACAAAACTAGATGAATTAGTATTTTCAATAACATAATCTTGATACATCCATAGAGCTATTGAAGTATCTACACGATACTTAAAATCACTTGAAAAGTTGTAGGCAACATTATATAAACCTATTGCTCCAATTAATCCAATAAAAAAATACCTTAATTTTAAACTATCTGTAACTAAAAAAAGAATGAATAAAACCGCCAAATATGCAGTAGAAGAGCTTGCTAAAATATAAACAGCTATAATAATAATTGACTTTGTTTTATCTATTAAGAAATTCTTTTTATGCAATAAATTATAAAAGCTAAAATAAGCAGCAGGAGCTATAACCCCCGCTAATGTTGAAGGTTCAGAAAAAATACTATTCACCCTAATACCAAGAAGTCCTCCTTCTATTATTCCCCATTTATTTAAAATCCAAGAATAATCATAACCCCATCTAAATCCGATAATATAACTAACTAACTGGATTAAACCTATTACACTAACATAATAACTCCACTTACTGTACACAGTAAATATTTGAAGTATATTAAATTTATAATATTCAAGAACATAATGATAAAAAGTCAACGACAAAAAAAGCCCTCCCCAAACTTTTATAAAATCAAAAATTTTATACGTCCCTAATCCAACGCTTATCACCCCTATTAACATTAAATACGCCAGTATAAGTGCAATATTTTTAGGATAACCATATTTAATAAAAAAGAAAGGTATCAAAGTAAGAAAAACCAAATAATGCAAATAGAACTCGAAAGGCTCTTTAAAAAATACGATAGAACTCACAAATACTGAAATAAAAATCAGAAATTGTATGCTTTTCGAGACTTTTGTAAAATTATATTTTTCCGCTTCTAACAATCGTATATTTCTTTTTTAACGTTAAAAATGGTGTTTCAAAAAACCTAAATGACAGCCATGAAATGAAAATACTAAGTCCAATAACCAATGGATAAACTATAAAGTTAAAAGTAACAAGCGAACTTAGTTCCAATCTTTTAACCAATTGCACAACAAAAACAATAATCATCATATGATACATATACAATCCGTAGGATATTTTACCTAAAAATCCGAAAATTTTATTTTCCAATTTAACAAATGAATTTGTGTTGGAAGATACATTTAGAATTAATATCAAAAACAAAATAGCATATGGTAAATGAATAATATCATCTAAGAATGGTGGGCAATAATAACTTAGAAACGGTAGCAAGAGTAAAGTGAGTATTAATAGATACCTATTATAAATAACTGCCAGCCAATCATTTTTTTTATGCTTGAGTAAATAAGCACCAAATCCACCTATTAACATGCACTCAAACTTACTCATGGCAATAAGTTTCTTTATCCCTAGCATGATATCAGTGGTAGGTAAAATATCGAATCTCAACAGTAAAACAAACAGAATCTTAACGAATAGCATTATCCCAATTCCGAATAAAATTAATCTTGCTAAATTTTTAGTTTTAGAAAAAAGGACAGGCCAAACAAGATAAAACTGTTCTTCTACTCCAATGGACCATAACTGTCCGGCATGAGGAACTGCAGGCATAAAAGCGAGGGCCGCGTTGGGAAGCATCAAGCAAAATAAAATAACATTGGCCCTCCAATTAGCATCAAAAAACTGTTGCAACCAAGGAACATGCATCATTTCAAACTGCGGTAAAACAAACAATCCTAAAATTGTAATTAAGAAATATAAAGGCCATATTCTAAGAATACGCCTAATATAAAACTGTTTAATTTCGATTTTACCTGTTTTTTCTTTTTCATGAATAAGCAAGTAGGTAATTAAAAACCCACTTAATACAAAGAAAAAATAAACACCCAATCCACCTAGGTTAAGTCTCAACATAAACTCATAAGCACTCTCTAAACCTAATTGATCTTTCAAAAGTTCAATATGAGCAATGATAACTGCTAGTGCAGCAAAAAACCTCAAGGCATCTAATCCAGGTAAATAGACTCTCTTTTCTTTATTTTGAATTGCTTCACTCAATTGTTTTATGATTTGACAGTCTTTCCTTTATGGTAGAAATGACCTGATCTATTATTTTATCCCAAAGATAGGTTTGTGTTATCTTTTCTAAAGAATTATTTCGTTTTTTAATTAATTCTTGACTTTCCATTTCAATTAACTCAGTGATGGCAGAAGATAACTTTTCTTGATCCAATGGCTTGATTAAAATTCCGTTACTTGGCGTTACTATTTTTTCAACAGCGCCTACATCTGTTGCGATAATAGCCAAACCTCTAGACATCCCTTCTAAAATAACATTGGGCATACCTTCTGCATGACTTGGACAAACCAAAACATCCATTCTATCTAAAACATTACAGATTTCTTTTTTGGAATTTAGTTCGCCATGATACTGAACATTGGCATGCATTATCTTCATTGCCTCTGGAATGGGCCCAATAAAATGAAATTCAAAATCATGTTTATTAAGTAATGACTTTATCACTTCACTCAATTCCACAATTCCTTTTCTTACTTCTGCCCTTCCCATAAAAACGAAGCGAACTTTACTGCTTGTAGGCTGTATTTCTTCTTTTCGCAACCAATCCCCATCCAATCCAGAGGTAAAATCTAAAACTTTTGACGCATCAACTTTAAACTTATCCAAAATCAATTCAGTGATTTTCCCGCCATACGAAAATATAAAGTCTGCATGCTCATTGTTCCATTTTGTTGCTTTGCGCAGTAATTTTGCTCTTAACTTTTGAGTAATACTAGGTAATTCTTGGTACATTTCATACCCATGAAATTTCACACCAATAGGAGGAAGTTTAACTCCATTATGTTTTTGCTCCATGTAATACCAACCACAAAAACCCTTGGCATAAACAAAATCTATATCTGAGAAATCTACTTGATTAAAAACCTCTTTACTATATTGATAAGAATTTCTTACATAATGCCCAGGTACTTTTCCTGCTTTCGGAAAATTTAATGTGATAATTTTATGCAATTGCTCTACAGATTGCTTACCAAATAACGCTTCGTTTATTTGAGTATCTGTAGGCTTATTTTGACCATCTAATACACAATGAACCAAGGTTATTTGAACACCATGTAAAGTGAAGTATTTAGCCAAATTTGCTGAATGACGTTGCATTCCACCTGTTATAAATGGTGTAATGCCATCGGTGAGTAAGGCGATATTTAAAGTTGTGTTTCGGGTATTCAATTTTTTGCAAACTTTTTATCTCGTAACTTAAGCCATTGGTCTTCATAACCAAAGTAAACAATTGATGAAATGCCATATGTAACCATTAATGATAGTATAAAATTGAAAGCAAATGTATCAAAAACAAGGTAATCATGAAGTAAATACCCAAATACCAAAGGATGAATAAGGTAAACGGCATAAGTTAATAGACTTGTATACGTTACAAAGTAATACACTGACTTTCCAAAAAGGCCTTTCTTATGATTCTTAACATTCATTTCACAAAATGGAATGAGCAAGGTTGCAAAAAACGAGACAATAGAAAACCCAATTGTTCTGGTGAAGAAATAATCATCAATACTTCCCCCGTCTTTCGAAAAACTAGCTATCAAAAATAAATAACATGTTAAAATAATCAAGGAAATCAAAAAGACTAGCAAATGTGACAACTTTTGATATAGCGTATTAAAATTTAATTTTATATACATCAGTAAGACTCCGTAAAAAAGAGAATCTAATCGAAAAGGGACATTTCCATTTATGCCACCATATGGAACATCTACAAAGTAAACATAACTGGATCTCAATAGCAATATCAATATTAAAAACCCAATAAAACTATATAGTCTAACTTGTTTACTTTTGAAAATCCAAAAAACTATTCCAATGAACAATGGAGCAAGAATATAAAACCATTCTTCAATAACCAAACTCCACGTCACCTCATAAAAGTCAATCCCATAAAAATTATTCTGAAGGAAGAATATGTAATATAATATATTGGCTCCAATTTCCTGATCACTTAAAAAGAACTTAACTCCAAGCATTAAATAGTACACTGGAAGTATTCTAAACCATCTTTTCACCCAAAAATTCCAAACAGATTTTAAGTTATTTTCTTTCGTTAACCTCTTAAGTAAAATACCGCCAATAAGATAACCGCTAAGCACAAAGAATATCTCTACTCCAAACCCACCTATTTTTAATCCTGTCAACCCAGAAATGATTGAAATTCCTGCATGTTGAAACAAGACCAAATAAATAGCCAACATTCGAATTACATCTAATCCAAAATTTCTTTGTTTAATCTTCATAATGGATTAAGACTTTGAATTAATCTCAAGTATCCTTCTCTAACCGCATCAGAAGATTTGGTGAAATGAGATTTACTCAAATTTTGCATTTTAATTTTCTCAATAGCACTCACCTTTTCCAAAATAGGTAATTCATGTTTTACAACAACACCTGCCTGATTTACCTTGGTAAACGCTGTGAAATCTCCTAAACCTTCTGATATCAATACTTTTAACCCTGCATTTAAATATTCTGCAAATTTAACAGGTGATGCTACTTTGTTGGTGATTTTTTGGTCTCTTATCAAGATGCCATAATCACAAGATTGCAATAACCCAAACACTTCATGGTGTGCAACCCATTTGCACTTCACTCTATCCGGAAATTTTTGAATTAATGCTTCAATACTTTTATGCGGTTTGCTAAGAAACAGCACTTCCAAGTTACTTTGAACACGCAACGCTTTATCCAACAATTCAGTTACTGTATCAAAAGATTGCCAAGCACCTGTCCCTCCTGCATAAACCAGTTTTACATTTTCAATTATATCATTACTGCTTGGCTCAATTTTGGCCAGACTACTTATGGTACATGGTATGACGCTATAAGAATTGATAGGAATAGGTACTTTTAGATTATCCACCCAAAACTCCACTAACTTTTGAGAAACTGCAATTCTAAAGTCTGCTTTTTTTACAGCATTCAATTCCTCTGTTATAAGCACCTTATCTAATAAATCATTACCTGTAACATTATATTCTTTTACCTCTGCACTAACAGCAGCTCTGCCGTCATAAACACATTTCTCATATTGCCCATGAGCAACACTAAAAGCCAATGGGCCTCTGCATATAGCATTAGTACTTTTGGTAATGATTTTTAATATTTTCTTTGCTCTAGCCCAATCTTTAAGTCCTCCAGGAATTGGATAAACCTTTGCCTTTTTCAGTTTAGACTTTATTAATTTTCTTTGCGCATTCCATAGCCTCAAAGGAACAAAAGCCACCAGCCTAACATCCTGATCTAAATCTGTATTTAGATGTTCCACAACATCAATAACTTGACTTTGGTAAATCCCGCTATAAACATCATTAAAAGTTATGTAATCTATATTTTTCAAAGAATTTCAAAAATACGTTCAGTAGTATGTCCATCCCAGAATTGCGGTACTGCTCCCGTTTTATAAGTTTTATTTACAATTTGATTTACAAAACCAAGAATCACTTCTTCCTCAAACTTTACCAAAGTATTGGTTCCTTCCGTAATTGTTATAGGCCTTTCAGTATTTTCCCTTACAGTAAGACATGATACTTGTCTATAAGTGGTTTCTTCTTGAATTCCTCCGCTATCTGTAATCACAACCAAACTATGCTTAATCAATTTTTGAAATTCAAAATATCCAATTGGTCCAGAAACAATGATTTGCTCATTATCTTCAATAATGTTATACATGCCATTTTCCTTAAGCATCTTGGTTGTTCTTGGATGCAATGGCACCACCACTTTTTTGACTTTTGATAAAGCGGTCAGCAATGAAACTAACTTTGTTAATTGCTCTTTTTCATCTACGTTGGATGGTCTATGGAAAGTGCACAAAATAAATTCTCCTTCCTCCAATTTTAAATCATCCAAAACAGAAGATTTATCAATATCGGGTTCGTGTTTTACCAAAGTATCAATCATGGTATTACCTACATGATATGTTGCTGCCTGAATGTTTTCATTCTTGATGTTTTCTAAACCGGATGGCTCAGTAACCAAACAAATTTGCGCCAAGTTATCTGCAACAATTCTATTGTGCTCTTCAGGCATTTTCTTATCAAAAGAACGCAATCCACTTTCTAAGTGAATGAGTTTAACATCCATTTTATTGGCTGCAATGGCACCTGCCAAAGTTGAATTTACATCACCAGGAACCATGAAGTAATCTGGTTTGCCAATTTCTTGAAATAAATCTTCTAGTTTTAAAATAATATGCGCCACTTGTGAATTCGGACTCATCCCTCCTACTTCCAAAAAGTAATCTGGTCGAAGATTGAATTGATCAAAGAATATGTTGGCCATATTGTCATCAAAATGCTGACCAGTATGAATGATTTTCACCTCAAAATTGTAATTAGCAGCTAATTCTTTAAAACGAGTAACTTTAATGAAGTTGGGGCGAGTGCCTATGAGGATGTATAGTTTTTTTGTCAT
>JBFHGR010000138.1:0-8014 GCA_041583015.1 Parvicella sp. | reverse complement strand
ATATATCCATGTAGTAATGCTAGACTTGTTTTCAAATGTTTCCAATTGTTGGTATACCGTAACAAAAACATCTTGGGTAACCTCTTCGGTATCCTCCATGTTTTGCAGGTATTGCATGACCAAATTAAAAATTAAGTCTTTATTTTTGTGATATATTTCTTCGAAATTCAAGATAGCAAATGTAACGGAATACTTTTTAGAAAAGCAAATTGATAAAATATCTATCTATGATCCACTTTTATTTGTCAAATTTTCGAATTGCTTTGATGACTTGTGTTCTGACTCCTAATTTTGTTGCGATAAAAAATATATACGCTATAACAACAGGATAAATAATAAGATAGATGTTTGCAGCAATAACTGAAAGTATCAGTCCAATGGCAAAACCAATACCTATATGTAGATAAAACATACTTCTCAATTTGCAAGTACATTCAATAATGGTGGTTTTATAATTGGAAAAACTATTGATGTATTTAATATGAACTGGAATTTTCAAATTAGCTCTTCCAAAATCAATTCTTGGGTAAATAACCCTAGTACTACTTCGTATATCTGAATCTAGAATACCCTCATGCGAGGTAGATTTATCTATTTTTTCAAATCCAACTTTCTCAAAGAATTTTGTGCCTACATTCATCTTAAAAGTAACATCAATAATTCCCAAAATCACACCTTTTTATGATTACTACCCCCGTCAACTGTCAATTGTCAACTGTCAAATCTCAACTAGTACTTCAACCATTTAAACAGTTCCTTATAAGTTACTTTCTTGCCATACATCAAAATACCAGTTCTGTAGATTTTGGATGCAAACCATGTAGTCCCAATGAAAGTAATAATCAATAAGAACATAGATAATAACAATTGAAGTGTCATCCCTTCTCCACCATTGGCACTGAATCTAACCAGCATAACGATAGGGGAGGTAAAAGGAATCTGACTGCACCAAACCATTATCGCGCTGTCTGGGTCTTGTATTCCCATAATGGAAATGATATATGCAAATATCAATGGCATAGTAACTGGAAGCATAAATTGTTGCGTATCTGTTTCGCTATCTACAGCAGCACCAATAGCAGCCATTAATGAACCATACAATAAGTATCCTCCAATAAAGAAAAATAAGAAGACTAAAATCATAGCTATCCATGGAGTTTCATTTAGTAATACATCCAATAAAGGGTTGTCCTGAATATTGGCCACCTGTTCTGTAGGCATCATGGCTTGCACGTCTGATGTAGTTTGAATCATCTCGGTAGGATTACTTCCTTGGAATGCTGCAGAATATTTATCTGGCAATACAAAAGGAATGACCAATGTAGAGAACACGCCAATAAGAATTACCCACATCACCAATTGAGTTAATCCTACAAACATAATCCCGATAATCTTCCCCATCATCAGTTCAAAGGGTTTTACTGAAGAAATGATAACCTCTACAATTCTACTTGTTTTTTCCTCAATAACACCTTTCATAACTTGCACACCATACATAAATATGAACATGTAAATCATTAGTCCAAAAGCAAATCCAATACCTGCTTTTATCTCAGATTTATCATCTTTTTCTGTTTCGTCTAAGTAGTCTATTACAGCAATGTTTACTTTAGTCTTGATATCTTGGTAATCTTGAAATGTTAGCGCATTTTCATTACTTGTTAATGAGTCTGAAATAGATTTTTCATTTAACTTGGACAACTCAAGTGATTCGTTTAATGCTAATGAAATGTATGTTTGAACTAAAGAATTTGGTTTTTCCTTATAAAATAACCTAGCTGTATTGCTTGCGTAAATATTGGCTGGGATGTACAAGATTAAGTCACAATCTTTATACTTTTCATTAGTCATGAAGTCTTCTTTGGCCTGTTTGGCAGACTTACCATTTTCTATTTCATCATAATATTGAAATTGATATTTTGTATTCAAATGAGCATCTGGGTCATCCACAATATTACCACTAGCAGTTTTCTTGACAGTTAAGTCTATATATTGCTTTTGGAAGATTCCTAGTGAAGCACTTTCTGTTTCGTCTACAACTAAAATTTTATGGTCTTTATCTTCTGGCATCCCTAAGTATACCGCACCAATTAGAAAAACAGCAGATAATATGGGTACAAGAATAGTCATTACAATGAATGATTTTTTCTTTACTCTACTGGAGTATTCTCTTCCTATTATTAAACCTATCTTACTCATTGTTGTCTGTATTATTAGTTAGGTTAGTATTTTCTACTTGTAGCTCTTCTTTTTGATCTGTCTTTTGCTGAACAGATTCAATGAAAATTTCATTCATAGATGGAATAACTTTATTTACATTTACTATTTCTACGTGGTCTAATAATGCTTTCAAGTAATTGTTCAAAGTGTTGTTTCCTAGTAGTTTGATAGTTGCGGCAAAATGATCTTTACCGATTTGGGTTCTTTCTATTAATTCCCATCCTCCCCATACTGCATTAGCAAAAGAAACTACATTTCCTTTAAATTCAATGTTGTATTGTCCTTGGGCAAATTGCTCTTTTATTTCGGCAACTTTTCCTCCCAAGATTTTTTTGGACTTGTTGATGAGTGCAATGTCATCACAAATTTCTTCTACAGAACCCATGTTGTGAGTGGATAATATGACTGTAGCCCCCTCATCTCTTAAATTTTTGATTTCATTTTTAACCAAGTTAGTATTGATTGGATCAAAACCACTGAATGGTTCATCAAGGATCAACAACTGAGGTTTATGCATTACGGTGGTTATGAACTGTATTTTTTGAGCCATTCCTTTGGAAAGTTCCTCTACCTTTTTGTTCCACCATTCTGCTATTTCGAATTTATTAAACCAATAATCTAACGAAGTTTTGGCGTCATTTTTCGACATTCCTTTCAGGCGTGCGAGATACATGGCTTGTTCACCAACTTTCATCTTTTTATAGAGTCCTCTTTCTTCAGGTAGGTAGCCAATGATAGAGATGTGCTCACGTTTTAATTTTTCACCATTGATGATAACTTCACCACTATCAGGCGCTGTAATTTGATTGATAATTCTAATTAATGATGTTTTTCCCGCGCCATTAGGGCCTAAAAGTCCAAAGATGGATTGTTTGGGTACTTCAATGCTCACGTCATCAAGGGCGGTATGCGCTGCATATCTCTTGACAATATTGTTGGCACTAAATAAAATTTCGTTTTGCATGTGTCAAATTTACTTTTTTAAACTATCTGTGAGAGCATTAATAGGTTTATTTCTATTTCAAAATCTAAGTTTAAACTTAAACATAATCTATGTTATTTCGACCTTGTAGAGAAATCTTACTATCAATTGGAACGAGATTTCTCAACAAGGTCGAAATTTCAAGCAGAAGAATTTCTTTTTAGAAAATGAACATAAGGCTACATATTGTTATACTTATCCTTCATCTTTGTATTAAAGTAATTACTGCCTTTTGGTTTTCGTTTTCCCTTAGTAAGAAGGGAAGATACTTTCCAAAGTACCATACCACTTATGAGAACTATGATGCCTAGCATCACTAAGTTAACCATGTCTTTTGATTCCATGTTTATAAATTTACAGCTTTTTCTAGAATTTCACCAAATCGGAAGACATCTTCAAAATTATTGTACAAAGGCGCAGGTCCCATTCTTATCACATTAGGCTCTCTCCAGTCTGCCACAACACCTTCTTCTGTAATGAAGTCAAACAATGATTTTCCTTGTCCATGTGCGAGGATAGAAAGTTGCGCTCCTCGTTGAGATTTGTCTCTTGGCGTGATGATTTCAAAACTGACATTGTCATATCGTGCAGAAATATCATCTACAATAAATTCTAAATAACCAGTCAATAAATCTCTTTTGGTGCAAATGGCATCCATACCTGCTTCATCAAATATGTCTAACGATGCTCTGTGTGCAGCCATGCCCAATACAGGAGCATTACTCAGTTGCCATGCTTCTGCAGTTTCTATAGGTTTAAAAGTTTCCTCCATTAAGAATCGGGTTTCTTTCTCTTGTCCCCACCATCCTGCAAAACGGACTAATTCTTTATCTTTTAGATGTCTTTCATTGACATACATTCCGCTCACGCCACCTGGGCTAGAGTTTAAATATTTATAACCGCACCATGCTGCAAAATCAACTCCCCATTCGTTCAACTTCAAGTTAATATTACCTGCTGCATGTGCTAAATCAAATCCTACAATTGCTCCAGCATCATGACCCCAGTTGGTAATAGATGCCATGTCCCACAGTTGACCAGTATAATAATTTACACCTCCAATCATAATCATGGCAATTTCATCTTTATGATCTGCAATCATTTTTTGAACGTCTTCCATTCTTACGGTATGCTCTCCTTCTCTTGGTGCAATTTGCAGTAAGGCATCTTCAGGTTGGTATCCGTGAAATTTTACTTGTGATTGCAATGCATATTGATCCGAAGGAAATGCTTTTGCTTCGCAAAGAATCTTATATCTTGATTTAGTTGGCTTATAAAAACTCACCATTAATAAATGAAGGTTGGTAGTTAAACTATGGGTAACCACAACTTCTTCAGGTTTTGCTCCTACAATCTTAGCAGTACTATCCGTAAGAATCTCATGATAAGGCATCCAAGGATTTTTGGCGTGAAAATGACCTTCAACACCCCATTTTGCCCAGTCGTCTAGTTCTTGAAGAACATATTCCTTTACTTTTTTTGGTTGCAACCCAAGAGAGTTTCCTGTGAAGTAAATAACAGGTTTCTTGGTAAAAGTAGGAAAGTGAAATTCGTCTCTGAATTTTTTTAATGGATCTTTTTCATCCATCTCTTTAGCAAAGGAAAGTGTATTTTGATATGTCATTTAGCGTGCGTTTGTTCTTTGAGCAAAGTTACTTTTTTTAAATTATTCTCAAGTATCAATTAGAGTGAAATCAAAAGGAAAATTAACTTTGTTAGGAATTTTACTTCAATTTGAAAATCGAAAAGAAAATACTTCTGTTTATTGTTGCTGTAACTGCTGTCAAAGTAATTTGCCTTTTAGTTTTTAATATTCAGCCTCAAACTTTTGAGAATACGAGTATCGCGCATAATTATATAGCAGATGGTCAAATGTATTACAGGTTGGATGGAAATATAGATTATAATCACCAGTTTCCATTCTTTGGATGGATTTTGATTGGCTTTTTTAAACTATTTGGTGAAGTGTTGCTTCCTGTTCAATTATTTCAAATTATTGTTAATGGCTGTTTTGCATATTTAGTTTGGCGTGTGTTTGATACTCAGTTTAGGAATACATTGGGTAAAAAGTGGATGGCTGTGACATTGGTTTTGTTAGCATTGCTTCACCCTTTATTAGTTCATTATCAATTCACAACGATTCATCCTGTTACATTGGATGTTTTTTTGTTCGCTGCATTGATGTATACCGGATTAGTTTGGCAGAAATCTCCTTCACTCAAAGTTAGTTTGATTTTAGTTTTGGTTGTAGGAATTACACTTTTGGAAAGATCCACCTTGGCCGTAGCCATATTGCCTGCGTTTATATTAGCATTAAAAGATAAAATTTTATTTTTCAAATTAATTGGTATTTCTTCCATAGCCATATTGTTATTTGCTGGACCTTGGATGGTGAGAAATCATAATCTCACCGGTAAATATGAAATGACGAGTGGTACTTGGAGATACCTTTGGGTTGGGATACAAGCAGCAACAGATGGTACTAATGTTTTGGCCAATGGCAACAGTTATTATGCTTTGTTTCCTCCCGAAGTGGCAAATGAATGGAGTAATAAAAGTCTAGCAGAACAACTTGGTTTTTATAAAGAAGCATACCTGCAGGAGTGGGATGATTCACCCATGCGTATTATAGAAATGTGGGGTGTAAAACTGAAAAATATGTTTTGGTTTTCAAAAATCTCAGCAGGGAATTATCATGGGCATATTTTATATGCATTGTATAACTTTTTCCATGCAGTAGTGCTTATACTTTTTGTGGTAGGATTTTTTTCTAAGGAAAGGAAATCAATTTTACTCCTGTTTAGTGGTGCCATATTGTTGGCGGTGCTACAAGCATTTTTTTATGTGGAGACAAGACATGCTATGCCTTTTCAGTTTATCCTGTGGATTGGTGCGCTGCAAGGTGTGAATTATCTAATTTTTGGACTATTTAAAAATAATAGGATAAAAGAATTATCTTTGAAGCATGGCAAGTAAATGGACAAGGTTTCAAAAATGGTCGGTGAGTCTATTAGTACTCTCGCTATTGATTAGTTTTGGGATAATAGGTGTTTTATTGACTGTATTACATGTAACGGAAAGAAGGCTTGAAACCGTAGGTAATATCATGGAAGAAATGGCCGTTCAGCACATCATTACGGAAGTAACGGTGGATGAGTCTATTCCTTTGAATTCAGAAATTACGGTGACGGATGAATTGGTGGTAAACATTGACATGACAGTGGAGACAGAAATTCCGTTTACGGCAATGATTCCGGTTAATGAAGATATGTTAATCCCTTTTAAAATTGGCGTGCATGATTACATCAAATTAGATACAACCATTACGGTTACAGATTTTGTAAATATTGATGTGGATGATACTATTCCGCTAAACCAGAAAGTAAAAATGCCAATATTTGGTAAACGTGGACCTTCAGTTCCAATACAAGGGAAAATTCCTGTACATCAAAAATTGAGGGTTGGGTTTAGTGAAGATTTACCTGTGAACAGTATTGTACCAATTGACATGATCATTGTAGATACGCTTCCTGTGGGATTGAGTATGAAAATTCCTGTAGATGTTATGGTGCCAGTAAAATTGCCAATTAAGCAAACCGCCAAAATCACTTTTAATGGAGCCATGCCGGTAGACGCCATGATTCCAATTACGTTGACAATACCTGTAGATATTCCATTGAGTGAGACATCGCTCTCTGTTTATTTCAAAAAATTAGCAAAAGGCTTGAAAGGTTTGACTAATTTGTCCTTGGAAGATGAGGATTTGGAAATAGTGGAATAACCTATTCCGCCTCTGGTTCTTTACGCCATGATTCGCACCTTACATTTGCGTTTATATTGCCAGTGTTTTTGATGTATTCAAATGCAGCAACTTTGGCTTCTTCTTCTAGTCTCACATTTTCGCTACCGCAACCTTCGTAGGTGGAAATTACTTCGCCTGTGTTTTCCAAGTACATTTCACATTTTTTGCACTGATTGGGTGCTACTAAACCTTTGGCTATGTTGGCGCAGGAGGCCAATGTTACGATTGAAAGTGTTGCAAATATATATTTCATAAGGAGTTCGTTTTTTTTTGTGAAAATACAAAAATTATTTGGAGGTGGAAGAGGGGAGGAGTAAGTAGATAACTTGCTCGCTTCAAACCTACGAGCGCTCTATGATTTGTTAGGGCATCGTACTTTTATTCTTTTGTTATTGCTTGTTGTTTGTATTTTTCCACAAAGTCTTTTGCTTCTCTTAAATTTTCAGGATAGGGAACAAGGTTTGATAATGATTTTTCTCCGTTTTTTGGTTCGTTAATATCCTTATAAATATGCTGATATTTAAATCCATTTTGGATCAAGAATTTAACAGTTTCCCATTTTTTAGTTTCTGTTATTTTGGGAGGTCTAAATCTGTGAGACAACATCGTTACAGGTTCACCACAGTTTGGGCAGTTTGATTCATGAATATTTTGGAAGTCTGTACCTTGACTAAAAGATTTTTTACATTCAAAACAAACACTTTTGTGTCCCATTAGAGTATATTTTTATGTGCCTCAACGACCCGGCTATGCGTAGTGCGGGATTTGAAAAGCAGAGTTTTCAAATTTGCACGTAGCCAAGAGTTTATATTTTGTTTTTAATTTATTCACTTTAAACACCAAATTAAAGTATTGGCGGACTTCATTATATGTACTGACCTTTCGTTTAGCAGAAAACCCGCATTACGTATAGCCATTGTTAGGCACTGGTATTTCTTTTCACGGGTCTAAAAGTTGCTAATCGTTTTTCAATTGTCCAATTTGAGCTTTTAATAAGAAACGATTGAAGT
>JBFHGR010000137.1:0-8061 GCA_041583015.1 Parvicella sp. | reverse complement strand
GGTATTGGTAATTTTGTAATCATATTTATCAAACACAAATTTCCACCTTTTATTGATTTGCACTAACAAATCATTTCTTATTTCGGTGAAATTATTTTTTTTATAATTCTTTTCTTTATTAATGTATTGTTCTAATGCTGGTTTTACTTTTTCAAAATCTCCTAGATCAATAGAATCGTAAATTTTTTTTATGGTTTCCAATGGAGTGTCAGATAGTTCTTTGTAACTTATTTCTATCGCATTTTCAGAAGGTACATCCTTCCAGTCTTCCATAAACTTAGCCATACTAGTCTCATAGCAATACAAAACTCTTTCTTCTATTTCTTGATCACTAAAATCTTGTAAGAATTGTGTTTTTATTGTTTTTTGATACAAGTGAATATTGGAATTAAATACATCATATGGATTTCTGTGTATGTGAATGAATTTGGCATTGGGATACATTTCTCTCAAGACTTTGATCCTTCCCATTGAATGAGGATTCTTTAAAAGCAGTGTTTTATCTTTTCCGGTATAGTAGGATATGTTTTGCAGTAACCAATGAAAGGCCTTTTTCCAACTTTTCTTTTCTTTTTCTGTTGTTCCTTTGAAAATATTATACTTATCGTAATAAGTTATGTTCTGAGGAAAGAAGAAAGTTTGCATGCCACTTTTTTCTGTGATATTAGTCAATGGATGTTCTTCCTCTGATGGTGAGTTGGCATTGATTTTAATGTTGTCTTGAGGTCGTGTAGCGGGCATAAATAGATTCAAAACCGGCTTCATGAATGTTTTTGATATGAATGCAACTCTAAAAAAGAAGGCTTGGAAGTTCTCCAGATAACCAAACTTCTTGTCCTGTGCTAATAAATAGTGTAGGTGAGTGGTGCCACTTCTCCAATGGCCTAAAACAAAAACCGGAGGATTCTCATCGAAGTTAATTTTTCTTATTCTTCTGTTGAATAGCAAAGATTGCAGCCATCTTAAAGGAGCCAGCATCAATGTCATAAATGTAATTTTTCTAAACATTTTTTTATGCTGAGGTGCAATTTTGTTTTGCTTTTTAAGTGTTCTTAAAAGCTTCCAGTTTGAAATGAATAGTTGATGTTGCTTTACTTCATAATCACTCATACTTAAAATCTATTCTTTTTGTTTTTTGTCGATTCTCAAAGATAGGGTTTACGATTAAAATTGACAAGATTGTATGGTGATTGGACTTAATTCAAATTATAAGTTTTACACATACTGTGAATAACTAATCTTTTATTTTGGCGCAATAATTGGTACTTTCGAAGCACTAAGAAAAATGGCTTGTAATAGCCTTATTATTAATCATATTCACTTATAAATCATTTAGATGAAAAAGATTTTATTCTCTATCACCGCATTGTTTTTAGGTATATCTAGTTGGGCGCAAGTTGAGCTCACACCTGAGGAACAAGCGTTTCAAGACAGTATTAATGTGGTAAATGCAGCCAATGCAGCCACCGCAGAATCACAAGAGGCATACAATGCTGGGATTGCACTTTTTGGGCAAAATAAAATGAAAGAAGCAGTGGCGTCATTTGATAAAGCTATTGCAGGTGATCCAAAATTTGAGGCAGCGTTTTATAACAAAGGTGTTGCTCAATATAAGATGAAAGATTATAAAGGGGCGGTAAAAACACTAACTTCATTAATTAAGTTAAATGATGAAAATCCTAAAGCTTATTTCCAAAGAGGTTTAGCAAATCAAAAATTAGGTGATTTAGAGAAAGCAGGAGCTGATTATGATCAGGCTACTTTTTTCGATCCTAAAGATGCAAAAGCTTTTTACAACGGAGGAACAGTTTTGTTTCTTAAGAAAGAGTATGAAGATGCTATTAAAAAATTCACCAGATGTTTGGAATTGAAGCCTAAATATTTTGAAGCATATAATGATAGGGGAAGTTGTTACCGAATGATGCAGCAGTTTGATAAAGCATTGGCTGATTATTCTAAAGCGGGTGAATATGGTCCAAAACATGCTTTTGTTTTTAATAACATTGGTGCCGTTAAGAAATTAATGAAAGATTACGAAGGTGCAAAGAATGCGTACACCAAAGCAATGTCATTGGATGCAAATTTTTATTTAGCATACAATAACAGAGGGGCAATGCTTTTGGAGCAAGGTAAATTGGTTGAAGCATTGAAGGATTTTGATAAAGCTATTTCCATTAATAAGGATTATGCACCAGCATATAATAATAGAGGTATCGTTAAGCATAAGAAAAAAGATTATAAAGGTGCTATTGCAGATTTTGATAAAGCAATATCATTAAATAAATCTTTTGGTGATGCTTATGCTAATAGAGGAGCATCAAAAGAAATGAATAGAGACATGGACGGAGCTTGTGCCGATTGGGGTAAGTCAGCGGAATTGGGCTCAACTTTAGGTAAGAATTATCAATCAAACAATTGCGAATTTTAATATTAGAGAAAGATGAAAAACACAAAATTGATCATACTAACACTTTTTATTGGATTTGCAATCAATACGGTTGCGCAAGATGTGCCTTTTAAAGCATCCAATTTTAAGGATAATAAAGAGGAGTTTAAAGTTGCTTTAGAGCACTATGAAAAAGGAGTAGAGTATTTAGAAAAAGGGAATGAGGCTATTTATGGTATTATCAACCCAGAAAATAATTTTAAAGCAGCGTTACTAGAGTTTGAAGAAGCTTATAAATTCAATGCTCAAAGTGCTGAATTAAATTTCTTTATGGGGAATGCATATTTATATACTAATGAAAAGTATAAAGCTAGTAAGTACTTACAAGCAGCATTGAAGTTGAATCCTGAAGTGGATGATTTTCTAAATTTTTATTTAGGAATGGCAGCGCAATTGGATGGAGATTTTTCAGGCGCTACAAAGTATTACAAAAAATTTGAAGCTAGTTCAAAATCTAAACAAATTGAAAGTTTAGGTAAAATGTTAAAGAAGAGAATTAAAGAATGTCAATATGGTACAGCGTTATATGCCAAACCGGAAAGAGTGTGGATTGATAATGTTAAAGCAGTAAATTCTCCTCAAGATGATTATTCTCCTTGTATTACTACAGACGGTACTACGATGATGATAACCTCTAGAAGACCAAATGGTCATCAACCTAATGAGGTAGGAGATTTTGATGGAGATATCTATCTTTCTGAGATTAAAGATGGTAAATGGTCAAAACCAGTAAATGTTGGTGCTCCAATGAGTACTCCTAATGATGAAACCGCTTCTATGCTTTCTTATGATGGAACAAAGTTGCTATCATTTAAAAAAGAGGAAGGTAAAGATTATAATGTATGTGAGTCAGAATTAAACGGAACTAAATGGTCTGAACCTAAACCTTTGCATAGAAGTTTAAATACTATTCATGATCAAACTTATGCTAGTTATTATAAAAACAACAGAAGACTTTATTTCATTACGAGCAAAAAAGCTTCTGGAGAAAATAGTAAAGGTGATGAAATTTATTATTGCCAAAAAATGAATAATAGTAATACTGAGTTTGGTGCAGCACAGTCAGTAGGAATTGATGTTAATACCAAGTTTAATGAAGGTTCTGTTTATATTCATCCTAGAGGAGATATAATGTATTTTTGTAGTGAAGGTCATAACTCTATGGGAGGGTATGATATTTTTATGTCTAAATACAGACAAGGGCAATGGCAAGAGCCTGTAAACTTAGGTTATCCTATCAACACTCCTTATGATGATTATTTTTTCGCAGTAACTGCTAGTGGAAAATATGCATACATTGCTTCTAATAGAGAAGGTGGAGAAGGTGGATTGGATATTTACAAAGTAACATTTTGGGGAGAACCAAAAGAATTACAATCAAGTACTGAAGATTATTTGTTGGCGAGTATTGCTAATCCGATTCAGGAAGTGCAAATTGAAAAAGAAGTTAAAGTAGATAAAACGGCACTTACAGTTTTTAAAGGGATTACGATTGATGCCATTTCCAGAAAACCTGTAGAGGCAACAATTGAATTAACTGACAACTCTTCAGGATCTGTTATTGAGACTTTTACGACAAATAGTGCGAGTGGGAAATTCCTATTGTCTCTTGAAGCAGGAAAGAACTACGGGATTGCTGTAAAAGCACCAGGTTACTTATTCCATTCTGAGAATTTTGATGTGATGGAACCTACAGGGTTTAACATGATCAATAAAACTATTGAGTTGAAAAACATTAAGAAAGGTAGCAAAATTGCTTTGAGAAATATCTTCTTTGATAGTGGTAAATCAACGTTAAAATCTGAAAGTAACTCAGAGTTAGATAGATTGGTTAAATTGATGAAAGATGTACCAGGATTGGTAATCGAAATTTCTGGTCATACAGATAATGTAGGAAGCGAAAGCATGAATGCTAAATTATCTAAAGATCGAGCAGCTGCTGTTGTGACGTATCTTACAAGTAAAGGAATAGCAGCGTCAAGATTACAATCTAAAGGTTATGGTTCTTCACAGCCAGTTGCTACAAATGATAATGCTGCTGGACGTCAACAAAACAGACGTACTGAATTTGAAATATTATCTAATTAAGTTGAAAGTTTTAATTTTAATACAATGCTTATTGGGTGTTTGCTTCATTGCAAATGCCCAATTTGTTTTTAATTATAATCAGCATTTTGATAGTATCAAAGATCTTTCTCAGCAGAAGCGAAGTGAATTGAATTATGAAAAACTTCTTGAAAGGTTTCAGGAAAGTGATACAACGTTGAGTGATTTTGATGTTTTGGCGCTTATGATTGGAGAAACGCAGCAAGAGGATTATTATCCTTATGAATTGGTGCATGTAGAAAGAAGAATACTTCAATTATCGCAAAATGACAGTCTAGAAGAAGGATTATCACTTTGTGATAGTGTGCTGGATATTCATCCGCTTAATTTTACAGCTTTACTTGAACGAGCATATGTTTTGGCAAAATTAGGAAGGGTAGAGGAAGAGGTTACGGCAAAGTATCAATTTGTAACAGTGCTAGAAACTATCCTATCAAGCGGTGATGGTACTTATTCAAGGCCAATATTCGTCTTGAGTCCTATGGACGGACAATTGCTTATTAGATTTGTTTTTGGTTTAGAAATAGGAACTATGGGGTCAGGAGAAGATGAACATGGTAATTTTTTAGATATACTTGAAATCATCAATGAAGAAGAGGGAAATATGGATATGTACTTTAATATTGAACATGCCGTGAAGCGGATGTTTAAAGAGGAGGTAATTAAAGATTTTGAAAAGGCTCTTAAAAAGGACGAAAAAAGGAATAAAAAAGAAAAAGGCAAGTAAATTAATACTTGCCTTTTTTTTGTAAAATGGTACTGTGTAATACTTATTATTTTTTTGCTTTAATTCCACATCCAATAGCAACTGTACTTTCAACAGCAATCGGTTCACCTGCTAGTAAAGAATTTACAGCATCTTCAACATATCTTTCTGTTACATCATTTGGATTTTCATGATTGTTGTCAATTGCTCCAATGTATTTTACAATATTTTCACCTTCTTCTTTGTTAAGTAGGAATACGTGAGGAGTTTTTGTTGCTCCATATTGCGGGTAAATGAATTGACCTTCATCAAATAAATAAGGGAAACTGAAATTCTTTTCTGTAGCTCTTACTTTCATTAATTCATAACTATCATCAGGATTAAGCTCTGGATCATTAGGATTGATGGCGATAACAGGATAGCCTAAAGGCTTGTACATTGCATCTAAAGCATTGATTCTATCTTCATAAGCCACTGAGAAAGGACAATGATTACAAGTGAAAATCACAATAAAACCTTTTGCATCTGGATAATTAGCTAATGAAACCATATTACCATCCACATTCATTAGGTTGAAATCAGTAGCAACGTCTCCAATTTGATATCCTTGCGCAGGTGCTTCCGCTTCTTTTACGTCAGTATTCGTTTCAACTGTTTCTTCAGTTTGAGTTTCTTTCGTTTCTTCTTTATCTTTCGTTTCTTCAACTCCACAAGATATTGCAAAAAGTGATAAAGACGCTAGCGTTAATAATTGTAATTTTTTCATGTTATAGATATTTTTTGATTAATGTTTCTAATTCTGTTTTGGAAAGTTGACCTTCTGTGAAGTGAAGTTGTTTCCCGTTTTTATATAATACAGTTGCTGGAATTGCTCCAGACCAACTAGCATTAACTTCTTTTATCCATTTGTTCATGTTTTTCACATCATCCAAAAGGAGTAGGTCTCCGTTCATATTATGCTTTTCTGCAAATGGTAAAACACGTTTTTCAAAATCTTTAGCACCATCCAATGTAACAAAAGTCATGTTGAATCTTTCGGTTTTAAATTGTTCATTTAATTCAATGAAATGTGGTAATTCTTCAACACAGGGAACGCACCAAGTAGCCCAGAAGTTAACAACGTAAAGTACATCGTCATTTTGCATTACGGCATTTTTATAGCCGTTAAAATCTACGATTTTTTGTTCTATTACGTTTTTATATGGCTCTAATTCTTTTTCTGTATCTGTTGTATCGTTATTGCAACTAGCCAAAAAGAGCAAAGAGATAAATAATAGTGTAATTTTCATGATGATGTATTAAGAATTCAAAACTAAGTTAAAAATCAAAGAATAGGTAAAAAGATGTTGTTAAAAGTTCATAAACTAACAGTCTAATCGTAATAACTAAGCAGCAGAAGTGGAAGTGGAATCAAACAAGGTCTTAAATTTGAATCACTAAAACATTTTTATGAGTTTCGATTCTTTATCAACACTAGATTACGCTATCATTGGTGGATTTTTCTTGTTATCCATATTTATAGGAGTTTACGTAAGTAAGTCATCATCACAAAGTTCTGATGATTTTTTCCTCTCTGGAAGAAAAATGCCATGGTGGTTATTGGGAGTTT
Source organism: Parvicella sp. (assembly GCA_041583015.1). Taxonomy (GTDB): domain Bacteria; phylum Bacteroidota; class Bacteroidia; order Flavobacteriales_D; family Parvicellaceae; genus Parvicella. The sequence continues at coordinate 1,194 of JBFHGR010000137.1, read as the reverse complement.
CCATGGTGGCAACAACTTTTGCTGCAGATACACCGGGTTTGGTGACTCAATTAGTGAGAGATGATGGCGTTTCAGGAAACTGGGCATGGTGGTATATGTTGTTAACTGGGACACTGACCGTTTTTTTCTATGCTAGATTATGGAGGAAATCTGGCGTTACTACGGATTTGGAATTCTATGAATTACGATATTCTGGTAAATCTGCGGCTTTTCTGAGAGGGTTTAGAGCAGTGTATTTAGGTTTCTTTTTTAATGTGATAACCATGGCTGGTGTTTGTTTGGCTGGAGCCAAAATTGCAGCCATCATGTTTGGAATGGATCAATTTACATTTATAGCCCTCGCTGGTGGAGTTACTGTAGTATATTCCATGTTAGGAGGATTAAAAGGTGTGTTGATTACAGATTTTTTTCAATTTATTATTGCAATGATCGGTTCAGTTTGGGCAACTTATTACATTGTGAATCTTCCAGAAGTGGGCGGGCTAGATAATTTGGTGGCAACTATCAAACCAGAAACCTTATCAATTTTTCCAGATTTTGCTGATAGCGAAAAAATGCTTGTACTGATTATTATTCCTTTTGCTGTGCAATGGTGGAGTACGTGGTATCCAGGAGCAGAACCAGGAGGGGGAGGATATATTGCGCAACGAATGTTGGCCGCTAAAGATGAGAAAAACGCAACATTTGCAACTTTGTTTTTCAATTTTGCTCATTATGCTTTACGTCCATGGCCATGGATATTAATAGCTTTAGCATCCATTATGGTTTTCCCAGATTTAGCATCCATCAAAGCAGCGTTTAGTGATGTAGATCCAGGTTTAATCAAAGGAGATGCTGCTTATTCTGCTATGTTGACGATGTTGCCAAGTGGTTTATTGGGTATTGTTTTGGCATCATTGATTGCTGCATTTATGAGTACTATCAGTACGCAATTAAATTGGGGATCTTCGTATATGGTAAATGATATATACAAAAGGTTTATTAAAAAAGATGCTAAAGAAAGTGAATTGGTAGGTGTTGGAAGATTGAGTACTGTGGTATTGATGATTTGTGCTGGAGCATTTTCGTATGTCTTAAGTAGTGCAGCAGATTTTTTACAAATTATGTTACAAATTGGGGCAGGAACAGGATTGCTATTTATCTTAAGATGGTTTTGGAAAAGAATTAATCCATATAGTGAAATTACAGCAATGG
>JBFHGR010000136.1:0-8082 GCA_041583015.1 Parvicella sp. | reverse complement strand
TGCTCGTTTGTGTAGCTGGTACAAATTCAACCAAAACAGTATCTAACTCAGGAACAGAGTCACAGTAATTTTCTGCCGTATAAGTTTTTCCATCGTAAGATATATTCAAAGTATAATTAGTATTAGGTATAGCCTTTGCTGAAGAATCCGTTTTGTAAATACCTGGTTCTGTTTCAATAAAGTCAATCACATTACTCCCATCCGTTACAGATACAGTAGCACCTGTTGCCACAGGAGGAACATCAGAAGAAAAATAATTTGCTGTGACGTTAAGTTTTACCACATGTTCCTGAGGAAGCGTGGTAAAAACAGCATCAACAACTAACCTTTTGTTCTCTTCATCATTCAAATCTATGTCTATAATTTTAGTACAACTTCCGAATAATAACAAACCAATTGGTAAAATATATAATAATTTTCTCATGGAATTAAAATTTAAAATTGTAAGTAATGGAAGGAATTATTTTAAACAAATAAAGCATTTCTGCCTGTGTTGCATTAGGATCTGTGTCACTTTCTACAAAATTCACACTATAGGCATTTGCTCTGTTGTAAACATTGTAGATTGAAAAAACCCATTCTCCCATAAATCTCTTTTCCCCATAGTGCTTGCCTTTATAATTCACACCAAGATCCAACCTGTGATAATCTGGCAATCTCTCTGCATTTTTTGCCGAATAAGTAGGAATAGTTTGACCTTGATACACATATTTTCCTGTAGGCATTGTTACTGCCCTTCCAGTATTGTACACAAAATTTAATGACACAGATAGTCTTTTATTAAATTCGTAAGAACTCACGAAGGATATATTATGCGGCTGATCGTATTTTGCTGGATATTGATTTCCATCATTTATTAAAGGGATGACCTTAAACACTCTAGAATAAGTATAACTCAACCAACCAGACCATTTTCCTTTTTGTTTTTTAAGCATTACTTCTGCACCATAAGAATAAGCATCTCCATACCTAAGTTCGCCTTCTAGAAACTCATTCAATAGCAATTGAGCATGATCCTTGAAATCTATAGTATTGTACATTTTCTTATAATACACCTCTACAGAAGTTTCCAGTGTATCTTTAAAATAATTGCTAAAATAACCTACAGCAAATTGATCGGCATATTGCGGTTTTACATTAGGACTACTTGAAAACCAAACATCAAGTGGCGAAGAAGAAGTAGAATTGGAAGCCAATTGGATGTATTGTCTCGTTCTATTGTAACTTGCCTTTACAGAACTATTCTCATTGATTGTATATTTCAAGCCTAATCTTGGTTCGAAACCTCCATAAGTTTGGTAAATTTCTCCTTTATCATAAAAACTTGTATCACTAACGTTAAAGTTTTCATCGTAAGAATACACCTTACCTTCCCCTATGTTTTGAAAAAGAGAATATCTCAATCCATAAACAGCAGAAAATCGCGTTGTGAATTTCTGTTCATTAGAAATATAAGCCGCATGTTCTAGAGAATTCGTACTTGCAGTTTCCAACTGGTTTGCAACCCCATCAATATTATACTCAATAATTCCTGGCGATATTTCATGGTAAGCTGATTGTATTCCAAACTTTATAGTATTATTTGGATTGAGGTAATAATTAAAATCTTCTTTTAGGTAAAAATCTCTAACATTTGACTTCCAAGTGTAGTCATTACCATCTGCATCTCCATCCGGAGGACTACCCAATAAATAATCATAATTACTAAAAACAAACGTACTATTTAGAAACAGTTTATTCGTAAAGTTATGATTCCATCTTAAAGTCCCTGTTCCATTACCCCAATTCATTCTAAACTGCTCTGCAAGACTAAAAACATCCCTTCCAAAATAACCAGAAAGATAAATTCTATTTTTTTCATTAATGATATAATTACCTTTGATATTAGCATCATAAAAATAAAGTTGCGCAGACTTTAAACTTTCATTTTTAGACAGAAATAAAAACAAATCAGCATAAGTTCTTCTGGCAGAGATCATAAATGCACCTTTGTCTTTTTTTATTGGAGCGCTCAATGTCAATCTACTTGAAATTGTTCCTATTCCTCCCTCTGCTGAGAATTTTTTCATATTCCCATCTTTCATTCTGATATCCAAAACAGATGCCAATCTCCCTCCATATTGCGCAGGTATTCCTCCTTTGTACAACTCCACATTTCTTACCGCATCAGGATTGAATACAGAAAAGAATCCCATAAGATGTGAAGCATTATAAACATTAGCTTCATCCAGAAGGATAAGGTTTTGATCAGCAGCACCACCTCTTACAAAAAATCCAGAACCTCCCTCCCCTACAGTCTGCACACCAGGTAACAACTGTATAGCCTTAATGACATCCACCTCTCCCATTAATGCAGGAATGCCTTTGATTTGTTCAATTTTAAGTTCGTTCTTGCTCATGTCCATGCTCTCAATATTAGCTTTACTGGACTCTCCTTCCACAACAAATTCTGTAATTACCGTAGAAGACTCCGCTAATTCAATATCCATCTTCACGTCATCTATTAGTTTAACTTCTTTAGAAACCGTAGCATAACCTATGTAGGAATAATCAATTTGATATGTTCCCTCCTCTAATGTTAAGGAGTAAAACCCATATAAATTAGTTACCGTTCCTTTATTCTGATCTTTGATTTTTACCGTTGCACCGATAAGACCTTCACCGTTAGTGGCATCAGTCATATTACCACTTAAAGTATACTTTTGCTGTGCATTTATTGTTGTAAAAACAACAACAAACGGTATAAGCATCAATAATTTTCTCATTCTTAATCTAATAGGTTAATGTAACTACAAAATTACTTCTTTATTATAATCTAGTGTTAATCTAACTTAAAGAATTGACATGAAATTTTTCTCGGATACAACTTATTTCAGACGAATAAAACTCCTAAATTTGAATAAGTTAAATACAATAACTTAATCATGTTCTCGTCCAAATATTTTTCCGTTTTGAAAAAACTTATCATTTTCTTCCATTTCTTTTTTCATTTCATCAGAAATGTCACCACTTATCTGATTTAAGTTAGGCTGTCCAGCATTCACCCATGCTGTATACCAAAAGCAACCAACCATAAAAATAGATGCTCTCATTCTTTTTTCCTGCATTCCATCCAGTCTTCTCTCATACTCATCAGAAAATTCTTTACTGTAAACTTTCATCAGTACTTGCCCTCTTTGCTCCATGCTATATTTAAGATCTTCTCCAAATTCATCAGAAAGTTCCTTTTCATACCTCAGAACAGAATCAACCGCATAATGACTTTCTCTAACTATTCTCCATGCCTCCTTTAATGGATCTGAAACATAAACTGCAGTACCAACTAGATAATCATAATCCTCGGCATTTAATTCTGGGATTCTTGATTCCCAAAAACCATGAATCCCTTTTTGATTTGTCAACTGACCATTATAATTCTCCGTAGTATGCAAAGGCACGTGTGCATCACCAACATAATGACCTAAATCAGCACTTAAACTTAAAATTCTATCCAAATTCCCATCTTTAAAAGCTTTGGTCAGCCTACCCATCATCACCTCTAAATGCCATGGAACAATGCCATAAGCATGCAAAGTATCTTTAGAAAACTTCTTTACAGCATCATCCCACCTTTGAGGTACAATACTAAAAGGATCTTCACCATTATGAGCATAATGATCTATATCAATGTAATGTCTTTCTGCTTCTCCTTTTGCAGCATACCTTCTTTTATCTGGATCTACCGCGTGATCTGTAATAAATTCAATATTATTTTTATAAAAAGTGAATAATTCTGGCGGCAAGGTGAAAACTGCCATTCTATTAATTCTCTTATGCCCATAGAACCCCCATGTTGCGTGACTACAATTTGCATGACTACTCATTGCTACCGAATCTCTACTAGAGGCAATTCCCTCAAGACTAATTAGCATAGCCAATACAATATTTAATGAAATTATTTTAATCATTTTTACTTAATTCTTACACCAATTACAAGCACATCGTCTAACTGCTCCAGGTTTCCTTTCCAAGATTCAAATGTACTATTTAAAATCTCCTTTTGCTCGTTCATTGGAAGATTTGATACGCTAATAAGAAGTTCTTTAAACCTTCTATACATAAATTTCTTACCTTTTTCTCCACCAAATTGATCAGCATAACCATCACTAAAAGTGTAGATTACATCATTTTTTTGAAGCATTAATGTATGATTAGTAAAAGGTATAGTTTTTTCATCATCTACAAAACCTACAGGCTGCTTATCTCCTTTTATCTCGATAATTTCTCCTTCTCTTACTATGAACAGCGGATTTTTAGCGCCAGCAAAATTTAGTTCTCTCGTTCCTACTTTTAATCCACAGAGAACTACATCCATACCATCTCTAATTTTCTCTTCTGCATATTGAGAATTAAAAGTTTGATTAATTTCTTTGTTCAAAAAATCTAATGCCTCAGCAGGAGTGTTTACATCTCTATTGGTTTTGGATGTATCTAATAAACTACTACTCACAATACTCACAAATGCTCCAGGCACACCATGTCCGGTACAGTCGGCAGTAGCATAAACAATCACTTGATCACCATCGGAAGTTTTTACAGATTCTATCCAGTAAAAATCTCCACTCACCACGTCTCTTGGCTTGAACAGCACAAACGAATCTGGCAATAGTGCAGAAAACTTTTCCGCACTCGGTAATAAAGCTCGTTGAATTCTTTCTGCATATTTTATACTCGCTAAAATATCATTATTCTTAAGTTCTAACTCTATACTCTTTTGTTCAATTTCTTTTGTTCTTTCCTGAACTTGTATCTCCAACTTTTCATTGATTCCCTCAAGACGCAATAATAACTCTGCTTGCGCATCCTCTTTTTCTCGCTGAAGTACTTTATATTTACCTACCATTACAATGGATAGACAAATAATCTCTATTAATGTTGAGACCTTCAATGACACTTGAGTCAAACCAGGTGCATCTATCACACCAAAATTTCCAAGTATAAAAATTACCGCCCCTGTAATTAAAACAATCATCCCTATTAGGAATAATACATCAACATTCTGCTTCCTTATTTTTGCATAAACCCCGGCATAAACAACAAAAACAGTTGCAAGTAAACTAAACCCATTGATAAGTGGATAAGCCAATTGATACATTTTACCCGGAAATAATGAAAGTATTAAAGCAAGAAGGACAATACCACTAAAGACATGTGAAATTTTATTCAATGGTCTACTAAAAGTCTTAAGTTTTAAATATGCAGAAGCATACTGCACCACAAAAACCACTGTAAGTCCCGCCATTATAAGAACGCTATGTTGTGTCCAATACCCGCCACTTGTAAAGAGATATTGATGCGCATAACCATCTAAACAAAAATTCATAAAACCAGAGAAGAATACATAGAATACGTAAAGTAAAAAAGACATATCCTTCAGGTAGATGAAAAATGTAAAGTAAATTATTATAACAAAAAGAAAAATTCCGTAAAAAATACCAGAGAAAAATTGATTTCTTTGACTTACAATTTCAAATTGATCTGACTCCCAAAAAATCATAGGAAGTGTTATAACTTCCCCGTCACTTTTTATCTGAAGCCAATATTCTTTTTGTTCTTTTGCACCAATATAAATACGAAAAATAGATTTATTCTTTTTTATCTGCTTCGATTCAAACGCTAAACCATCCCCAGATCGCTGTACAACAATTTCACTTCCATTGTTGACTATCTCATAGAGATTTACCATATTTGTTATAGGTCTTGCTGTTTCGAAAATTAATTCCTTGGATTGAGACTCTTTATTAACCACCACAAAATGCATCCAGTAAGTGGAAGTTGTAAAATCAAGATTTGCCAAATTTCCTTTTAGAGGAACAAACGACAAAGAATCTTTCAATAGAATTTCCTCTATCAAAAATTCTTCTTTTCCTGCATTAAAAATGGAGAATTGACTAGTAATTGATTTATTTAAGTTTGTGTTTCCCTTATCAAGGATGACAGTATCTTGAGACCATATGCTGACACTTAATAATAGTCCTATAATTATATGTAGATACTTATTGATCAATCGGTTTAGATAAAATTACTCCATTATCTTGCACTAAGTTAATCATATCTTTAAAGAAATCCTTAAAATGCTGTTCTAATTCATCAAAATTAGATAATAAGTCCTCAGTAGCAAATGCCATATTAGAATCAAAACTAGCCCTTCGTGAAATCCCTTCAAATGCTTTCTCCATACCATAAATGTATTGATATTGATATAGCCAATTTTCTTCCTTCATTTTAGGCAACATTTGTTGAAACCTTTCTGGTAGAATAATATAATTAGCGTCCATCACACCATAAACATACTGCGCATAATCTCCCAAAGATTCATTATGATAAGTAGACCAATTCTTTCCTAAGAAATGATCAAACATAATGTCTACAACCACCGTAGCATACCTTCCCTGAGAGGGTTTAATTATCTCAATACATTCTTTTACTATCGGATGAGCATCTGTAAACGCATCTATTTTTTTATGTAACGTAATCCCTTCAAGAATACCTTTTTCATATTCATAGATTTCTTTACCTCGCAACATATCGGCAATAAAATTACCAATCATCAATTCATGATCTGTGCCTGATAAATATAAGTGTGCTAGGAAATTCAAATATTAGATAGTATTAATTTAAATTGATATTAATTCGTTTCATTTGCAATTATTACAAAGCCCATCGGCCTGTAGTTCAATACTGTCAATCTGAAAATTAGGCAATTTTATTTGAGGATATTCCTTTAAGTCAATGCAAAAAATCTCTTGACATCCTTTACAATAAAAATGTAAATGATTATGATGATGGTGATGATCCTCTTTACCACAATCACTTTCGCAAAGCGCATACTTTTTAATTTCGCCAGTCATGACAATCTCATGAATTAATCCTTTTTCTTGAAATGTCTTAAGTGTTCTATAAAGTGTAATTCTATCAAAATCACCTAGTTTTTGCTCTAGCTGACTTAAATCAATAGCATTATCAAAAGATTTAAAAACCTCCAAAACCTCTATTCTAAAAGGGGTTACGCGTATTTTTTTATTTTTTAATAAATTTTTCATTCAATTTAATGCAACAGTGTTGCATTTGTTTTTATATCTTTGCAACATTATTGCAAATATAATGAAACAAATATTAGTAACATCCATATTATCACTGTTAAGTTTAACTGTTATTTCTCAAAATCAAATTATTGGGAAAATAATTGAAGATGGCACCAATTTTCCAGTGCCCAATGCTTCCATTTTTATATCTGCTCATCAACAAAACGTAATAACTAATAGTCAAGGTATTTTTAAAATCTTAAACATTGGTAAGAAACAACAAATACAAGTGTCCTGTCATGATTATAACACTGAAGTATTTGAAATTGTAGACTACAAAGAAGGAGACACGCTTGTCTTTGCTCTAGAAAAAGGTCATATTCAATTAGATGAAGTTTTGATTTCCGCAGGTTCAAGCTCTATTCAAAAAAATGCCATTGTAAATGTCAGCAAAAGAAGTTTAAACGACATAAACAACATAGAAGCTACTACTCTTGGTGAAATGTTAGAGAACATACCTGGCGTATCTCAAGCATCAATGGGAGTTGGTATATCAAGACCAAGTATCAGAGGGCTTTCCGGCTCTAGAATTGTCACCTATCTAAATGGGTTGAGAATTGAGAACCAGCAATGGGGAGGTGATCATGGCATGGCGATAACTGAATTAGGAATAGGATCTGTTGAAGTAATAAAAGGGCCTGCTTCCCTACTCTATGGAGCAGATGCTTTGGGTGGTGTTCTTTATTACAATGACGAAAACTATGCACCAGTTTATCAAACAGAAATAACCTCCTACTCAAAATTTGAGACAAACACAATGGGCTACACCCAACAACTATCTTTAAAAACTAGTGGTAAACTACTTAGGTTTAATCTATATGGTGGAATTAGAAATCATGCAGATTATCAAATGGGAAATGGACGCTACGCCAAGAACTCTAGATTTAAAGAACAAAGTATTAAAACATCCTTAGGATTTACCAAAAATAAATGGGTGACAAACCTTAGGTATCAATAC
>JBFHGR010000135.1:0-8120 GCA_041583015.1 Parvicella sp. | reverse complement strand
TGATTCACTGTTTGATTAAAAAGTTGAATATTTAGTTCTGGATTACTTTCCTGATATTTTTCAACTGCCGCAACTGTATCATCAGATGAACAGTCATTCACAATTATGATTTCTTTACTGATTTCTCCGATAAGTTTAACCGCTTTAACCTTATCTAAAATCAAGTGAATGGTACGCGCTTCATTGTACGCAGGAATAAGAATAGATAATTTATTAATTGATGACATGCTATAATTTAAGTCTCAAAGATACTCATTCATTAAAATTAAATGAATATAAAATTGCTTCAACTTCACGTAAATATTCCATCTTTCTAAAATGAGGTGCATAAACATATCCATCTAGCACAACAATACGTTGTTTTTTCTCATCATAAGTTGTAATAGAAATAAATGGTCCACCCATAAAAGCATTTTGCATTTTCCACACACCTCTAGTTTCTTTTACAAATTTGTCACCAATCATTTTATCTACAGACTCTATGCCATATGCCCTTTCTGTTTTCATATAACTACCCTTGATAAAACCACTAACATACTTTTTGGTAGTTGAATCCCTTTTATCCAATACCTTTTCTAAATCGAAGGCCAAACTATCTGTGTATGGATAAGAATAGCACATTACACCAATTTGAATCTCGTGATCCTGACCATCTGCATAGCGCTCTCTCATTTGTTTCATCCATATGAAATCATTGTAATTTGCAGCAATGATAAAGTTACCTGGTATATCTAGATTAACACCTAAGGTGATTCCCAATTCCTCATTGATTTTTTCACTTCTCTGTGCTTTGAATTTTTTCTTCAGGATATCATTGGTTTGCCCCAAATATTCATTCAATAAAAATTCACCTCCTTGCTCTAACAACTCCACTGCTGCCGCTTGATTTGGCGCGCGAAGCGTATATATTATTTGCCCAATTGCATAAATATCTTCTCGCTTTTCTGATATATAAGGTTTTTTATTAGCAGGAGAATCACCAATCTCTATCATCAATACAGAATGATGTTGGTTTGTTCCCTTACCAAATCCTTCCGCAGTGATGACACTCATCTGCATCAATGATTCCGGTTGTGGTAACGACATTACTTCTTTCTCAAAAACAGCTTTCAATTTTGTCATTACCGGACCTTGCCAATAATTCTTATCCATAACCACAACTACTTCGCCCATATCGCCTTTTGCTTTGGGTAAAAACTCTTTAGGATTATAGGGTGTCTCCTCACAAGAAGTGAAAATCATCAATGAAAGTAAACTCCAAACCGTTATTTTAAGTAGTTGTTGCATAGTTTTTATTTTAGTGCGAAGGATGTACTTCCAATTTTATTGCCTTCACAATAAATTTCAACGATATAGGTACCTCCTGTTATTTCTTTTTCTAGTTCATAATAAATACAGACATCTGTATTTTGATTTTGGTAGTTTATTTGTCTTGATATACAAGCCTTACCATCCTTACCTCCCATATTAAAGACTATTGGCTCCTCTCCTACTAATTCGCTGGCTGATGGGTCTATTATTCGCATGTACAGCGTTTTCGCTTCGGCCTTGGCTATTTTATTTTCAATCACTGTGAAGCATGCTTTGATCTGGTCAGCTCTATTAGATCTTGATGTTTCCGTTTGACCTCCGTTATTTTTAACTTTAATAGCATAGGCAGACATACCCGTAGTTTGCAAAACAGAACCAGCAGCTACAGTGTTTTGTAATTCTTTATTCTTGTCTTTTACACTTGATAAATCCTTACTAATGCCATCTATTTGTTCATCTTTTTTAACAATGGTATTTTTCAAATCAATATTGAGTGTATTCAAAGAATCAATAGTATGAATATATCCCTTCATGATTTCTCTAAGCGTTTCTGTTTCTTTTTTTAATTTGTAAATTTTTCCCCAGTCCTTTTTCTTCGCATTATTTAAATTTTCTACTTCTGCTAGAAGGTCTGTTATTTTTTGTTTCTGAGCAGCAATGCTATCTTGCATTTCAACATTAGATGATTCGATGTTATTATACTCTTGCAACATTGCGGTAAGGTTTTCCTTAACCTCATTATTGTCAGCATCTGCAATGATACCTGTATTTTTAAGAATTTCATTCAATTCATCTTTATCTTGTGATAGAGACGCTGAGGTATCATTACAAGTTTCTAGCATTTTCTTAGTCTCTCCCATTTGATATCCTAGATATGCTACTCCACCAATAAGTAGTAATATAATGACGATATAAATACCATCTTTAGCTTTAGACTGTTTAGGTTGCTCTTCCATTATAATTTTTTTATAAATTTAAAGTTCAAAAATACTTAATACCACTAACGTTCAAAAGTCTATTTAAGTTTCTTTTAACCAAGATTATGTTAAACGATTTCTTCAACCTTTTTTACCCCAATAATTGCACTAGTTGCAATAACGTCCTCAAAAAAGGTGAAGAGCATGTCTGTATTCTTTGTCAAACCGAACTACCTAGAACAAATTACATAAAACAAATTGACAATCCCGTAGCCAAACTATTCTGGGGTCGAGTTCAACTAACCTACGGCTTTTCATCCTTTCATTTCGGAAAAAGAGGAAGATTACAAGACATCATCCACAATCTAAAATATAAAGGAAAAACTGATATTGGTATATTTTTAGGGAAGGAAATCGGCAAAGAAATTAATGAGCAGATTCCTCCTTCTACCTTTTCTTGTATTATACCCGTACCATTACATCCAAAAAAAATGCTTAAACGAGGTTATAATCAAAGTAGTTTTCTTGCCAAAGGGATTTCAGAAGTGACAGGAATCCCCACGAATGAGAAAATTATCATCAGACATGTTGAGACTACTTCTCAAACCAGAAAAAATAAATTTGAAAGATGGGAGAATGTTGAAAACATATTCAAAGTGATAGACTCCAATCACCAAAACAAACATTTTTTGTTGGTAGATGATGTTGTCACCACAGGGGCAACATTAGAAAGTTGCGCATTGGAATTGCTAAAAATACCTGGCACAAAAGTAAGCATTGTAGTGGCTGCTAGTGGCCTCTAATCATTGAAAAATGAAGACAATTGCTCCTGCAATAAAACTTGATTCAACCCTTCATAACTGACATCTTTTAATTTCCCTTGCTTAAGAAGTAAGAAGCCTTCTTTGTTTAAAGTTAAATTATCAGTTAAATCAAAAAACAAACTATCATCTAATTGAACCAACCCCATATTGTCATTAGTATAATATTCATGATAGGAGATATTGTTTGATGCACAATATGACTTAGCTAATTCTTTTTCTAATGGCAAATGAATTTGCAAAGAATCAATCTTAGAATAAAAATAAACGACCTTCTTTTGTGTTTCAAAAGATTCCCAAAACTCAGGCGTAATAACATTATTCTGTTTAGGGACAACTATATCTTCAACAATTACTGGAGGATTTACAGGCTCTGGAGGTCCCGTTATTTCTGCTGTCTTGTCTTGGCAAGATGATAAAAATACTACCGATGTAAATACTACAAAAAACTTCTGAAACATGGCTATGTTTTTAATTTACTGTAAAATTAGTTCTTTTAATTATTCGAAATGTAAAATCATCCATTATAGTGACATAAAAAACCTCCTCAAGGACGAAGCCTTGAGAAGGATAAACTAAACTAAGTTATTACTTATAACTTTATGAAAAACTCATTTGCTGGTGTTCTATACTTTTTCATATTAACCAACCAATCATTGGCTTCATCTCTGTAACCTAAAGGTAGTATTGCTTGACTCTTTAATCCTTTTTCGGCAAGGCCTAACAAAGCATCCAATGCCACAGGATCAAACCCTTCCATTGGTGTAGCATCCACTTTTTCTTCTGCTGCCGCAACCATTCCAATACCCATAGCAATATACGCTTGTTTAGCAGCATGACTTTGATGCCACTCTACTGGCAGTTGAGAATACATCCCCCATAGGTTTTTTCTATACTCATCCATTGTTTCTGGTGGCAAACCTCTTTCTTGCAATGTTGCTGCAAATACTTCTTTAATTCTTTCTTCGGTATAACAATCCCAACTTGCAAAAACCAACAAATGTGAAGCATCCGTAATCTGACTTTGCCCCATTGCAATTGGTTTTATTTTCTCTTGCAACTCTTTATTTTCTATCACTAAAACTCTAAATGGCTGTAAACCAGAAGAAGAAGGTGATAACCTAATCGACTCTAAAATGGTATCTAATTTATCTTGAGGAACGGTATTCCCATTCATTTTCTTTGCGGCATATCGCCATTTCAAATTTTCTATAATGCTCATCTTGTATTATTTTTTTACAATGATACATTATTTTATTTTACACAACAACTATTTACTTGTTAATTTATTACAAATTCAAAAATTATGATTTACTTAGCACCGTGTTAAGCAAGTATAAAAATCACATTTTGATGCACCTCACAGTGCTAATTTTTGGATTAACAGGCCCTTTAGGGAAAATGATTAATCTAGACGAGGCCATTATTGTATTATATCGGTTAATTTTTGCGGTACTCGGTATTTATGTATACTTCAAAGTAAGTGGCTATAAAATTAATTACTCCAAGGAAGCTTTAAAAGAAACAAGTTACGTTGGTCTTATCGTTGGATTACATTGGATAACATTTTTTGGAGCAATCAAATTGAGCAATGTAAGTGTTGCATTAATATGTTTTTCCAGCAGCACGTTATTCACCTCATTACTTGAACCGCTTTACTTCAAGAAAAAACCAGTAGTCTACGAGGTTGTTCATGGAATTCTAATTGTTCTTGGAATTTTCTTTGTCTGCAAAGAACCAGGCGAACCTTTTTTCAAATCCAAATATATGGCCGGAATGCTGATGAGTATTGGCTCCGCATTTCTAGCCTCATGGTTTACCGTAATTAATGGCAAATTAATTAAAAAGGGAAGACGAGCTAAAAACATTTCTTTTTTGGAATTAAGTTTCGCTTTGATTTTTCTAATTATAGTTGTTTCAATAACTTATTATGATAATATTCAAGCATTTCACTTTACTACACAAGACATTATTCTTTGCGCAGTACTTGGATTAGTCTGCACTTCTTTTGCTTACATAGTAAGCGTTGATGTAATGAAGGAAATATCACCATATACAGTGACCATGTCTGTTAATCTAGAACCCATTTACTCTATTATTTTAGCCACTATCTTATGGCCTATGAGTGAAAAAATGTCTCCTACATTTTACATAGGAGCCGCAGTGATATTAGCCGTCATTGCTTCCAATGGAATCATAAAAAAGAAAATAAAAGCAAAAACTACTTCTTTAACTCCTGTATTGCCACCTGAATCTCCTTATCAAGCGGAACATTTACTAAATAACGCGCAGCCCCGTCATAAAGGTAAGTAGCTAATTCAGCTTTCAAGTAACTTACTATTCTGTACTTAGATTTCTTTAAATCAGAAGGATCTTTTTTGATGTCTTCATTTTCCTCTGCGTAGGTCAAAAATTCTTCAAGTAATTCATCTGATACATTAAACTTTCTATTGTATTCTTCTTCATCCTCATAATCAAACTCATCTCTATGTTGATCCAAATAATCAAAACAGAAATTTCTGTATGCATCAGAATAGTTTAATGCGGTTAAATATAAAGAGGAACCTGCTGTATCAATAGGAACAAAAACATCCGGCATGATACCTCCACCACCATACACTGTTTTACCTTTTGGAGTTGTAAATTTAGGTGCATTTTCAAAAACGCTACTATCGATGTGCTGCAACTCTCCATTCTCATATCGATCATAAATATCATTTCCGTAATCTATACCCTCCCCATAAGGTTTTTGTATACTTCTTCCAGTCGGTGTGTAGTATCTACTCACTGTCAATCTCAATTCAGAACCATCAGGCAATTCAAATGGCCGCTGAACTAGCCCTTTTCCAAATGATCTTCTTCCAATAATGATGGCTCTATCATTGTCTTGCAAAGCTCCCGATACAATTTCACTAGCCGATGCAGAACCACTATTAATCAAAACTGCCAACGGCATATTTTCACACTGCCCAAAACTAGTAGCAAAAGTTTCATATTTAGGCGAATTCACTCCTTCAGTATAAACAATTAATTTTCCATTAGACAAGAATTCGTCTGCCACATTGATGGCTGTATGCATATAACCACCACCATTATGTCTCAAGTCCATGATTAATTTCTTAGCACCTTGCTTTTTTAATTTAGTAGCTGCCTCATCAAACTCTACATCAGTAAGACTAGAAAAACTATTTATTTTAATCACACCTATTCCGTCTTCAATAAGATATGCTGCATCCACAGACGGTAAAGGAATATCACCTCTCAAAATTGAATAATTGGTTATTTTTTTATCCTCCAGCCTATAAATTCCTAGAATAACATTAGAAGCAAAAGTTCCTTTCAATCGCTCATGTACACCTTCAATATCAATACCAATTGAAGCAATATTCTCATCATTAACCTTAACAATTCTATCGCCACTTTTAAGACCTGCCATTTGAGAAGGTCCTCCATCAATAACATTTGTAATCATCAAAGTGTCTCTGAGAATAATGAATCGAATTCCTACTCCACCAAAATGACCTTGTAACTGTTCATTACTTTGCTCAACATCTTCCTTGGGTATATAAACAGAGTGAGGATCCAATTTCTTTAACATCCCATTGATGGAAGACGCATACAAATCTTCCACATCAACTGAATCCACATAGTTTGACTCAACCATTTGAATCACTTCACTCAACCTACTTAATTTTTCTTCTCTCTCAACAGTTTCGCTCGTTTTAAATTTACTTGCTCCAATATTATAAAACAGTACTGCCACCAATACAAGCAACAACGGAATACTATAGATTATCCAATTGGGCACCCCATTTCCACCACCATTATTTCTAGGTGAATTAGAAGAATATTCTTTACGGATATACTGTTCTACTTTTATTTCAGAATAATCTTCGCTCATTAATCTATGTCTTGTATTTGCACTACTTCCACACCTGCTTTTTCAAGAAATTGCAATCCTGCATCATCTTTATATCCATTGATATACACCAGTCTTTTCACACCCGCTTGATGCACCAATTTGGAACATTCTTTACACGGAGATAAAGTAAGATACAAGGTAGCTCCTTTGCAACTTTGTGCACTTGCTGCTACTTTGGTAATAGCATTTGCTTCAGCGTGAAGTACATACCATTTAGTGTAACCTTCTTCATCTTCGCACGGATTTTCAAAACCTGTAGGTGTTCCATTGAATCCATCAGAGATAATCATCCTGTCTTTTACGATGATGGCTCCCACTTGTTTCCTTTGACAATGGGATAATTTAGCCCATTCTGTAGCCATTCTCAAATAGGCTTTGTCAAATTTTAATTGTTTTTCCGGTTTCAAATCTTTTATCCTTTTGATGTATTAGTTCTACAAATTAAGTCAAAAAATAACTATACGACTATATTTACGATCTTCTTAGGTACAACTATAACTTTTTTTGGCATTTTACCATCCAATATTTGAATGGTTTTTTCCAACTTCATTACCTCTGCTTCTATCTCTTTGGGGTTTAGCGTAGTAGGCAACAAATGTTTGAATTTCATCTTTCCATTAAAAGAAATAGGATAATCAAAATCATCTTCTATCAACATCGCAGGGTCAAATACTGGCCAAGCTGCTTTAGTGATAGAAGTACTGTGCCCTAGTTTTTCCCACAGTTCTTCTGCTATGTGCGGTGCATAAGGCGATAATAAAATCACAAGGTCTTCTAGGATGATTCTGCTTGTGCATTTCTGCTCATTCAATTCATTGACAGCAATCATCATGGTGCTCACCACCGTATTGAACGAATAACGATTCAAGTCTTCTGTAACCTTCTTGATGGTCTTGTGCAATGTTTTTAGCGATGCTTTGCTTGGTGCATCTTCTGTAACATTGAAAGTTTCTCCTCTGTGGTACAATCTCCACAATTTCTTCAAGAAGTTATGTACGCCATTTATCCCTTTTACATCCCAAGGTTTGAATTGCTCCAATGGGCCTAAAAACATTTCATAGCATCTCAAGGTATCTGCACCAAATTGCTTCACCAATTCATCTGGTGTTTGCACATTGTATTTGGACTTAGACATTTTTTCTACTTCGT
>JBFHGR010000134.1:0-8135 GCA_041583015.1 Parvicella sp. | reverse complement strand
TATGGCGGCAAGTTATGAGCAAACCGCCCAAACCAATAAAGCATTAGAGTGCTTTTACAAAGCAAAAGTGATTAGTAGAAATATAGGAGATAAAAAAAGCGAAGGAAACATCCTTAATTCTTTGTCGCAATTATATAAAACCACTAATAAATTTAGCGATGAGAAAGCTACGCTTTTGGAACTTATTAATCTGGAAACACAGCAAAATGATCAAGAGGAATTAGCTGCTAGTTATAATAACCTGGCGATTAACTTAACCAATCAATCACAATTAGATTCATCTGAAATGTTGATAATGAAAGGGATTAGCATAGCGGAACAAACCAACCAGCATAAAACATTAGGTAACCTTTACAATAACCTTGGAAATATCAATTTTCAAAAAGAAAACTTTAAATCATCTGTAGACAACTATCAAAAAGCTGTTTCCATTCAAGCTGCTAATGGCAACGAAAGAGAAAAATCGCTAACATTCTACAACCTTGCTAATGCTTTTGTAAAAACTAAGGATATAGATTCTGCTACTTTTTACTATAACTTAAGTGTTGAGCTGGCTAAGAAATCTAACTATCATGAAGTATTGTATTCAGATTACTTAGGTCTTTCTATGCTATACGCCACAGAAGATTGTAAACCACCCTTAGACTATTACAAGTTATATACTTCACTTAGGTTTTCTTTAGATGAGGTAGATGAACTCAAACAATTAGCGGCTTATACAGAAAAGTATGTGGCAAAAATTCAAAATGAAAACACCTCGCTTACACAGGAAATAGCAGCCTTGAATAATTCCGCAGACAAAAAAATGGTTGTTATTAACACCCTAAAAGAGAACATCAGAAAGCAAGAGGTGATGACCAAATTAGTTTTGTCTGAGCAAGAGAACAAAAACAAAATATTAGCCCAAAACCTTGATTTAGCCACCAAAGAAAAAGCGGTGGCAGATGAAGAAAATGCTAAAAAAACCATCTTGTTATGCGGAGTTGCATTGGTAGGTTTGTTGGCATTAGCTTTAATGGTTTTAGCAATAAGAACAAGCAAGAAAAGTAAAAAAGCTAAGGACAAAATTGCAGGTCAAAAAGAAGAAATAGAAAAGCAACACCTGCACTTAGAAGAACAGCACAAAGAAATAAAAGATAGTATAACCTATGCACAACGACTGCAAACAGCAATGTTGCCACCAGTTGCTTTATTCAATGAATTACTTCCTGAAAACTTCTTACTCTACAAACCTAAAGACATTGTAAGCGGTGATTTTTATTGGCTAGAGCAAAAACATGGCGTAACACTATTTGCAGCTGCAGATTGTACAGGACACGGAGTGCCGGGCGCAATGGTTTCTGTTATTTGTAACAATGCGCTGAACAGGTGTGTAAGAGAATACAACCTCAATGATCCAGGAAAAATCCTAGACAAAACAAGAGAGATTGTCATCCAAGAATTTGAAAAAAGTAATGAAGAGGTAAAAGATGGAATGGATATTTCTCTGTGCGGCATCATGAACAAAACGCTTTATTGGGCAGGAGCCAATAATCCTTTGTGGATTGTTAGAAATGGTGAACTACTAGAAACCAAAGCAGACAAACAACCCATTGGTAAACAAGAAAACTCAAAACCCTTTACGAGTCACAAAATACAATTAGAAAAAGGAGATTGCATTTACATTTTCTCAGACGGCTTTGCCGATCAATTTGGTGGACCAAAAGGCAAAAAGTTCATGTCATCTAAGTTTAAAAAATTGCTAGTTTCATTACAAGGAGAAACTATGGCAAAACAAAAGCAAATTATTGACAAAACATTTGAAGACTGGCGCAATGACCAGGAGCAGTTGGATGATGTTTGTGTAATTGGAGTTAGAATCTAATACTTCCTCCTATATGCTTTCTTCTTATTAATTCCGTTGTCAAGAAAATCAGAAGTAGAATAATGCAAAATAGTTAATCTTAAATAGATTCCATTCTGCTTCCAGCCAGTTTCTTGCAAGGCTAGTTGATTATTTTTATTTATGTCTAAATGATAGTACACATCATAAAAATAACTCCATGCCACCCTGCTTTTATGTCCACCACTATAAGCGGGTCTTATGCCAAGACCAAAGTTAAAACCATGATTATTGGCTTGCTCAAAGTTGAAGTTTGATTTATTGGACAACATCCAAGCATATTTATAATCCAGTAGGAGTTTAAAATTAAGCCACCAGCATTCGCCTTTTGAAGACTTTCCCAAACTAAAATGAAAAATAGGAATTTTACTGTTTAACCCTAAGCCAAGATTATGTGATGCAGCTGACAGGTCATTTGCAAGAGAGTCGGATCCGTAAGTCTCTTTTTGAAATTGATAAAACACCTCTGGAAATAACACCTCTCCAAAAGTAGTTGTCAACCCACCTCCCATTCCAAAACCACTACCTTTTGGAGTATTCATAACGTAGCCTCCATTAAGACTTATGCCAACATTTCCACCAGATACTTCATGTAATTGAGCATTTACTTTACTAATAAAAATTAGTATTAAGCCGAGTGTTAAAAAGATCTTAATCATAGTAGAGTTCGGTTAATTTAGATAGATAGTTTGTGTCAAAAATAATGAACTTAATAAGTTTTTCGGTAAGTCATATTACTTATTTAAGATTGATTTGATAAAAGTGACATTGAATTTGATCTACTTATCTCCTTTTTAAGATTTGGTACACCAAATTAAGAAAACTACCTTTGCCGACTCAAAAAAAAACAGCAATGGTAGAATTGATTAAGAAAGAAACCCAAAATGTGAAAGATGATATGCTTTCAGGCTTGACTGTAGCACTAGCTTTGGTTCCTGAAGCGGTGGCATTTGCTTTTGTAGCTAATATTGATCCAATAATAGGATTGTATGGTGCTTTTATGATGGGGCTAGTCACATCCATTTTTGGAGGAAGACCAGGAATGATTTCTGGTGCTACTGGAGCATTGGCAGTAGTTATGGTTGGGCTTGTTAAGTTAGCAGGCGAGAAATTTCCCGAGGTGGAAAATGCTGGATTACAGTTTTTGTTTGCTACACTTATTTTAATGGGTATTTTTCAGATTTTAGCAGGGGTTTTTAAATTGGGAAAATTTGTAAGATTAATTCCACATCCTGTAATGATGGGGTTTGTAAATGGATTAGCGATTGTGATAGGGATGTCTCAGTTAGGGATGTTTAAGGAAGGAGAAGAATTTCTAACGGGACAAAATTTACTTGTTATGTTAGGTTTGGTTGGTCTTACCATGGGAATTATGTTTGGACTGCCTAAATTGACTAAAAAAATCCCAGCGGGATTGGTGGCTATTCTGGCTATTTCTGCGATTGTTATTTTTGGAAAAATTGAAACTCAGACTGTTAATAGTTTTATAACAAATAAAGAGGTTACACAAAAGATTAATACAGCTAAGACAGAAGGGACTTTGGGAGATATTAAAGCCTCTATTAATGCAGATACTACTCAAGTTACTGAAGCAATGGTTTTTGACTATGTAGCAAGTACTCATGAAAGCAAAGGAATTCAAGGTGAATTGCCAAAATTCTCTACACCAACAATTCCATTCACTTGGGAGTCTTTCTTATTTATTTTGCCTTATGCATTAATATTAGCGGCTATTGGATTGATTGAATCATTAATGACGCTGCAATTGATTGATGAATTAACAGAGACTAAAGGTAAAGGGAATAGAGAATGTATAGCTCAAGGAGGTGCCAATATTGTAAATGGTTTCTTCGGTGGAATGGGTGGATGTGCTATGATAGGACAATCTATAATTAATGTAAACTCTGGAGGAAAAGGAAGGCTTTCTGGCGTGACTGCTGCATTAGCATTACTTGTGTTTATTTTGTTTTTATCTGAATACATCGGAATGGTACCCATTGCAGCACTGGTGGGTGTTATGTTTATGGTGGTTATCGGAACATTTGCTTGGTCTAGTTTTAGAATTATTGGTAAAATTCCTATGACAGATGCGATTGTATTGGTTTTAGTTTCTGCCTTAACAGTAATTTTTGATTTAGCAATTGCAGTAGTTGCCGGAGTTATCGTTTCGGCATTAGCGTTTGCGTGGAAGAATGCTAAAATGATTAGAGCACGTAAAACAATTCAAGAGGATGGCAGTAAACTATATGAAATATATGGACCTTTGTTTTTTGGTTCAGTAACAGCGTTCAATGAAAAATTTGATGTGGCCAATGATCCAAAGAGAGTAGTAATTGACTTTTTAGAATCAAAGGTTTCAGACCATTCAGGTATTGAGGCTTTATTTGTTTTAGTGGAGAAATACCAAAAAGCAAATAAGGAAATTGTATTAAAACACCTTAGTGCTGATTGTCAGGCAATGCTGAAAAAGTCTAATCCAATTTTTGAGTCGGTAATAGAAAAAAATATTGATGACCCTAGATATTTTGTTTTGGCGGAGGAATAGTTTGACTACAAAGTTTATTTTTGTTTAAATTTTTTTGTAGTTTGGTGCAAAATACCCTAGCATGACTATCAAAAATATAACCTTACTTTTCACTTTTGGCTTAGCATTACAATCCTTTAATGCTCAGATTATTCCTAACGGAACAATTGACAATTTAGATGAACTTTCACAAAAAGAAACTGTCTATACGGTTACCAAAGACGGAATAAAACTTTATACAGATATATACTATCCTGTGTTTCGTGATTCTGTAGTTGCAGATGTCCCTTTTGGTGGTTCTAACTATACCATTCAAATCATTCCCAAGAATTCTCAATTTGTCATTTATGACACCACAAATATTGGTCCTGATAACTATAGTTTACCAATCATTTATACTAGAACACCTTATAACAAAGCCGGTGATGATTTGGGAGGAAGTATTTTCCCTTTCATGGGCTATGGTTATGCCATACAAGATATGAGAGGAAGGTATGAAAGTGAAGGTGTTTATTTTCCTATGTTTAGTGATTCTTGGCAGAAGGACGATTATCATCCAAGCATAACCATTCCAATGGATTTAACCAATAGTTCAGACCCTTCCAATGCAATTTTTCACGAAGATGGAAGTGAATCCATTCTTTACTTGGCTGATAGTTTGATGCGTGTTTTTGACACCAATTTAGATGGTGTTATGGATACTATTAAATATAGTAATGGAAATATTGGCATGTATGGTGCATCAGCATTAGGAAACTCTCAATATCAAGCTTTATCTAATATTCCGCATAGTATTGCCAATAACCCTATAAAATGTTTGATGCCTACAGTGGCAACTAATGAGCACTATAATACGACACTATTTCACAACGGTGTTTATAGAAGTTCTTTGACAAGTGGATGGTTGATTGGCCAAATGACAAGCGGTGTGTATGACACTTTGGTAGGAACCGATATAAGCACAACTAATAGTTTGCACAGCCCTGCAGATTACGGTTATACAAGTAGTCTAATTTTAGCCAATGATTTAATTGATTGGTTTGTAGTAGATGAGCATGCATCTTCTCCGTCAGGAGCACATCCAACTTCATTATTACGAAAAGATTTAGACGCATCGCAAGCACCTGTGGATGCGTTTGGAGAAACAGACGCAACAGGTAATAACTCAAGATATGAAAACTTGAATAAACCAATTTATCATTTAACGGGGTGGTGGGATATTTTTGTGAATGGTCAAATCGAAACATTTAACAATGTAAGAAAAGCCAACCCCAACTCTAATCAGAAACTAGTGATAGGACCATGGACGCATCAAACTATTGGAACAAACACAGTGGGCGATGAGGTTTACCCAGACAATGTTCATGAGGTGGTTGGTTTTGATCTTGGTTTTGATGTCAACGACATTCTCACAGACCCTACTATTGTTAATCAAATATATGGTTCTGAATTGTTAAATTGGTACAGAACTAATTTAGGAGGAGAGCCATTTTTTATCATTCCTGAATCTAACGATTGGCAGACATTAGGAACAAACCAAATAAGAGTTCCAGCAGAAAATTATATTATTCCTTATTATGAGTTCTTAAACTATATTGGGGGTGTTTCTGATTTGAATAACCTTCCAATTGAGGTGAATATTGGAGGTAATATCACTGCAATGAACTATAGCTTGCCAACATTAGACCCACCATTGATTAATCTTTCAAGTCCACTTGGAGCGTATGACCCTAATTATTTTAATCAAGTAAAAGACATAAGAATGTATATCACAGGCCCAAGTAATGATGCTTTAAATGCGGGTGTTGGAAATTATTGGTTGGGAACAGATTCTTTACCGTTTGTACAAGGAATGCAAATGGAAAAATTGTTTTTACACCAAAACAATTCCCTTGATGGAACGGTACCAAGCAATAATGAAGGTGTTATTACATATACTACAGACCCAAGTAATCCTGTTATTACCATTGGAGGAAACAACATGATTCCCAATGTGCCAGGAGGAGGTCAAAAATCTCAAGGTTCTATGAACGTAGCAGACCCTGCTTATGCTTCCTATACAATGTCAAGACCTGATGTAATCGCTTTTGAATCGGCTGCAATGAGTGATACAGTTACTTACATTGGTTTTCCCAAAGCAACGATTTATGCTAAAGGAAATGCAACGAGCCAAGGGCTTGCTAAAACAGACTTTGATTTAATGGTGAGAATCCTAGATGTTTATCCTGATGGTAGAGAAATGCTTATCACGGAAGGAACCGTAAATGCAAGAGCTAGAGATTACGCTAAATCTATACACGATGCCGACACCAATGACTTGACAATTTTATCAAACATTGATAACGATACCTACTATCCTTTTGAGTTTGATTTACTTCCTTTGGGTCACACTTTTGGTGTAAATCATAAAATGAAGGTTTTAATTAGTAGTAGTAATTATCCTAAGTATCAGTCTAATCCAAACATTCCTAATACTGATGGAGAGTTTTTTAGATGGAGCCCAGGAGATACAATCGGGCATAATTATAATGGCACTTGGATTTACCCACAGAGCAGTGATATAACACTTGAGTTTAGTGATGCAAACCCTTCGTTTATAGAAATGCCTCATGTGTATCAATTGCCAAATGATGTAGCAGAAAACCAAATAAAAAAATCGCTGCACCTTTTCCCAAATCCAACCAATGATGTTTTATTTTTAGAAAGAAACTATAATGAAGAGTGTATCATTGAGGTGTATAATTTATTAGGCGCTAAAGTGATTGAACAAAGATTAGGAAAGAATAGTAAGACCGGTTTTATTGATGTTTCAGCGTTGGACAAAGGTGTATACTTATTAATGACCGTTGCTAAAGATGGTACTTCGGTTGCTAAAAAGTTTGTGGTGCAATAGCGCTGTTTGCAGTTGATTTTCAGTATTGATTTTCGAAGAAATATTAGAAAAAATGTATTGTGAAGGATCATGTAGAATAAGATAAAAAGACAATTATTTATCTTTTGTGTTTAAGTCTTTCATCCTAAATTGAGTTACCTTTGCACCATCATGAAAAGAGTAGTAGTAGGATTATCAGGAGGCGTAGACAGCAGTGTTGCCGCACATTTATTGATTGAGCAAGGTTATGAGGTTATAGCATTGTTTATGCGTAATTGGGTGGATGACTCCGTTATTATTAGCGAAGAATGTCCGTGGATTGATGATGCCAATGATGCTTTGGACGTAGCAGAAATGTTGGGCGTACCTTTTCAGGTGATTGATTTTAGTA
Source organism: Parvicella sp. (assembly GCA_041583015.1). Lineage (GTDB taxonomy): Bacteria > Bacteroidota > Bacteroidia > Flavobacteriales_D > Parvicellaceae > Parvicella. The sequence continues at coordinate 466 of JBFHGR010000134.1, read as the reverse complement.
AAGAATACAAGGAGCGAATAGTTGATTACATGTTTGCAGAATATTCTGCGGGAAGAACACCCAACCCAGATGTACTATGCAATAGAGAAGTAAAGTTTGATATTTTTCTAAAAAAAGCATTAGCACTTGGTGCAGACTATGTAGCTACTGGACATTATTGCCAGAAAGAAACCATAGAAAAAGACGGAAAAGAAATTCATCGATTAATGGCTGGTGCTGACAAAGGTAAAGACCAAAGTTATTTCTTATGTCAATTGAATCAAGAACAACTGTCTAAGGCGCTATTTCCAATAGGTCATTTACAAAAGTCTGAAGTGAGAGAAATTGCAGGTAAGATTGGATTGAATACGGCTCAGAAAAAAGATTCTCAAGGATTGTGTTTTATTGGTAAGGTAAAATTGCCAGTGTTTTTACAACAACAATTAAAACCAAAAGATGGTGACATTATAGAGCTGCCAGATAATCT
>JBFHGR010000133.1:0-8192 GCA_041583015.1 Parvicella sp. | reverse complement strand
TAATGCACATTTACTAGCCAATGCTGCTTTGGAAAATCCAAAAATTGAGTCTGTAGGAAAAGTAGAGACAAATATTGTAATGTTGAATATCAATACTGATTCAAAACAAATGGTAGCAGATTTGGGCACCAAAGGAATCCTTTGCTATCCAATGGACCCAAGGAGAGTTAGAATCGTGACGCACTTGGACAATTCTGCAGCGCAAATTTCGCAGGCGGCAGAAATATTGAGGACTATTTAATCTTTGTAAAACCCAAGCACCTTTGTTTTAGTCTTTTCTTTGGTCATCAATTTTCCTTCGTGATTGAAATCCCAATAATAAGATTTGTACAACCCAAACCCGCCTTTGAGAGACAGATACTTCCCTTCCTTTATCATTAATGTAGAGGAAGCATCATCGTAAAAGGTCTGACGTTGATATTTAATTTCGCAAGTTCCTTCATCATTTATAACACAGTTTTCCTGTAAGTATATTCTCAATTCTTCTTTTTTACGACCATTTGGGTAAGTTGTTTTTAAGGTTTGCCAAACCATAAAGTTTTCTACTGTATCTAAGTAATTGACGCCAGTTTTCCATTCAAAAAAATGAGCAGGTGTATCAAATTTTTCTTGAGCATTAATCAAATTAACAAAACCAATAAAAATAATAGAAAAGTATTTAAACATAAATCGTGTATTTTTGAAGTGTTATCTTCGCTAAAATTATGAGAAAATTTCCAATATATAATCTTGCGCAAGAAATCACCATGCAGATGATGATGGTGTTGGTTATTGTTGGCTACATTTCTTTTGACCAATTGGATGTATTAGGAGCAATAGGTTATGGATTGATTGGAGTGGCGGCTATTGGTATTATTTTCTTTTTTATGCGTCAATTAAAAAACATGACCATTGCCAAAATTATTGCACAAACAAAGCACAAGAAATTTAAGCTTGTCAAGATCAATTGGCTGCTAGTAATTGGGTCCAATCTTTTAATTATCGGATTGAGTTGTTTGCATTTTTACATATGGATTAAGCAAGGTAAAGACCTCATGCCGCTTTATAATGAATATGGTATTGGCGCTCTTTTAGGAATTGGCATGTTCATCATGAATAGCCGTGATTTTTCAATAACAATTACAGACAAAGGCATCGCATTTGGCAGTAAATTTGATTTGAAATTGATACAATGGCAAGATATTGAGTCTGTTGACCAAGATGAAAATAACCTGATTATCATTCCGAAGAATACTATAGGGTTTAAGTCTTTGAAAATACCAATTCAAGCAGTTTCTAAGGAGTTGGATAGTCTATTGAGAATGGAAGATTTGCTTTGAATAGGTACAATGTCCAAGGTCTTTTTGTACAATGTGAAAAAGACATTGTACAACCTACATAATACATTGGACATCTCAATATTTATCAACACCCACCTCATCAATCTAAAGCAATGTTTAACTTTGAGCTTCAAACAAAATAGGCATGCAACAATATCACGATTTACTGAATCATATTTTAAAGAATGGCGTTCAAAAAGGCGACAGAACAGGAACAGGAACAATCAGTTGTTTTGGTTACCAAATGCGTTTCGATTTGAGTGAAGGTTTTCCAATGGTTACCACCAAAAAACTACATCTTAAGTCTATCATTCATGAATTGTTATGGTTTATCAAAGGAGATACCAATATCAAGTATTTGCAAGAAAATGGCGTGAAAATTTGGGATGCTTGGGCAGATGAAAATGGAGACCTTGGTCCTGTATATGGTCACCAATGGAGAAATTGGAACAGTGATGATATTGATCAATTGCAAGAAGTAATCAAAACATTGAAAACTAATCCTAACAGTAGAAGAATTATCGTTTCTGCCTGGAATCCATCTGTAATGCCAGATACGAGTGTTAGTTTCTCCGAAAATGTAGCCAATGGCAAAGCAGCACTTCCTCCATGTCACGCTTTCTTTCAGTTTTATGTTTCTGAAGGAAAATTATCATGTCAATTATACCAAAGATCTGCAGACACATTTTTAGGTGTTCCTTTCAATATTGCTTCCTACGCATTGTTTACCATGATGATAGCGCAGGTATGTGGTCTTGAAGCAGGAGAGTTTATTCACACTTTTGGTGATGTACACTTATACAATAATCACTTGGAGCAAGCAGAGTTACAATTGACTAGAGAACCAAGAAAATTGCCTACAATGAAAATCAACCCAGACGTGATGGACATTACAGCATTTAAGTTTGAAGATTTTGAATTATTAAATTACGATCCACATCCACATATTAAAGGAGCGGTTTCAGTTTAAATTAGACTAGAAGACTCAAGACTAAAAGATTCAAGACTGATTTTGTCTTGGAGCAAAGCGGTCTTTCGTCTTACAGTCTTTTATCTTAGCATAAAATGAAAGTATCACTAATAGCAGCACTTGGAGCGAACAGAGAAATAGGAAAGGACAATGATTTGATTTGGCACTTGCCAAAGGACATGAAGTTTTTTACCGAGACTACTACCAATCATTTCGTGATCATGGGAAGAAGAAACTATGATTCTATTCCTGATAAATATCGTCCGTTAAAGAACAGAACTAACATCATTGTAACGCGTCAAGAAGGTTTTCATGCTGAGAATTGTGTGGTAGTAAATAGCATAGAAGAAGGTATTGCTTTGGCAAAATTTGAAGGCGAAACGGAATGCTTTATCATTGGTGGTGGACAGATTTATGACTACTCACTTAAACATGATTTAGCAGACAGAATGTACCTTACACATATACATGAGTCTTTTGAAGCAGATGCCTTTTTCCCTGAGTTTGATCCGGAAGATTGGTTTTGCAAAGAGATTATGCGCCATGAAAAAGATGAGAAAAACATTTACAACTTTGTAGTAGACCAATACGATAGAAAAAAGTAATTTTTTAAGGATAAAGGATATCGACAGTTTTTAGGCAACTATCGCCAATTTTTGGGGTTTTTGAGGATGGAAATATAAGTTATTTAATTTTTGTTAACTTTACATTCAACCAATGAAACGAATCGATTAAACTAAAAACCAGAGGTTTAATCAAAAAAAAATCAATTCTATGAAACTAAAATTACTCGTAGGTTTTTTGACAATTTCCTCTTTGGGGATTGCTCAACTTCCTAGCACTTTGCTACCCACAGACAAAAATGTTGAAATAAAACCCATTGAAAAAAGTAAAAAAATCTGGCATCGCGCTAGAATAAACTTTACGAGTCAAGAACAAATTGCTTTACTTGCTGCACAAGGCGTTCCATTAGATCATGGAAAAAAGAAACCAGGACATTTTATAGAATCAGATTTTTCTGAGAATGAAATAGCAATTGCTAGAATGATAGGTTGTAAAGTAGATATCTTAATAGAAGATGTAAGTCAGTTTTATAAAGATCAAAATAGACCTGAAAACCTTAAGCCAAAAGAATTTATTGAAAAGAATGCTAGTTGTACAGGTGGTGTTATCGCTCCACAATACGATACACCTGCCAATTGGGAACTTGGTTCAATGGGGGGATTTTACACCTATACAGAAATGCTTGCAGAATTAGACGACATGGCTGCAGCATATCCTAACTTAATAACTGTTAAAGCCCCAATTCAAGACAATGGAGGAACGGATTATTCAACTTACGAAGGAAGACCAATCTATTGGGTGAAAATATCAGACAATCCAAATATTGATGAAGCAGAACCAGAAATGCTTTATGATGCCATTCATCATGCTAGAGAGCCAGCGGCAATGCAGCAGTTAATTTACTACATGTGGTATTTATTGGAAAACTATGCTACTAATCCAGAAGTTCAAAGTATTGTAGATAATTCAGAATTATTTTTTATTCCGGTATTAAACCCAGATGGCTACCAATACAACTGTACCGAAGATCCAAATGGAGGAGGAATGTGGCGTAAAAATAGAAGAGGTGGTTATGGTGTTGACAATAATAGAAACTATGATTATATAGATGGAGGTGGTACTTCTGTATGGAATACAACAGGAGTAGGATCCAATCAAAGTGACGAAACCTTTCCAGGGACAGCAGCATTTTCTGAAATAGAAAATCAAGCTATGAAAAGTTTCTGTGAGCAACATGAGTTTAGAATTGCACTTAATAATCATACATGGGATAATTCACTACTTTATCCATATGGTTATGACTACAATAAACTAACTCCGGAAAACGCAACTTATGAAGCCATTTCTAGTATGATGGTGGAAAACAATGGGCAGGGAATGGCAGCAAAATTAAGTTCTGCGCTTTATCCCGCTTCAGGAGATTCTGATGATTGGGGCTATGGTGCTGACCTAGCAACTAAAGCAAGAATCTTTTCTTTCACTCCAGAAATTGGAGATGATGGTTTTTGGCCAGCATCCAACACTATTGAAAGCATATGTAATTCAATGATGTGGACTAATTTAACTGCAGCACATTTGATAACTAACTATTCAAAAACTTCTGATGCAACTGCTAGTAACATTACGACTACAAGTGGTTATTTTAAGTATACTATTCAGAGGTTAGGATTAGAAGACCCATCAAATTTCACCGTTAGTTTCAACCCTGTTTCTGCAAACATACTTACAATGGGAGGAGCAAATACTCATTCTGCAATGACTTTGCTCCAAACTGACCTAGACTCTGTTTCATATACATTGAATCCCGCTATTCAGGATGGTGACCTAATCGAATATGAAATCTTGGTAAATAATGGCTATTTCACTGAAACTATTGCTGTAACAAAAACATTCGGGCAAGGCTCGCTAGTTTTTAATGACGCTGCAAATAATTTAAATAACTGGACCGCATCTCAAACATGGAATACTACTACAACAGATTACTATTCTGCTACAAGTTCAATTACTGATTCTCCAAATGGTGATTATAGCAACAATGTTAACAAAACCATTACAATGGTTAGCCCTGTTGATTTATCACAAGCACTATCAGCCAATGTTACATTCTATGCCAAATGGGAAATAGAAACGGGATATGACTATGTACAATTCGAAGTTTCAACCAATGGAGGGAGTACATGGACGCCTCAATGTGGAAAATATACAGTAACTGGGAATAGCGATCAAGATCAAGGAAAACCACTTTATGACGGATTTCAAACTTCTTGGGTACAGGAAGAAATAAACCTAAATGATTATTTAGGGCAAAGCATAATGTGTAGATTTCAAATAAGATCTGACCAAGCTGTTACAGAAGATGGCTTCTATTTTGATGATTTCGAAGTCAATGCAATTTTCCCAAATTCAAATAATCTTGATGAAATCACTGGGTTTGTTCTTAATGGATACCCCAACCCAACGAATGATGTATTTAATATTGATTATGTTATTCCTGGTGAAGATAATAATGCCACTTTAACCCTGACTAATAATGTTGGACAAGTAATTAATATTACCACCTTAGGAAGTACAAAAGGAAAGGTTCAAATTCCTACTTCTGATTTGGCAGCAGGAATGTACTTTTATCACATCACAAATGGTACTAACCAATCTTCTAAAAAGAAAGTAATGGTAACGAAATAATTACCGCAACTATACGATACAAAAAAGGCTCAGTGAATCCACTGAGCCTTTTTTACTATGTAAAGAATTTTCTTAAGGTTTAATCAAAATACCGGTAGCGTTGAATGATATTTCAACCAAAGGTTCCGTAATCTCATCATATGCAGATTGTGGCACTTCTTGACCCGCTTCTTTTGCATCGTCTAAGAAATGTTTTTGCATTTCAATTGATGTAGTGTCCATTACTGCTTTACCTTCAATCACAACTTCCTTACCTTCTTTTGTATCTACAGGAACAAAGAAAGCATGCTCGCCAAACACAACTCTAATAGGCTCTCCTCCTGGGTTATCAATAGTAACCCAACATCCCGCTTTTTTACAAACTCCAAACAAAGAAGTATTGATTTTACCTTCAAATGATCCCGTAGAATCAATTATAGCTTTCATTTCTTCCACAGAAACACCTCCTTGTGCATCCATCTCTTTGATTCCGTAATATTCGTATCCATCTACCATTACTACTTCCTCCTCCACAGCAGCCTCTTCAGTTGCTACTTCAGTTTTGGTTTCTTCTTTGGTTTCTTCTTTTTGCTCGCCACATGATTGTAATAATAATGTGAATGCAAAAACTGTATAAACTACCTTTTTCATTTCGTTAGAATTAATTTTTGACAAAGATAAACTTTTTTAGATTGTGTGGATTTATGTTCCTCCCCTCAAACCCTCCGAATGGGAGAGTTGAATTTGAACCAAAAATGAAAAAGTCTTTTGACCTTTATGGAAACAAGTGAAATAATCTAAGCACTAAAAACGTTAAAATTAAGAAAAAACAACATCCAAAATCAATTGCTCTCCCAACTCCTTATTCATCATTTCAATGAAAGTTGTTTTTCCCATTGTCAATTCTTCTCGAATAACTGCATTGGTCAATTTGACGTATAGCCTATGGTTTTTATAATGTAAATCTTCGGTATATTTAGTAATGGCTTTTCCCATCATCCTATTATACACTTGAGAGATTTGATACTCCTCATAGTTACGTGCCAAACCGTACGACTTAATTAATTTAAGCCAAACTTCATTGATGTTTTCTTCATTGGATTTTCTGCTCATTTCAATTGTGTTTTTATTGCACCATCTTCTATGGCAAATGCGGTAAAATCTAATTTTAGGTTTTCCAAAATAGCAGGAACCTTCTCCAAACTCGTGTCCGTTACAAATGTCTGACCTAACTTCCCTTCACTTATCATAGATAATAAAAAGTTAATTCTCAAATCATCTAATTTATCAAAAATATCATCCAATAATCAAATGGGAGGATACCCTTTTTTATTCTTGATGTAAGAGTGCGTAGCCAATTTCAAAGCAATTAAAAATGACTTTTGTTGTCCCTGACTTCCAAACTTTTTCAAAGGATAACCTTTGATGGTAAAAATCAAATCATCCTTGTGCACACCGTGTGTAGTATAGGCTGCTGCCAAATCTCTGCTTCTAAAATTATGCAATAACTGATCATAAGAAGTATCTGTCAGTTGTGATTGATAATCTAGTGAGACTTCTTCTTTTCCGTTACTTAAGTCTTGATAAAAGGTATTAAAAACAGGAATAAAATCTTCCAAAAAGGCTTTACGCTTTTCGTGGATTTTCTTTCCCAACGGTATCATCTGCATATCCAACACATCCAGCAATGTCTCTTGATAGTTTCCTTTTTCAATGAATTGCTTTAGCAAAGCATTGCGCTGCGCAAAAATTCTATTGTAACCAATGAGCACCTGCAAATACTCTTTATCAAACTGAGAGATTAATCCATCTATAAACTTCCTTCTGGCATCACTACCATCTAGGATTAATCCAATATCATTAGGAGAAATCATTACCACAGGAAACAACCCAATGTGATCGGATAATTTGGTGTAATTCTTTTTGTTTTTCTTGAATGCTTTCTTCTCTCCCGACTTCAATCCACAATAAATATCTGTGGTTTCTTCTTCATTAAAAAATTTGCCCTGTGCTACAAAAAATGGTTCTTCAAACTTGATGTTTTGCGAATCATGTGCATTGAAATAACTCTTGGTAAACGACAAATAATGAATGGCGTCCAAGATATTGGTTTTCCCTTCTCCGTTATTCCCCAAAAAACAGTTAACATTAGCAGAAAATGAGAAATCTGCTTCCGTGATGTTTTTGAAATTAATAAGCGATAGAGAACCTAAATACATACTACAAAAGTAATGAATTGAGATGGAAAGAATGTTGATTTGTTGTATCTTATTTTAGAGTTGTAATTTGCGCTTCAATCGCGTTTGTTCTTGTCTCTGATAATTTTACTTTTTGAGCAAAAGTTTTCCATTGGCTAGCAATCTCATTAATCTGGTTAATAATTTTTACCGTGTTTTTAATGCCATACTTTTTTCCAACTTCCTCAAAATCTTGTGCAGTAATATGCTTTGTTTTTCCATTTACACTTATGGGTAATATCTTCATATTCTAAATAACCAACAGGTTCTCCCCAAAGTATGACTTTTACATAATGCTTCATAGATCCCTAAATTTATCCTTGATACTCCTTCTAGGCTCTTTATCCAACCCATCCAAAAGTGACAACATGCCATAAACTCTTAGCAACCTGATAAAAGTATCAATGTTAAAAGGCTTTCCATTCTCAATGTTAGACAGTG
>JBFHGR010000132.1:0-8208 GCA_041583015.1 Parvicella sp. | reverse complement strand
GCTAAAAAAGATGTTCTTCGATTACAAAAAAATGAAATTGAAAATCAAAAAAATAAACGAAAAATAAGCGAGCAAAATTTAAATATAGCCAAAGAACTTATTCTGAAAAAAAACAAGTTAATTAAGAACTTGGAAGAAGAGGCAAATAGTAGGCTTGATGTTCAAGAAGCTTCCGAAGCTTTAATTAAAAAAATAAACACCCAGAATGAATGGGCTCAATATATGACAGAGTTCGAAATGATTTACCCAAACTTTATCAAGCAAGTAATTGATCGCTCTGTTGATGGACATTTAACCAAAACAGAAATAAGATTGTTAACACTTCTAAAATTAAATTTGTCGAATAAAGAAATTTCTGAGATTTTATATATCGAACACGATAGTGTAAAAAAAGCAAAACAAAGACTAACCAAAAAGTTTGTATTAGAAGACAATCAAAAAGTAAGCGATTTTATAATTTCTTTTTAACAAGAAGTTTTCAACTAAATTGAAGAACTGTTACAGGTGAATTTATCTAACAATCCACTAACAAAGGAAAAGTCTTTACAACTAATAAAGTAGTAAAGAAAATCGGAGCCATTACAGTTCTGATTTGGAGACCCCAGAAGGGATTGAACCCCCAACCAACAGAGCCGAAATCTGCCATCCTATCTCTACCTGTCGGCAGACAGGCAGTTGAACTATGGAGCCATTTATTGAGTGCAAAAGTAAAAATATTTTTCTTAAGCTTTGGCTAAAACTGCTTGAGTAATAGTTTTTTCTACATATTCAAATAAATCTTGATAACTCATAGAGTTAGCATACAAAGGTTTTAACGTTTCTACGTAGATCCTACTTCCTACACCTAGTGGGAAATTTCCAAATCGAAACATCTTCCATGAACCTTGAATACTGATTGGAACGACAAGTGCCTCAGGGTTATGCTTTACTATGGTTTCTAAACCTGCTGGTGAAAATGACTTTGGAATAGGGCCCTTGCTTCTGGTGCCTTCAGGAAATATAATCGTAGACCATTTTTTATCATGAATTTTTTTCGCAAAGTTTTCTAACGTTTCTAATGCCTTCTTTCGGTCTTTTCTATCAATAAGTGCTGCTCCACCATGACGTAAATTAAATGAAATACTTGGAATTCCTTTTCCTAATTCTTTTTTGGCGACAAACTTTGCGTGATATTTTCTCAAGTGCCAAATTAACGCGGGTATATCAAACATACTTTGATGATTAGAAACAAAAATGATAGATTGACCAGTCGGAATTTTTTGTTTGTTGACAAATTTCACACGATTCCCTAAAATTAAAGTCGATTTCATGAGAAGTAAATTCAAAAAATCAACAGTTTTTTTATGTCCATTGTAGCCAAATAATTTTAGCCCAATCCACTGAATTGGGTGAAAAATAGCCAATAATAAATAAAATACAATTCCAAAAATAGGTGTTAAAATATATCCTAATATTTTCATTCTTAACTGTTATAGTATCCCGCAAATCTAACATTTACAAAATTATATTACCTAATTAATTCGCTTTACCTTTGTTTTATGTCGTTGAATAGTGTTTCATTCTTGCTAAATTATAGTAAATTAAGATTTTTTGGGAATAAACAAGATAAATGTAATGAGATAAAAGCATAAATTTGATGTTCAAGATAATTCTATGAAAAAAGTAACTTACATTTCCATCTTTGTTTTTTTTCTTATTGGCGCACTGGCGTTTGGTCCCGCTCATATTCATCCTAAATCTATTTTAAGTGAGGAGTTAGGTTTTGATGAGTCCATCTTAAGAGAAGGTGATGTTATTTTTCAAACAAGTAATTCTGGTCAAAGTTTGGCCGTTCAAAAAGCCACGGAATCAAAATATAGTCATGTTGGAATTCTATTTCAAGAAAACAACCAATGGTACGTTTATGAAGCAGTGCAGCCTGTTCAGAAGATACCCTTAAAAACGTTTATTAGTCATGGTGATCAAAATCATTTTACCATTTCTCGCTTGAGGAATTCAACTTCGTTAACTTCTTCCAAAGTGACTCAAATGAAATCATTCTTTGAGAAAGTCAAAGGCAAGAATTACGATATTTATTTTGAGTGGTCTGATAAAACATGGTATTGTTCTGAATTAGTTTGGAAAATGTACGACCATGTTGGTATCAAGATTAGTGAATATGAAAAATTTGGTCAATATAATCTAGAACACCCTGTTGTAATGGAGATTATCAAGAAAAGGTTTAAGAACGGGGTGAATCAAGATGAAGTTGTAATTACCCCTCGTGGAATTTATGAATCTCCTAAGATGAAAGAGATTTACACAAACTATTGATTATAAATGCTGTCAACCCGTTAAAAAATAATAGTTAACTTTGGAAATCGAATATTAGAATATTTAAATGAAAGAAAATACAGTTTTAGAGTACAACACCGAAAGAGAACTCATGGTTATACCAGAGTACGGAAGAAATGTGCAGAATATGATAGGTGTGGCTTTGACTATTGAAGATAAAGAAGAGCGTAACAAATGTGCTCAAGCAATTATCAAAGTGATGGGCCAATTAAATCCTCACTTAAGAGATGTTGAAGATTTTAATCACAAATTGTGGGCTCATCTTTTTATCATGTCAAATTTTGAATTGGATATAGATTCGCCTTACCCAGTACCTTCAAAGGAAAGTTTTAGGTCTAAGCCTAGATTGTTAGAGTATCCTCAAAGAAAAATAAAATTCGGGCATTATGGAAAATTGGCTGAAGATTGGATTGAAGCGGCTAGTAACCTACCAGAAGGAGAAGAAAGAAATATTTTAGCAGCCAAATTGGCTAATATGTTAAAAGCTTCTTACCTTATTTGGAACAAAGATGCTGTTGATAATTCTGTTATCATTAAGCAATTGAAGGAATTGTCTGGAGGAAAAATTGTTGTTGAAGATGATGTGTTTACAGATACGAATGTAATTTTAAATACACTTAAAAAAACAAAATCTAATAGTATTACAACTTCCAACAATAACAAGCGAAACAAAAATCAAAATCACAGAAGAAAAAAGAATAACAATAGATAGCAATGGGATCATTTGAAGTAATTGGAGGTAAAAAATTAAAAGGGACCTTAACTCCTCAAGGTGCCAAAAATGAAGCGTTACAAGTGTTAAATACTGTTTTGCTTACGGATGAAGAGGTTATTATTTCAAATATACCAGACATCGTTGATGTAAATAAATTGATCAATTTATTGCAAGCGCTTGGAGTAAAAGTTCAGAAATTAGACAAAGGGAAGTATAGCTTCTTGGCAGATGAAATTGATGTTGACTACATGTTGACAGATGAATTTAAGCAAAAAGGGGCTTCATTGAGAGGTTCTATCATGATTGTTGGTCCATTATTGGCTAGATTTGGTAAAGGTTATATCCCTAAGCCAGGTGGAGATAAAATTGGACGTAGAAGATTAGATACTCATTTTATTGGGTTTCAAAATTTAGGAGCACAATTTACTTATGACGCTGAAACTAATTTTTTCAAGGTGGAAGCACCAGGAAAAAAATTGAAAGGGTGCTATATGCTGTTAGACGAAGCTTCTGTTACAGGGACTGCTAATATTGTCATGGCGGCTGTCCTTGCTGAAGGAAGAACAACTATCTATAATGCTGCATGTGAGCCTTACTTGCAACAACTTTGTAAAATGTTGAATAGCATGGGAGCAAATATCTCAGGTATTGGCTCTAATATGATTATCGTGGATGGAGTGGAGAAACTTGGAGGATGTGAACACAGAATTCTTCCGGATATGATTGAAATTGGAAGTTTTATCGGATTAGCAGCAATGACGCAATCGGATATCCTAATTAAAGATGTTTGTTACAATGAATTAGGCGTGATTCCAACTGTTTTCAAGAAATTGGGAATTAAGATGGAGTTAATAGGAGATGATTTACATATCCCCGAACAAGATGTTTACGAAATTGAATCTTTCATCGATGGAAGTATCATGACTATTGCCGATGCTCCATGGCCTGGGTTTACACCAGATTTATTGAGTATTATCTTGGTTACAGCTATTCAAGCAAGAGGTTCTGTTCTTGTTCATCAAAAAATGTTTGAAAGTAGATTATTCTTCGTGGATAAATTGATAGACATGGGTGCTCAGATAATTCTTTGTGATCCACACAGAGCTACTGTAATTGGAATGGAGAGAAAGTCCCAATTGAAAGGAATTACGATGACCTCGCCAGATATTAGAGCAGGTGTGTCCTTGTTGATAGCAGCACTTTCTGCTAATGGAAAATCTACTATTCATAATATAGAACAGATAGATAGAGGATACGAAAATATAGAGTTAAGACTGAATAATTTAGGAGCAGATATTAGAAGGATATCTTAATTTATTCTTGGAACAGTTTTTGCAAGTTTTCACGAAATATTTTATTAGAATGAAAAGAATTAAATTATTCATACCACTTGTTCTTGTGTTTTTTGTTACAACAAACTTCACTTGGCCACCAGAAAAACAATTTTGGTACTTTAAACTTTGGTTTTCAGATTTTCAAACGCCTAAAACAGGTGTTAATGTTGGAGATGTTGCGCCAAACATTGAGATGGAGGGGGTTGATGGCAAAATGATGTCGTTGGCAGACTTAAGAGGGAAGGTTGTCTTGATAGATTTCTGGGCAAGTTGGTGCGGTCCATGTAGACACGAAAACCCTAATGTTGTAGAGGCATATAACAAATATAAATCTGCTAAATTTAAAGACGGTAAGGGTTTTGAAGTATTCAGCGTTTCATTAGATGCTTATAAAGAAGCGTGGGTTAAAGCAATTGATCAAGATAAATTAACTTGGAAATACCATGTTTGCGATTATAAAAAATGGGCTAACGCAGCAGCGAGACTTTATAAAGTTAATTCTATTCCTACAAATGTATTGATTGATGCTAATGGTGTCATCATTGCCAAAAATTTAAGAGGTATGGATTTACATACTGAGATTGATAAAATTGTTGTAAAACTTTAAAGTCAACTAAAAGAATTATAAGCGAGTTATTTTGAGTAACTCGCTTTTTTTGTTTCCATAAATCTTGAAGTACCTTTGCATTAAACAAATTACAATTCAATGAGTCTATTTAGCCAATCTAAAATAAACAATACCTTTTCCAATCTTTTGCCGGTGGATAAAAAAGAAGGTGCTGAAAGAAGACAAGTTTTTGAAGCGTGTTTGTCATTTGTAAATCCAACAGTTCCAAGCAATCCAAGTTTAGTTCATGCTTCTTCGGAGATGTTGAGCCTACTTAAACTAGATGCAGCTCACGAGGATTTTTTGGCTGTGGTTTCAGGACAAAAAAACATAGAACATAGTAAGCCTTACGCCATGTGTTATGGAGGACATCAATTTGGAAACTGGGCCGGACAATTAGGTGATGGTAGGGCAATTAATATCGGAGAAATAGAAAATGAAAACGGGAGATTGGCATTGCAGTTAAAAGGCTCTGGTCAAACTCCATATTCTCGTGGGGCGGATGGATTGGCGGTTTTGAGGTCTTCCATTCGGGAATATTTATGTAGCGAAGCAATGTATCATTTGGGTGTTCCCACTACTCGAGCATTGTCCATAGCGCTGTCAGGGGATGAAGTAATGAGGGATATGCTCTATGACGGCAATCCTGCCTTGGAGAAAGGTGCAATTGTCTGTAGAACAGCTGAGAGTTTCATTCGTTTTGGCAATTTTGAGATTTTTGCATCAAGACAAGATAAAAAATCATTAACCAAGTTGGTAGATTACACAATTACGCAATTTTTCCCTCATTTAAGTGTGCCAAATAAAGATGTGTATTTAGCATTTTTTCAGGAGGTTGTGGATCGTACTAAAGCAATGATTTTACATTGGCAGCGAGTAGGGTTTGTACATGGTGTAATGAATACCGATAATATGTCAATACTGGGATTAACAATAGATTACGGACCATACGGATGGTTGGAAGATTATAATCCAAATTGGACACCTAATACCACAGATGCACAACACAGAAGATATAGATATGGTAATCAACCTTCCATTGGTTTATGGAATTTAACGCAGTTGGCTAATGCTTTATATCCTCTAATAGAAGAGGTAGAACCTTTGCAAGACATTTTAAGATCATATAAAGATTCTTTTCAAGGAGAGTATTTAAATATGATGTTGGATAAAATTGGTATACCTCATGGGGTTGATCAAGGGAAGGAGTTAATCGAAGAACTACAGCAACTACTAGCGTTGAGCGAAGTAGACATGACTTTGTTTTTTAGAAATCTTTCTGCATTTCAAGAAGTTGATGAATTTGTTAAAACCGTTGAGTTATGTTCCTATAAAACTGATGGTGAATTTGAAGGCTTTAAAGATCAATGGAAATTATGGTTAAACAAGTATAGCAAGTGTCTGGATGATAACGTTGAGAATCGCGATGCAAGAATAGAAAAAATGAATTTGGTAAACCCAAAGTATGTCTTGCGTAACTATATGGCACAATTAGTGATTGATGATGCTAACAAAGGCGACTACAAATTGTTGAACGATATTTTTGAATTGCTTAAAAAACCATATGATGAGCAACCGGAAAATGAAAAGTGGTTTGCAAAAAGACCTGATTGGGCAAAAGAAAAAGTAGGATGTTCAATGTTGTCTTGTAGTTCTTAAAATAAAAATTATGAAAAATTTAATATTAGTATGCTTGACCATAGTATTGGGTATAAGCGCGTGCAAAAGTAAAGCAGGTATGGTAAAGGAAAATACAACTACATCAAAGGAAGAATCTCAGCCAAACATTAATTTAAACGATATCTGGGCGCTTCAGACCTTGGATGGTAGTGATTATAATATGAAAGAAGTTAAGAAAGGTGTTAAAATACCAACCCTTGAGTTTCATTTGAAAGATATGCGTTATGCTGGCAATGATGGCTGTAATAGTATTTTCGGAGCGTTAGATAAAGTGACTGCATCTGAACTTCAATTCGGAACAGGAGGTGCAACCAGAATGTTTTGTGTAGATGATGAGGTTTCTCCGATTTTCAATAAGAGTTTAGGATTGGTTAGGTCTTATAAAATTGAAAAGACCACGCTGCATCTTATTGATGCTGATGGAAAAACTTTGATGACCTTTAGAAAGGTAGACTAACAAATAATTTATTAATCTATACGGTTAATCATTATTGAATATATATTGAAAGGAAGTAGATTAGTTTTATCTAAATCTTCTTCCTTTTTTTATGAAAAATATAGTAGCCTTTAGTTTGTTGTTCTTATTTGCGTGTTCCCAACCAAATAATCTTGAAATAAAACCTACAAAATCATATTCAGAAATACTCACTGATGTAGAAAATCAAAGGGTGGTGATTAATTTGAAGTATCATGAGGAAACTGTCGAAGGTAGAAAAGCAGTAATCAAGGAGACTAAACAGTTTTTATTTGATCAACTTACTTTGGAAATATTCCCGTCTTGGTATGGTACCAATTGGGATTTTAATGGCGTCACAGAAACCCCACAAGAAGGTCAAATAGCATGTGGGTATTTTGTAACAACCACGTTGAGAGATTTAGGCTTGAAAATCCCAAGAGTTAAATGGGCGCAAGCCGCTTCTGAAACTATGATTTTGGCAGCAACAAATGAAGTGAAAAGATTTAGTAATGCTGAAATGAAAGATGTGGAAGATTGGTTGGTCTCTCGTCCAGATGCCATCTACATTGTAGGATTAGATAATCACACAGGATACATTTACAAAAAAGGAAAGCAATTACTTTTCGTTCATTCCAGTCCATTTAACAAAGCCCATGGAGTAATTGCCGAGGATATTAATACGCACAGTCCGCTCACTGTTTCTAAGTACCGAGTTTTTGGAGAAATCTTAACAGATGAAATGGTTTTGAATTGGATTGAAGGAATAGCTTATTGATATTTTTAGTAATCTTGTAAATATGCAGGATATAGAACCTTATTTTAATTGGCGACAATTTTACGTAACCGAAGAAGATGAACACTCCCCTTATTTTCAGAAAGTATACAGTGAATTTGAGTATGTAGATACCATTTACAATCATTACATCCATCCGCAATGGGACAGTATAGAATCTGAATCCATGTTTGTGAAAATCCTTTATGCAGATTATGAGGATGGCTATGCTTTTATTGAGTTAATTGGCGAATGGAATGACGCCATACACAATGATATTGAATTACTCAAGGGTAACCTTTTGGAAAT
>JBFHGR010000131.1:0-8210 GCA_041583015.1 Parvicella sp. | reverse complement strand
GTTCATCTATTGAAGGGATATCTATTTTCAATGACTTCAATTGACTAGAATAAAGATGAACTACTGAAATGCCTTGTGATAATCTTGCGATATCAAGTTTCAAAGCATTATTTAAATAGTAAGCTAAAAATACTCCATCATTTGAACTTCGAATTATATTCAAATCTCCACCTAAAGCAACGTTAGACTTCCTTACACATGATGCTGTCGCAATGTCAATTTGAGTTTCACCAGAAGCGGGTATTATCACATCATCAATTTCACTTAATACTAATTCTTTTTTTGGAACATTGGTTCTAGAGGCGACTTCAACAATAGTTTCTCCATAAACAGTGTATAATTCTCCATATCTAATACACTCTAAAACTCCTTCGTCTGAAAGATCTGCTTTTGAAATTCCTTTTCCTTTTAAGAAAGTAGCTACATCCCCCAATCTCTTCTCCTCCCACTCCGGATAATCCTTCCCATTCTCATCTTTAAACCTCAATTTACCTGAGAACAATTGCTGCATCACCCCTTTTTTGTATTGCTCCAATAATGCCGCCTTTTTGGTGAGCTGCTGTATTTTTTCATCTACCGCACTTAAAAAGGAGGCTATTTTTTGTTGTTCGGGGAGGGAGGGGATTGTAAGTTTAAACAAACGAATACTCTGAAAATTAATTCCTTCCCTACCACTTCCAGTCATTCCTTGGTATAAAAGTTTCTGACCTTTATGCGAAGCTAAAAATGGCTGTAAAAACCTTGGAGTGTAACCTGATTTTAAACGGATAATACAAACGTGCTGGTTTACATTCCCAATAACAAAATTAGAAGGTACGACACATGAACGCCCTATAGATCCTCCTGTTATATTTAATAAAATATCATGAGCCTTAACAATACTCCCTTTCATTTTACGGTTGATACTTTCAGAAATATGAGTTTCGTCAAGTACTAATTCGTTACCTGTTACATTTTGACTTCGAATAAAAGGAACCCCCTCTTTTTGATAAACTTGAACTCCTCCTGAAGGTGTGCTTCCGCTACCTACTTTGGATACAATATTTCCAAGTAATTGACTGTTCCACATCTCATCAAACTCCTTAAACCGCAATTCAGGAACGAGTTGTTTTGTTTTTTTAGTTGCTACTTCCATATTCTAAATTTCATTATTTAATTCCTTAGAATTCTAAGGTTTTAAAACGGTGTATCAATTCCTAATTCCTTGCAAAATCCTGCAATGGTATCATCCACTTGCTTCATGTCTTTATCTATGGCTTTCAATTCTTTAGACACTGCTGCTATATCTACTGGCTCTTCTTCCTCAAAAGTATCTACATAACGAGGTATATTTAGGTTGTAATCATTTTCTTCAATTTCCTTTAGTGTGGCTACATAACTATACTTATCCTCTGTAGTACGGTTGGTATATGTAGCAACAATTTTTTCAATGTCTGCTTCACGCAATATGTTTTGGGTTTTCACCTTTTCAAAATGTTGACTAGCGTCTATAAACAATACATCATCACTTGGTTTTCTATCTTTTCTTATTACCAAAATACAAGTTGGGATACTCGTCCCATAAAAGATATTGGCAGGCAATCCAATCACCGCATCAAGATAGTTACGGTCTGCAATGAGGTACTTACGTATATGTCCTTCGGCAGCACCTCTAAACAATACTCCGTGGGGCAATACACAAGCCATAGTACCATTGTCTGCCAGTTGGTGCACCATGTGCTGTACAAAGGCAAAATCTGCTTTACTGCTAGGTGCCAATTTTCCATAAGCAGAGAAACGGTCGTCACTCATAAACAATGGGCTGGCACTCCACTTGGCAGAGAAAGGAGGATTGGCTACAATGGCTTCAAACCTATCATCTATGTGTTGTGGTTTATCTAAAGTATTTTCATTCTTAATATCAAATTTGTTATAACGAACATCGTGCATGATCATGTTCATGCGGCACAAGTTATACGTAGTAGGATTCATTTCCTGCCCATAAAACGATGGCTCATTTTTCAACTCTTTGGCCACACGTAGTAGCAAAGAACCAGAACCACAAGTAGGGTCATACACATTTTTTATTTTGTCTTTACCTACGGTAACCAACTGCGCCAATACCTTAGAAACTTCTTGCGGTGTATAAAACTCCCCTGCTTTCTTCCCTGCTCCACTGGCAAATTTCCCAATCAAGTATTCATAAGCATCACCCAACACATCACTTTCGGTATTCTCCAAATCAAAGTCAATCTCCTCCAAGTGAGCAAGTACTTTTACTATTAACTCATTTTTGTCATTCTCTGATTTGCCTAGTTTAGAACTCGTCAAATCTAAATCTTCAAACAAGTTACCAAAATCCTCTTCACTCTCAGAACCCATAGTGCTTTGCTCAATGTGGTTAAGCACCTTAGCCAAATCACTCAATATAAACTGGTTCTTACCACCAGCATTTCCTCTTCTTGCCAATTCAGAGAACAACTCAGAAGGTTTTAAGAAAAACCCTAATTTGTCCAATGCCATATCCTTAATAGCAGCCAATAATTCTTCCTCTTGGTCGTGTCCTTCCACCTGGTCAAAAGTCAGTCCATCTGGTTGTAAGATTTCATTGGCATACAATTCCATCTTTTTACTGAGGTACTTATAAAAGATAAATCCTAATATATAATCTCGAAAATCATCTGCATCCATTTTACCTCTTAGGGTATTGGCAATGTTCCACAGTTGTGCTTCTAGTTGTTGTTTTTGTTCTGTCATAAAGTATGTATAATCAAGTCTACAAATATTTGCATCTTTCAATTTGTTTCAAAATAAAACAATGAGAACGTAAGATTTTTACGTTTTTGGGGTAATGTATTTAATTAATAATAAAGTTTGGTGGTTAAATATAGCAAAATGAAACATAATTAATCCAATTTCAAGTTGCTTTAGTGAGATTTAACTTACTTTGATTGAATATTCATTCAAAATGTTAATCATTGTTTCAAGGATTAACAAAAACTGCATCCATAAAAAGTCCATCAAGAAGTAATTTCACAACATGAAATACACAATTATCATCAACAAACCAACGCATTACTGTTTCTGATCGCTATAAACCTAAATTTACAGAGTTTGTAAATCAAAATTCATTAAATTTTAATTAATTCATAGAAGTTTTCACTCTGAAAATATTGAATTTGATTTCTTTACATTTAATTTTGCTTTCCTAATATATACATTATGAATGTAAAAGAGATTCTTGAATTCAGTATCCTTAAATACAAATCTTTAGACATAACAGTAGAAAGTATTGTAGCAATAGTAATACTCAATATATTAACTCGTCTAATTCTCTACATCCTAAAAAAGGGATTAAAAAATTACCAAAAACGTAAAAGCGTAGATATTGGAAGAATTGACGCTTTCTATCAATTAGTTAAATATGTTATCTGGTTATTCTCTATCCTGATTTTATTTCAACTTATTGGTCTTGGATTAACTTGGTTGGTTGCCGGTTCTGCTGCGTTACTAGTAGGAGTTGGTATGGGTATTCAAAACATTTTCAATGATATTGTTTCCGGAGTCATTGTGCTTTTTGAAGGAGTTGTAGACAAAGGCGATATTCTCACTATAGGTGATGACATGGTAGGAAAAGTTACGCAAATTAACATAAGAACATCACACATCGTTACTAGAAATAATATATCTGTTATTGTTCCCAACCATAGGCTAGTAGATGAAAACATCATTAATTGGAGTCACAATCATAAGAGCCCAAGGTTTGTATTAAAAGTTGGCGTGGCATACGGAAGCCCTACAAGAAAAGTAAAAGAAATACTTTTGGAGGTCGCTCACAACCAAAAAGGCGTAGACATCACCCCAGAACCATTTGTGAGATTTAAAGACTTTGGTGATAGTTCGCTAGATTTTGAGTTATATTTCTGGAGTTCAGACATCATGGCTATCGAAGATGTAATTAGCGACATGCGATTCTCTATAGATGATAAATTTAGAGAAGAATCAATTGCTATTCCTTTTCCACAACGCGACATTCATATTAAACAATAACATAACATTGCTTTAATAGGTAACTCAAAATAAATTGTATATATTTTGCTAAATTGATATATTTACGCTAATTTCATATACATGAACATAGATACTTGCCCAAACTGCTCTTCAGATCACTATGTAAAAAGTGGTATCATAAACGACCGACAACGCTACAAATGCAAGAAATGTAACTATTTTTTTACGGTAAACAAGGTAGGAAAAAAAATTGATGACTATTACGTCAATAAAGCGCTACAACTATACCTAGAAGGGCTAACATATCGAGAAATTGAAAGACTACTAGGCGTTAGTCATGTAAGTGTGCTAAACTGGGTAAAAAAATACAAAATCAAACGTCCTGAAAACACCAACTACCATCCTTCTTATAAAATAATGAACGCAAAAGAATTAGCCTCCTACTTCTCTGATCCATCCAACTTATCCAGTTCAGGTAACATCGTCACTGAACTTGGAGATAAATTCATGCTAATACGCTGGGAAAGATTCAGAGATTAAGTATATCAATTAACAGATATATATATCTTTTTTCCAAACACGATTTATTATTTTCAAATTAGCCAGACGCTTAATACCGTACTAATCAAACCTGGCTACTATGAAAAATTTACTTTATCGATTAGCATTATCACTAGTGCTAATCATCCTAACCGGATACAATACAAAGGCACAGAAATCCGCAGATCTTTATCAAGGTGGAATGAAAGTAAAACTATCTGAAGATGGCTCAAAATACTTTAGACTAATCTCTTGGGCTCAAATGCAAGCCGTATACAACGACAATGCCCCAACCAATACATCCAACCTGAGCCTGAACCTTAGAAGAGCTAGAATTTTAATGTATTCTCAAATTAGCGACAAATTCTTGCTTGTTACTCATTTTGGGCTAAACAGTCTTACCTCCAATTCAATGAGTCCTACTGGTACAGGCGCTGGCTCTCAATTATTTTTACACGCAGCTTGGGCACAATATAACCTCCACAAAAATCACTCAATAGGTGGAGGACTTCACTATTTCAACGGTATTTCGAGACTCAACAACCAAAGCACATTAAACATGATGACCATGGACAACAATCGTCAATCATGGTCTACGCTTGGTCTTTCAGATCAATTTGCAAGACATTTAGGTGCTTTTGCTAAAGGTTCATTTGGCAAATTACAATATCGAGTATCTATAAATGATGCGCTAACCAATAATTTAGACACAAGAACTCCAACTTTTGGTGGTGACGCAGTTTACGCAGGAAAAAGACTTCTCGGTTCCAAAACAACAGCACTAGCTTACACCGGGTATTTTGAATACAACCTTTTAGACCAAGAATCCAACTTCTTACCATATAAAGTAGGAACTTACTTAGGTAGTAAAAAAATATTAAATATTGGTGTTGGTTTTTTTGCTCATCCTAACGGATCCGTCATTGCTACCGATACAATAGGTGGACACGAAGGCCAAAATGTCCAATTATTTGCTGGAGATGTTTTCCTGGAACTTCCAGTAGGATCAAAAGGAGGTGCTATTACGGCCTATGCCACCTATCAACATAATGATTATGGAGACAATTATCTATACAGCGCATATGGTACAGGTGCAATGATATATTCTCATATTGGCTACACCATACCAGGTGCTTCAGATAAAACTAGATTCCAACCATACGTTTCTTTTGCAAATAACTCATACACTGCCACCAACGATGACAGCAACAATATTGGCGCAGGAATCAACACATATTTTTATAAACATCATTCAAAACTAACATTAGATTTTAAAAATACCCAATTTGGTACTGTATCGAGCAATACCATTACAATTCAAGCAATGATTTACCTTTAAAACTAACAACTATGAGCACAGAAGAAGAAAATAAAAATGCAAAAGCCTATTGGCGAGAAAATCTAAAATACTTAATCATATTATTAAGTATCTGGTTTACCTCATCGTGTGTCTTTGGAATACTAATGAAAGATACTTTAAACGAAATAAGATTAGGCGGATTCAAACTAGGCTTTTGGTTTGCCCAACAAGGCTCCATTTACATTTTCGTCATACTAATATTTGTCTACGTAAGGTTGATGAACAAACTAGATAAAAAATACGGTTATAGCGAAGACTAACCCACTCATTTAAAAACAATAATATTAAACTATAAAATTATGACATTACAAGTATGGACTTGGGTCTTAGTAGGTATAACATTTAGCCTCTATTTTGGAATTGCCATTTGGGCAAAAGCCGGATCCACAAAAGAATTTTATGTTGCAGGAGGAAATGTTTCTCCGATGATAAACGGTATGGCCACTGCTGCAGATTGGATGAGCGCTGCCTCCTTCATATCCATGGCGGGAATTATCTCCTTTAATGGCTATGACGGCTCCGTATATCTAATGGGCTGGACAGGCGGATATGTATTGCTTGCGCTACTGCTAGCACCTTACCTTAGAAAATTTGGAAAATTCACTGTTCCAGATTTCATTGGTGACAGATACTACTCTAACACAGCGAGAACGGTTGCTGTAATTTGTGCGCTAATTGTATCATTTACATATGTCGCAGGACAAATGAGAGGCGTTGGAATTGTCTTTTCTCAATTTCTTGAAGTAGATATTAATATTGGTGTGGTTATCGGAATGACGGTGGTTTTAATTTTTGCCTTTATTGGAGGAATGAAAGGAATCACCTATACACAAGTAGTTCAATATTGTGTAATCATATTTGCATTTATGGTACCTGCTATATTTATCTCATTTCAAATGACAGGAAATCCTATTCCGCAATTAGGCATGGGAAGTAAAGGCACTGATGGTGTTTATCTCTTAGACAAATTAGATGCGATGCATACACAACTTGGCTTTAAAGAATATACTAGTGGATCTAAATCTACATGGGATGTTTTTGCTATTACTATTGCTTTAATGGTAGGTACAGCAGGATTACCACACGTTATTGTTAGATTTTTTACTGTAAAAAAAGTGAAAGACGCGAGAAAATCTGCAGGATTAGCGTTGTTACTTATCGCAATTCTTTACACGACAGCTCCAGCGCTTTCTGTATTTGCCCGTACCAACCTAATTGAAACTGTAAGTAATCAGTCTTACCAAGAAATCCCACAATGGTTCAAAACATGGGAAAACACAGGCCTTATTGCATGGTCAGACAAAAACAATGATGGTAAAATTCAATACGTAAGTGGTGATGCTTTAGACGGAAAAACCCCAGAATTCTTAGATCAACGTGGCGCTTCTGGTGAAAGACTAATTGCCAATGCCTCTTCAGAGCAAAATGAATTATATGTAGACAAAGACATTATGGTATTAGCCAATCCTGAAATTGCAAACTTACCCAATTGGGTTATTGCTCTCGTTGCAGCAGGTGGTTTGGCGGCTGCCCTATCTACAGCGGCAGGATTACTATTGGTTATATCTACTTCTGTATCACATGATTTAATTAAAAAGCAGATTAAACCAGACATCTCCGAAAAAGGAGAACTTTTGGCCGCTCGTATTGCTATATTATTTGCTGTAATTATCGCAGGTTTATTTGGTATCTATCCTCCTGGATTTGTTGCGGCAGTTGTAGCACTTGCATTTGGACTAGCCGCTGCGTCAGTGTTCCCAGCCATTGTATTAGGAATATTTGACAAACGAATGAACAAAGAAGGAGCCATCGCAGGTATGGTGGTAGGTGTTGTATTGATGCTTTTCTACATGATACGATTCAAAACAGGACTAATCGGCTTAATGGATCCGCTTCCTGCTAGTGAATGGTGGTTTGGCACTTCTCCAGAAGGATTTGGTACAGTGGCAATGATCGTGAATTTTGTGGTTTCTTTTACGGTTTCAAGACTTACACCAGCACCTCCAAAAGAAGTACAGGAAATAGTTGAAAACATTCGTATCCCAAGTGGAGCAGGTGAAGCAACTAACATACACTAATAAATAAGATCAAAACAAAAGGCAGGAATCAAAAGTCCTGTCTTTTGTTTAATTTTAACACAATGAAAAAAAGACACGAACAGAAGTTAGTGGCGTTATCAATAGTTTTATTTTTACTATTCAATGTTCCATTAATATTAATATTTGACAACAACAATGCAATATTGGGGTTTCCAACTTTTTATTTTTCTGTTTTTAGCATTTGGCTCATCTCAATTATCATTTCTTACATTATATTAAAG
>JBFHGR010000130.1:0-8531 GCA_041583015.1 Parvicella sp. | reverse complement strand
CACATTTCAATATTGGAAATGCCAATCTACAGAAAGCCGCAAAATCAGAAGCTAACCCTGAAACTGCAAAAAATGCTCAGGCTTGTTATAAAGAAGCTATCAATGCATATAAACATTCATTAAAACATAATCCTTCAGACATAGAAACTAAGTACAATCTCACTTACGCCTTAAATAAATTACAGCAAAATCAACAGCAACAAGAGCAAAACGGTGATAGCGATAAAAACGACAAAGGTGACCAAGGAGATAAGGGAGATAAGGGAGATAAGGGAGATAAAAGTGACCAAAACAATGACAACCAGAACGGTGACAAAGGTGATGACGGGAACAAAGAAGGTGACAAAAGTGATCAACAGGAAGGAGACCAAGATGGAAATCAAGAAGAGGGAGACCAAAAAGGAGATCAGGAAAATGATTCCAATGAAAATCCAGAAGACCAAGAAAAAGAGGGAGATAAAAAAGAAGGTCAAGGTAAAAATGGTAATGAAGGTGACCAAAACGAGGAACAACCTGTAGAGGGTCAAATTTCAAAAGCACAAGCCATCAAAGATTTGGATGCAATTAATGCAGATGAAGGTAAAATCTTACAAAAAGTTTATCAAAAGAAAGGTGACAAGAAGACCAACAATAAGTCTGATAAAGATTGGTAGTTTTGTAAAATGAGTTAATGACAACAATGAGAAAATGAAAAATTGGTTAAACATAACATTTAGTAAATACATTTTAGGTGTACTATTTTCGCTTGCCTCATTTCAAAACTTTGCTCAAGGCGATATTTATGTAGACATTGAATGCTCTAACCAATATCCTGGTGTAGGCGAGCAAATAAAAATTTCTTATATCCTTAAATTAAAAATGAAAGGAGGAATGGCCTCCATATCTCATAGCGGAATTAAAATTAAAAAACCTGCTATGACAGGTTTGAATATTACTCAAGAAGGAAGCGAAAGCACCGGATTCTCTTTTGGAAGTATGGGCGGTGACATGAAATTATCCAAATACTCTTTCATAGCACAGCCTACTAAAAAAGGAACCATAAAAATTGACCCTTTCACATTCTATATGAATGGAGAATCATATACATCAGATTCCTATACACTGAATGTTGGAGAAGGCGATCCCAAGGCAAAAATAGTCCCCACTAACTCCAACTACTTTTTAAGAATTGACATTTCTAAATCAGACCTCTATATTGGAGAGCACGCATTGGTAACATACAAACTATATAGTCATTACTCCAATATATCTATCACAAATTACGACTTCCCCATGACTAATGGTCTTTGGAAAGAAGAAATAAAATCCGGAGCTAACGGATGGCCACAAACGCAAGAAACAATTGGAGGAAAAGCGTACCTTGTTATTCCATTGAAAAAAGAAATTATTTACGCTCAAAAAACTGGAAAAGTTGAAATCCCCGGCATTACAGTTGATCTGAACATTGGAGGTGGATTTTTTTCTCAAGGAACCAAAGAAACCATAAAAAGTAATAGCCCAACAATAAACGTTAAACCATTACCTGTTGGCGCCCCCAAAAGTTTTGATAATCAAGTAGGTAAAAATTACAAATTGGAAATGAGTTACTCCACCAATCAATTAAAAACTGGAGAAGCTTTAGATGTGAAAATTAAAATTAAAGGAGTAGGTAACATCAAAAAAATGAATCCTCCTGTTTTGGAATTCCCTACAGACTTTGAAGTTTTTGATGCCGAAGTACAAGACAATATTAAAATCTCAACTTCTGGAACTTCAGGGTCAAAAGAATTTAGTTACTTGGTAATTCCTAGACATCACGGAACATTTGAAATACCAGAATTCAATTATTCTTATTTTGACATCTCTACTAAATCATATAAAACACTATCCTTCCCCGCTCAAACATTAGAGATTGCTAAAGGTGACAACGAAAGTATAGCGAGCACCAACAACTTTAACACCAACAAAGAAGAAGTAGAAGTATTAAATAATGAAATTAGACACATCAGCACAAAAACCAAATTAGAAAAAAGCGGAACATACTTTTTCAAATCTTCCTCTTTTTGGATGGGACTTACTTTACCTCCTTTATTAATTTTAAGTGCCTTCATCTTTATTGGATTAAAACCTAAGGAAAGAGACGAAAGTAAAGTTGCTATGAAAAATGCTTCTAAAAAAGCATTCAAAACATTAGCCGCTGCAGATGCATGCCTGAAATCTAAAGACGACTTAGGTTTCTACGAAGCATTATATAAAGGTATGCTCCAATACCTTTCTAACAAGTTTGTAGTCCCAACTTCCTCTTTAACAAAAGAAAATATTAAACAGACTTTAATAGATCACGCCATACCAGAAACGCTCACACAAGACTTCATGTCCGTTTTAGACGAATGTGAAATGGCAAGGTTTGCCCCAATAACGCACTCTGGAGCGCATCAAACAATGGACAAGACAAAATCTATCATTCAAAACATTGAGAAAAATGCTAAATAAAATTACAACCATCATCGTGATTTTTACACTAAGCATTGGTCTTAGTTGGTCACAAAAGGAGACAGAGTTATTTGAACAAGCAAACGATGCTTATGTCAATGAAGCATACGATAGTGCTTTTGCATTGTATTCACAAATTGAGGAAAATGATTTCTACAGCACTGAACTTTTCCAAAATATGGGAACTGCAGCCTATAAAATGGGAGACATTCCAAATGCCGTTTACTATTTTGAAAAGGGACTGAAGTTAAGCCCTAGCAATAAAGACTTAGTTCACAACTTACAATTGGCCAATAAAAAAGTGGTAGATAAAATAAAAAATAAAGATAGATCAGGCTTCTCCTCTTGGCTTAGTCACCTCATCGGACACACAAGTGACTATTGGGCATCTAGAGCAGTAATACTTAGTATTATTGGTGCTTTATTTATGATTGTTTACTTATTTTTAAAACAAAAAACGATAAAGAAGATGGGACTTTATCTAGGCATTGCCATGTGGATAGGATCCATATTCTTAATAATGTTCTCCTTTGTTCAAGGAAGATATTTAGAATCAAAAGAATTTGCCATTGTTTTTAATCCAAGTGTAGACATCAAAAACGAACCATCTGAAGTTTCAAGTACTGCATTCGTGCTTCATGAAGGTACCAAGGTGAAAATACTGGACACTACAGAAAATTGGTGCAAAATAGCCTTTAGCGATGATAAAATTGGATGGATAAGCCTATCCGATATCAAAGTCATTTAAAACGTTCAAAGTGGTAAAAATCCGCTTAAATTATTATCTTCGCCACCCATTAAAAATTAATAACAAAAAATTCAAGCAGCAAGTATGTTTGCAGCAAGAATTATAATTATCAAATGATGAAAAAAATAGGAATATTATTGTTGGCAGTTTTTACACTTGGAAATATTCAAGTAAGAGCTGACGAGGGGATGTGGTTACCACTTTTAATTAAGCGATTAAATCACGTAGACATGCAAAAGCATGGTTTACAATTAACAGCAGAAGAGATTTACTCTGTAAATCACGCTTCATTGAAAGATGCTATTGTAGCATTAGACGGAAGATTCTGTACTGGAGAAATTATTTCAGATCAAGGATTAATGTTGACTAACCACCACTGTGGTTATGGTTCTATACAAGCATTAAGTACACCAGAGGATAATATTTTAACAAATGGCTTCTGGGCAAAAACTAAAGCAGATGAAAGAAAAGCCAATTTCTCTGTTTGGTTCTTAGAAAGAATGGATGATGTTACTGATAGAGTTTTGGAAGGAGTGACTGACGAAATGAATCAAAACGAAAGAGATGCATTAGTAAAACAAAACATTGAAAAAATTAAAGCTGAAGAAGGTGATGAATTTGAAGTTCAAATCAAAGGATTCTACTATGACAATGAATATTACATGTTCAAGTACAACATCTTCAATGATGTTAGACTAGTAGGTACTCCTCCTGAAAGCGTTGGGAAATTCGGTGGAGACACAGACAACTGGATGTGGCCAAGACACACAGGAGATTTCTCTATGTTTAGAGTATATGCTAACAAGGACAACAAACCTGCAGATTATTCTCCTGACAATGTTCCTTACAAACCTAAGCATCACTTACCCGTTTCTATGGCTGGTGTTCAAGAGAACGACTACGCTATGATTATGGGGTACCCTGGTAGTACAGATAGATACTTAACTTCTTATGGCGTAAAAGAAGCTGTTAACATTGAGCAACCTGCTAGAGTTAAAATTAGAAGAATTAAATTAGACATGATGGACATCGGAATGAACGCTGATCCAGATGTAAGATTGCAATATGCTTCTAAGCACGCTGGCGTTGCTAACTATTGGAAATATTTCCTTGGTCAATCACGTCAATTGGTAAAAAACAAAGTGTACGACAAAAAGAAAACCATCGAAGATGATTTTAGAAAATGGGTAAACAGCGATAAAGACAGGCAAGCAAAATATGGAAATGCTTTGAACCTAATTGAAGACTTCTATAAGTCGAACGAAAAATATGTCATTCCTCAAACGTATTTCGGAGAAGCAGTTTTTCAAGGACCAGAAATATTTAGTTTCGTAATGGGTAACTTCGGTTTTAGAAGTGAAATGAGTGGTGCACTAGCATCTGAAAAACAAGAAGCTATCGACACAGCAATAGCTAACATCAAGTTAGGTCTAGATGATTATTACAAAGATTTCAACCAAGGGATAGATGAAGATTTACTTTCTTCTATGTTGGAAGTATTCTACAATGATGTAGATAAAGAATTTCACCCTGCTACTTTAACAGAGATCCACAAAAAGTACAAAGGTGACTTCAAGAAATTTGCAGCTAAGTACTACGCTAAATCTCCATTTGCTTCAAAAGAAGCAACAATTGCATTTTTAGATAAATTCTCTAAAAAAGCTATTGAAAAAGATCCTATTTATAACTTAATGGGAGAATTTGTTGAAATTTATATTCAGAAGATCATCATACCTTCTCAAACAGCTAACACTAAATATGCTGAAGGAATGAGATTATTTGTAGACGGATTAAGAAAGATGAATCCAGGAAAAGTTTACGCTTCAGATGCAAACTCTACAATGAGAATCACCTATGGTAACGTTCTTCCATACGAAGGTAAAGATGCTATCAAATACCACTACCTTACAACACTAGAAGGTGTAATGGAAAAAGAAGTTAAAACTGATGTTAGAACTCACGAATTCTACGTAGAACCTAAGTTAAAAGAATTGTACGAAAAGAAAGACTACGGAAGATATGCTATGCCAAATGGTAAATTACCTGTTTGTTTCTTATCAAACAATGACATTACAGGTGGTAACTCTGGATCACCAGTAATCAATGGTAAAGGTGAATTAATTGGTACTGCATTTGACGGTAACTGGGAAGCAATGAGTGGAGACATCTACTTTGAGCCAAATTTACAGAGAACAATTTCTGTAGACATCAGATACACTTTGTTTATCATTGATAAATTAGGTGGTGCTAAGCACATCGTTGATGAAATGACTTTGGTTGGAGGTAAATAAAAACCTCTTCACTACTATATTAAAAAACCGTTTACATTTGTAGACGGTTTTTTTATGCCCAACAAAATACTTACATATCTCAAAAGTAGCAATGGACTTCTTATCCTAATCCTTTTAGTTGGTGCGATTCTCAGGTTTTGGAACTATTTCAATATGCCTTTTACATATGATGAAATGAGTGCTTTGCTGAGGACCAATTTCACCAATTTTGACGATTTGATTGACAAAGGTGTCAAAATAGACACGCACCCTCCTGGTGTACAGGTTTTCATGTACTATTGGACCCAACTTTTTGGACAGAAAGAATGGGTAGTAAAATTACCTTTCACTTTAATGGGACTTGCCAGCATCTACCTTACCTTCCTCATTGCAAAAGATTGGTTCAACGAAACTGTTGGTCTGATTAGTTGTTCCTTAATCTCTGTAATGCAGTTTACAGTAATGTATAGCCAGATTGCACGCCCTTATATCAGTGGAATGTTTTTAGTGCTTTGTATGGTTTATTTTTGGAACAAAGTAATCCAACAACCTGAAAAAAGTTTTTGGAAAAATTGGTCGTTTACCATTCTATTTGCAACATTGTGCGCGTATAATCATCATTTCACATTACTGACAGTTGGACTTATTGGACTTATTGGTTTATTCTTAATTGACAAAAGGTACCTTCTTAAATACTTAGCTATTGCCCCAGTTATTACACTATTATACCTTCCTAATGTTGGTATTTTTCTGCATCAATTAAATCGTGGAGGTGTGGGCGAATGGTTAGGTCCTCCAAAACCAGATTTTCTTATCGATTTCATAAAGTACAGTATTCACTACTCCTACTTTTTTGGGGGTACACTTATTGCTTTAGTACTGTATGGCTTATCCACTTTTAAGAAAAATGATTTTAAATTAAAAGACTGGATAGCATCTGGCGCACTATTTTCACTCGTATTTTTAATTGGATATTTTTACTCCTTATACTGGAATCCTGTATTGCAATTCTCTATGCTGCTTTTTGTTTTTCCTTTCTTTATATTCTTTTTATTTGGATGGATTTCAAAATTAAACTTGACTCAAAATACATTTATCGTAGCGCTGCTTTTGTTGATTGGAACTTCCTCATTAATAATAGAAAGAGACCATTATCACACATTCTATCAAAACCGATATTTTCAAATGAAAGCAGATGCTATGGAACTCGTTAATGAAGACACTAAGATTGTTTTTATAAATTACGAAGAAATTGCAGCGCATCCCTTCCCAGAAGACTTTGATATAGATTATTTTATTTGGGACAACAAGTATAAATCACTTCAAGATTTCGACACAACAATAAAGGTACTCACTCAACCCTATTTAATGCTAGGTTACTTAGAGCAAATGCCCAAGGAACTCATAGGAATTGCTTTCAACTACTATCCCTACGTTATTGAACAAAGATGCTACAGCGGTGCAACAACTTACCTTTTAAGCAAGCAGAAATCTCCATCCAACAAGCAACTCATCTATCACAAGTCATCGTATTTAGACAGAACAATAGAAAATTACATGAACTTTAAAGAAGAAGATGTAACTCCACTTAACGGATTTTACTTGGACTCTTCTGAGTGGAGTCTTGGAATGGAGGTTAGCCTTACAGATCTTGTTGAGCATAGATATGACATCATCAATCTAAAAGCTACTATAGACCTGAAAGATTCAACACAACTAGTTGCATTGGTTGCTAGTGCTAATAATGGAAAAGAAGACTTATTATGGCGAGCATCAGACACCAAAACATTCACCCCTGATGAAAACGGTAAGGTGACACTTTATCTAACCATAGATTACAACAATATAACATTCAATCTTGATGAAAAAATAAAACTTAATGCGTTTCTTTGGAATCAAGATAAGCAACCTATTGTGGTTAATGACTTGTCACTAGAAATTATTAAAGGAAACAGAAATAAGTATGCTATTTTTGAAAAGATTCGTTAAAACTTTACACCTAAGCCGATAACACCTCCTATAGATTGATACTTCCTTTCTGTAGTAGCATTTTCCAACAAATTTGAAATAGTACTTCTATAAAATGGACTACCGTATATGAACCAATTCCCAAAGTCTTTCCTTACCTCCAACTGAAACTGATAAGACATAGTAACCTTTCTAATAGTTGCTACTTGAGAGGTTATGTAATCATCACTTGGATAAACCGGCAATCTTTTACCAATACCAATCTCTATGTTTAATCCAACTTGAGGAATAAACATCCAAGATTTATATTCAAATCTATGCCCAAATGTAAGTGGAATTGCAATTTTAGCGTAATAATTATCTGAAGTTACAGATTCACTACTTGTACCAGTCACTTGTGATGAATCATAAATAGGTGAATAAATTGTATCTAATTGACCTGTTATTGTATCAAAAACTACTGAATCTGCATAATAACTCACAGTAACAGAATCGTAAGAATAACTAGTAAGTATTGGGTATTTAGTTCTTTCTCCATATTGATAATATCCTACTCCCATTCCCACATGAATTTTATTCTTGACATAATTCATAGCCAATCCAAATTCAGGACTTAATATTTTCTCATCCACAATTTCAAAAGTTGGAGTAGCACTAATTATTTTTGATGAAACACTGGATAATCCTCCATACATCTTTAATTCAAACTTTGAATCTGATTCATCAAGTGGTCTTACAGAATCTCGGATAACAACTGAATCTCTTATTACAATAGAATCCCGTACTACAACCGAATCTCTAATTACAATGGAATCTCTTATAATGACAGAATCTTCATGCAATGCTATTATCAACTCACTCCCTCTCTCATTTAGTGTGTCTTTTGCTGTTTTTGGACTGTCCGCTGCAACAATATTTTTATCATCATTCACCTTGGCAGGTAACTCCTCCCCTATTTTAGTTGTAGACTTTTCAGTATCAACTGTATCACTTGGCATATTCGAGGTCAAATCTGATTTAACAGAAGTTTCCGCATCCAATTTGCTAGATTGAATATTGGACTGATTTACGTT
>JBFHGR010000129.1:0-8560 GCA_041583015.1 Parvicella sp. | reverse complement strand
TCTATAGCGTCTATTTCTGATGTTATAAAAATATCACTTTTCTCATCTATCTGCTCAACAAGTTTTTGTAACGCTGCAGTTAGACCAAATTGCTCTAATACAAAAGGATGCAAACCTTGAGTAATGGCTCTCATCCTATTTAGTGTACTACCTATCTGTGTTGCTAATTCATGTTGATTTTCTTGATTTGCCTGGTTTTTGAGTAAGATTAAATCCTGCCCAATAGAGTCGTGTATCTCTCTAGAAATTCTAATTTTTTCATCCTCTTGAGCCTTGATAAGGTCTTGTGTAAAAATGGCTTGATCCATTTCTTTTTGCTTGCTTAGAGCGGCTAATTTCTTTCGCTTGGAAGCGATAATGATAAATATTACCAACAAAATTAATATCAATGAAATAATGAATGAAACAATGATGAGAATATTCTTCTTTTGGATATTCTGCTTGTTTTTCAATTCTGTTGTCTCTTTTTCTATAGCAAATTCGGTTTCTTTTTTCGAAATATCAAAATGGTATTTTTTGCTTAGTGTTTCCTGAATTTTCTTTTCGTTTACCAAGCTATCTCCATATTGATTGCTTAAAGTCAGGTACTTATATGCGCTGTCAATGTTGTTTAAAGATTTGTAACTTTCAGCTAAACACTTACAATTTGTGCTCTTTGCATTAAAAATTGTAGTGTTTTGGTAATGTTCCCATGCTTTTTTGCAATAAATTTTAGCTGAATCATATTGACTAGTGAGCAAATAATACCTGCCGGTGATGAGATTGGATTCAGCTAATTCTAACGATAAATCTAGTTCTATGGCTAAGTTTCTGTATGGGGTAATTATTTTACCAAGTTCTACTGTGTCATTTTTGTAAATATACACTCTAGCCAATGAGTTATAGAACTTTATTTGAGCATATGGTTCATCATTTTTTAACGCTAATTGAATGCCTTTTTTTGCGTCTATTAAAGCAGAGTCATTTTTATTAAATGCCAAATAATGATTTATCGTATTTTGATATACAGTTATAGTAAGTAAATCATCATCAAACTTTTTTGCTAAGGGAATGGCTTTTTGAAGTTCTTTTTCGGCTAATTTTTCGTCTAGTAGAACATCATAAATATATGCAATTTGACAATGGATCATTACGATTGATGGAATTTGTGCTTCATCTGTTATGGTTAAAGCTTTTTGTAAATCATTCAAAGCCTGCATGTAGTTGGTTTGGTTTGCGTAAATTATGGATCTTTGGATCAGCGATTTACTTAGCATTTCTTTTTGAATATTACTTGTTGTGTCTGCCTCTTGAATAACAAACGTGTATGCTTCCATTGCTTTACTTTCATCACTTGCATAAAAGTACATGGATGCCAAAATGGACTTAACTTTTAAATAATTGTCTTTGTTGCTATGCTTTTTAAGTATAGGTAAATAACCAGTGCATAATTCTATTGATTCGTCAAACCTAGCGTCATACATATACAAGCCTGTTACTGACCAAATATCATAAACTAATTTATCCCATTCCTTTTTTGATTCGTGAATTGGGATGAGTTGAAGGTAATATTTTAAAGATAATTCTGTATCTGAATAATAGGTGTCGTCTGCGATATTTTCAAGTTTAGTAATACTATCAACGGAAATATCTAGACTGCTGTTTTGAGCCTGCGTTGAAGTTGCTAATAAGATGCACAGCGTTAATAGATGCAATGCATTATA
Organism: Parvicella sp.; assembly: GCA_041583015.1. GTDB lineage: Bacteria > Bacteroidota > Bacteroidia > Flavobacteriales_D > Parvicellaceae > Parvicella. The sequence goes on along the minus strand of JBFHGR010000129.1, from coordinate 6,857 downwards.
TATGGACACTTTCACGAAATAAGGTGTTTTTAAATGTGGTTGTTGTTATTCGTAAAAGTATAAAAAACTTATATCAATACCTATTTTTAATGAGGTAATCCTAATGATAGGAAGCTGCATTGTTTTGCTTAAGTAAATCCTTTATTGGTTAAAAATTGTTCATTTTCATAAGGTTAAGTTTAATTATTTGTATTTTAGCCTAACTTAATACACTTTGGTTTTATGTTAACAACACCTTTTTTATCCTCAAACCTTAAGAAAGCTAAAATTGACATCAATTCTAGTTTAAAGTTTTTGTGCAAGTTTTTAATCTTTGGATTATTCCTTTTTTCGTATAGCGTTGCGCTTTCTCAAGAGCAAGTAAAAACAGAGTTAAATGACGAAGTAATTCAGCATTTGTATGAAAAATCTGGACCATATTCACTTTTTGATCCTAAAATTGAGGTCATTGATAAAAGAACTGAAAACAGTAAAACATTCAAAACGGGAGAGTATGAATATGTAGGCCTTTATTCCGCAGGACCTGTTCATTATCAGGAGGATGGGAAATGGAAAACGTCATCTAATGAGATTATTAAAAGTTCAATTTCTGCATATTCATTTATGAATATTCATAATAGGGTTAAAACATATTATGGTGACCTTTCTAAAGGCGTAAAGTTTACAGCAGATAGACAGGATGCTATATTAAGTTTTTCTGGATATAATTATTATGATGCAAATAAGGAATTGGTAAAAACAGGGCAAAGATTTACACAAAATATTGCCCCGCTTGTTTCTTCAAAAAACAATGAATTATTGTATAATATCAATGCAGACATTAATCTGTATTTGGAGCAAAGAACTGGTGCGGTAAAGTCATCCTATGAAATTAAGAATGCTATTTTCGGCACAGATACTGCTGGTTTTATTGGGTTTTCAGAGATAATTACGTTTGACAAAAAAGTGGAAGTAAAGAAGGTCCACAAACAAACTGGATCGGTAGTATTGATAGACAGAAAAGGTAATGTGCTTTTTAATTATTCCAATTTGGAGTATTTTTCTAAATCAAAATCAAAACCTATTGCTGCAGATTATCTTCTTGAAAAAATAAATAACAAGACGTATAAAATAACAATGCTTGTTCCTCTAAAATGGTTGAATGACGCACAGACGCAATACCCTGTTGTCTTAGATCCTACCGCAACATTTGACCCTAATAATGCGAATTTCTGGACAGAATCTGTGGAGCAAGATTGTGGAGATAATGAGAACATAAATGGTGAGATTAGAGTAGGGTGTAGAGATCAGACTTGGCCAGCGGATAATGAACTCTGGAACGGAATTGCAAAAATTAATTTAGCAGGTTTGCCTTCTGGCGTACCGTGTGATATAACATTTAGATTATATCAAAATAATTACGAACAAGAAAGCAGTGGTGGTGACAATATTTTTGATGTAGGTTGGGCGGATGTAGATCCTACCACAACTGCAACTTATTGTGATGATTTAAATGGTGTCAATAATTTATCTGAACGCTACGCTGCATGGGATGTTTTTGGTACTACAAATACTTGTGCAGGTTGTAATGGCGCATACAATTATGTGCAAGGAAGTAACGGTTGGAAAGACATGAATATCAATTATCCACTTGCACGTAACAGAGTTGGCGCTCGAGCAGGAAATTATATGACTTTTGGGCTAGATTATAAAATTGACCCAACCGGAGGTAGTGGCGATGATTCTAACTGGATTGAATTTGATGGTTATTCAAGTGGTAATAGACCGCAATTGATTGTAACCTACACCAATAACCCTGCTGTAGGAACGGCTCCTGCTGTTGGAGTAGCACCTGCAACTAACAATACTTGGTACAACTACGGTTACCAAGGAGCAAACTTAGATTTAAATGGAATCTGTTATCAAGGATATTATACCAATGCCAATTTAAGTGTAAATACAACAAGTCAGTGGGGCGCAGGTAACTCCCCTTCGGATGCTGCAGGATGGATAGGCGGTACTGTGCAAGATGATTATCACACGCTACGTTCTGTAAGAAAAGGATTCCCTTGTGGGCATTATGAATTGAGTATCCCTGCTCATGACGATGGTGTGAGGTTATACATTAATGGCGTTCAGGAATTTCAAAACCTAAGTGCAGGATCGCAAGGAGTGGTTTGGACTGGGATGTTGGGAGCCAATGATATTGTAGAAATTAGACACATCGATGGCACAGGGAATTCGTCTCATCAACTTAATATAACTGCAACTCCTGTCTCTCTTACTAGTGGTATTTGTGGAACAACCGTTGTAGTAGGTTCATCGGCATCCATAACTTTTGAGAGTACAGCCTTTGGAGACGCAGTGAATCCTAGTACATACACATGGAGTGCAACTGGAGGTACTGTATCTAATGCTGGTCCAGGAAGTTTTCCTTCTGTTACTTGGACAGCACCTAACACACCAGGTGGTCCTTATACCATCACAGGAACATTTCAAGATGATTGTGGAAATACTCATAGTGCCACTTGTGTAGTTACAGTGGCAGCACCAAGTTGTTCTTATGTATATGTTTCACCTTCTGGGATTGATAATGTAGGTTGCGGAGGACCAGGAAATCCGTGTAGAACATTGACGGGTACTAATGGCGCCATGTCTAAGGTTACCGCATCTGATAATTATATTAGAATGGAGAATGGCTCATATACCGAATCTGATATCGTAAACCTTCAAAGCAATTTAATCATTGAAGGACGATACGTAAGAAGCGGAAGTGTGTGGACTAAGTCTTCTAATACAGGAAGTAGTACAACGCTTACGATGAGTGGCACGGAGACAATAAGTTCTTCAATTGCGCATACTATTGGTTTTAAAAGTGATAATGATGACAATTGGAAATTGATTGATTTGAATATAACTACCACTAATGCTTCTGGAACAACATCTGGTGATTTTGGTAAGTCAAATTACGCTATTCATGTATCAAATGGAAGCTCAGGTTATGAAATTATTAGATGTAATATTTCTTCTGGTAATGCTAGTAACGGGACAACTGGAAGTAACGGAGGTAATGGAAGTAATGGAGGTAATGGAGGTAACGGAACGGTAGGAGAAGATAGTTGTGGAGAAGATGACGGAGGTGACGGAGGTAATCGAGGAACTGGAGGGGCTGGAGGAACTAGTCCTGTTGGTAATACTGGTGGCGCTGGTGGAAGAGGTGGCTATGGTGGTGCTGGTGGAAGTGATAACTCAGCAAGTGGATCATCAAACAGATGTACACACATAAGATTTGGGGGGCAAGATGCGGCAAGTTTGGATGAAAATGGTCTAGCGGGTCAGGCAGGAGTTAATGGTAGTGCAGGTGCTGGAAATCCAGGTTCCGGAGGAACTGCAGGTGCTTTAGTTTGTGGTTCCAATTCCGATGGTGAAAGTCAAAATGTTGGCAACCCTGGAAACGATGGAACCAACGGGTCAAATGGTAATAATGGTAATACGGTTATTGCAACTTATGGAGTGTTTTTCGCGCCAAGTTATGGAACTGATGGAACAGGCGGAGGCGGAGGCGGAGGCGGCTCAGGTGGAGGCGGAGGTGATTATGATGATGATGGTTGTGACGCTGCAGGTTCTGGAGGTCACGGTGGTGGTGCTGGTGGAGGCGGAGGCGGAGGCGCTTCAGGTGCTAAAGGTAGTGGTTCCAGTTTTGGAATTTATCAAGTTGGCTCAACAGGATTAATTGAGAGTAGTTCAGTCTCATGCGGTAGTGCTGGTGTTGCCCGTTCAGGCGGAAGTGGTGGAAATGGCGGAAATGGCGGAAATGGACCTGCATATGATAATGGAAATGGTGATGATGGTGGAAGCGGAGGTTTTGGTGGTGATGGAGGTGACGGTGGTGACGGTGGCGATGGCGGTAATGCCAATGCAGGAGTGAGATATGCAGTTTACGTGGCTTCTGGTTCTAATCCAACTTTCCAAAATATCAGTCCTGCTATTACTGTTAATTCATCTACTACTGGTGGAGCAGTCCCAAACTCCCCAATCGTAACCCTCAACTACAACAACGCAAAAATTTGTGCCAATTCGGTATTAGAAATAGAAAAATCGGCTAATAATTGGTCTGCATTGCCAAGTAATTGGAGTTTTGTAAAATATAACACGGCAAGTGCTGCTTCGCAATATACTGCTACAAGTAGTCCTGCGGAAATTACTACAACCAACACTTCAGGAAGTTACGATTTGAATACTACAGGTGCTGACTTTGCCTCTTACCTTACAGTGAGAGATTCAAGACCTGCACCAGTTATTACTTTGCAAGCCAATGATGGTTCGGCATTGTCGCCAGCAGTAATTTGTGTTGGAGGAACAATCAAACTTACTGCAAGTGGTTCGGGGTCAAATGAATTAGAATATTCATGGGAAGTGTTCTCAGGAACAGCAGCACCAAATAAGGGTTCTGCTGCGGGGTTGGTTTATGCTTCGGGACAACAAAGTCCTGTTACTTCTGCATTTAATACAGCAGGAGATTACATTGTGAGGTATCAAGTAAAAGATGAATGTTGTGGATGGAGTATTCCTGTGTTTAGTACTTTCACAGTTAATCCAGATCCTACACCGCCTACGGATATTACGTTTAGCACTACTAATCCAATCTGTGCAGGAAATAATATTGTGGTAACTGGAGCAACTGGAGGTACTGGCGGAATCACACCTTATACTTATGAATGGGATATTGAAACGCTCTCTTCTCCATATGATAATGTATATTCTACTACATTACCTAATTTTACTGCAGAATCGGGAGACAATAGAATAAACGTGAGAATCGTTACCAATGCACTTTTAGGGTGTGATGCTTCAGGAGATTATGAAGAAATAGTAGTTGGAGATGATGCGTCTATTGCGGCAACATCAATTACGGCTGCTAGTCCGTATTGTGCTGGAGATGTGGTGACTTTGACGGCAAATGGCGGCAATTTAGGCGCTAATGCTGAATACAAATGGTATTCTGGTTCTTGTGGAGGAACATTAGTGGCTACAACTTCTAGTCCTACTTATCAATTTACTTCAGGTGCTGGAGGTACAACAGATTACTATGTGAGATTAGAGGGAACATGTAATACAACTGCATGTGTAACTCAGTCTGTAGTCATTGATCCAATTCCTACGGTTTCGGCAGCGGGTGGAAATCAAACAATATGTCTAGGAGAAACTGCTTTGCTGGGCGCAAACAACCCAACAGCAGGAACTGGAGCGTGGTCATGGGCACCAACGGCACCAACGTACGAAAATGGAACATCAGCTGCAGATTATAATGCAGAAGTTAGTTTTAGTAATGGCGGTACATATACCGGTACATGGACGATTTCTAGTGGAGCTTGTGCGGCTTCAACAGATGGTGTAACTATTTCTGTTAATGATCCTAATGTAGTAGTAATGTCGGATGCATCAGGTGTATGTTACAGTAGAGGTGATGCCAATTGGATTCATATTTTGGATAATAGTCAGAATATTATAGCCTCTATAAATGACAATGGTGAAAACCTGGGACAGTTGGATGCAACAGTTTACTATCATAGTGGAAATTCATTCATAGTGACTAGTGGACTTACAGGTGCTTGCACACAAGAAGCTGTGATGAATAGAAGTTTTGTAATCAATACGCAGAACGCGCCTTCAGGAAGCGTGAGTGTAAGATTGTATTTTACAGATGCGGAGTTAGCATCGTTGATTGCTTTGGCAACAGCAAATACTTGCCCATTGGATGACTTATCTTCAATTGCTGGATTATTTGTAACACAAGTTAGTGGAGCAACACTGGAAGATGGAGTGTTTGATCATACAGATGGAACTAAAATAGTGCATTCCACAATTAATGGAGGCACTGGAAATTTAAGTTGGTTAGCAAATTATGTGCAGTTTGATGTGACACAATTTTCTGAATTTTGGTTGCATGGAAGTCCTTCTGGAACCCCACTTCCTGTTGAGTTAAGCAGTTATACTGTTGAATGTAGTGAAGGCGATAATCGTTCTGCTTCATGGACAACAGTCTCAGAAGTTAATGCAGATTACTTTCTTTTAGAAAGAAGTTTGGATGGTGTAAACTGGACTGAAGTTGGTAGAGTTTCTGCTTCAGGTAATTCCACGCAACAGGTCAATTACACATTGATAGATGATAACGCTCCTAATGAAAATGTAATTTTCTACAGATTAAGTCAAACAGATTTTGATGGAGTCTCAAAAGTTTTCTCAGTAGCAAAATCTGAATGTAATGTTGCAAGTAGCGGAGTATCCGTTTACCCTAATCCAACTGATGATGGTAACTTTACAGTAGAGATTAATTCAGAATTTGCAAAGGATAATGTCTCAATCGTTGTAAATGATGCGCGAGGAAGATTGGTAGCACAAAAGAAAATTAATCTTCAAGCAGGAATTCAAAGAATTGAGTTTGAAGGATACAATTTCTATACTGGAACTTATTTTGTCAATGTAATGTCAGAAGATGGAAAGTTATTTACTCCCGAAAAGGTGAATGTAATTAGAAGTAAGAAATAGGTCAGTTGGGATAGATTTTTCTATTCATGCTACATACTATTAAATACAATTGATTTAAAAAGCCCAATTTAAAGTTTTGCTAAGTTGGGCTTTTTTTGTTGAGGTTTTTACCAAGGCAAAATTAATACAAGTATGATTTGTCAGTTGAAATGGTAAACTTGATGAGGGCGTACACAATAGAAAAATAAAAAAGGACAATCAGTTATTGCTAACCAATTGTCCTTTAGAGTGACCTCGGAAGGACAGACCTCTAACTATTTATTAAACGACATGGCCCAAATAGACGTCTTAAAAGAGGTTATTCCTTAACGAAAGATTTTGTAAAGTTT
>JBFHGR010000128.1:0-8603 GCA_041583015.1 Parvicella sp. | reverse complement strand
ATTGTGTAGCTTCCTTCATAGGCTTCTTCCTGTAATACGCTATAGGTAGGTATGATACCAGACTTCTTTTTGGTAAAAACAAACTCACCCTCTGCTGTCATTTCTGTTCCATAGAATTCATAATTATGAATTTTCCACCTACCCGTAAGTGTTTTGAAGAACTTTTTCTCTTTTTTGCATCCCAAAAAGATAAAAGCGATAAATATTACAGGAAAGTACCACTTCAATTTTGTCATCATATTTTTTGATCTTTATTACAAATGACAATTTTAATAAAATCACATATTAATTTCATACGACATTTGCCGTATTTATTTTAACACATAAAAAATTTAAAGAAATATCTACTACCAAAAACCACTCATTGTGCGTGCTGAAAAAGTAGCCTTATTGAACTATACGCTGTATCATGATAGAGGTTGTTATTTATACTTTTTCATATCATATAATCAGAAAACATCATTTAATGTTGTTCAGTTTCTATTCTCATAGTAGTGTTTCAATATTTTAACGAGTATCCTAATTATTTTAAAGACTCATTATATTTAGTAGTTTTGCGCAGCTATGACACAAAAAAGAAATGTTTCTCAATGTTTAAACAGGCAACAACTATAATTACATTAATTTTAATAAATGTTTCACCATCTTAAGTTTTTCCAGAAACTACTTGTACTAATTTTAATGTATGCAATTGTCGCTTTGTTAGAATGGTGGTTTTACAATCTTTCTCTTACTTCCTCAAACATTATTATTGTTATTTCATTGACTTTTATTCAATGTTGGAATCTAATTTTAGTTGGCTTTCTTTTTTTTCAAACTTTCAAACATGTCACATTTCCAGCTATTTTTTATCAAAAACTGAATTTTGAAACACCGCTTTATTTCAAGATATTAGGTCTTAACACCTACCAATTTGTTCTGATTAATTCGTTCTTTAGACATCTTAATAAGAGAGTCTACCTCAAAGGAAAAAGTAGAACTTATATTAAAACCTATCACGCAGAAACCAAACAATCTGAAACATCACATTGGCTATCGATGTTCCCAACTTTTGTTGTACAATTTTTATTTTTATATCATGGAGCGTGGTCATATTTCATATGGCTAACCATTTGGTCTATTATCTTCAATGTCTACCCTATTCTATTGCAAAGAAAAAACAGATTTATAATAGAAAAACGTTTTCCTGCTTTACTACAGTAATTGTAAGTAACTTAAAAATGAAGTTACCCGCCATTTGTTAGCACCCATAATTCCACCAACTCTTCCGACCTCCAATGCTGGTCTCTTTTAGTTTTATCAGATGCTATTGCCACTTTTTTAGTAAATTTCTTTTCAAGCAAAAATCTACCACCATTAGACAATTCATCTTCAATAGGGTGATTTTCTGATGTCTTTGTTATTTGTGCCAAATTGGAGAAAATCACCACCAATTTACCATCAGGTAATAATCTTTTCTTTGCTTCAGCAAAAAACGCTGGAAAAAGAACATCATTATAATAAATAGCTTCATCTAATCTTCCTAATTCTTGAGATGTGGGCAACCATGGTGGATTAAAAACAATCAACTCTGTTGGCTTTTCCCATTTTCCAAAAAGATGTCCAAAATCTAATTCTATTTTCCTAGATAACTTTGTTTCACCCATAAACTCTTTCATACCGATAATCGCGTTAGTATTGGTATCCGTTGCAAACACTTTCTGAAAACCATGCTTAACCATTTGGAGAGATAGTACCCCACTTCCAACTCCAACTTCTATTGCGGTTTTCTTTAATCCTTGGTAATGCTTCAACCAATTATCAAAAAGAATCAAATGCTCAAAACGAGTAGGGAAATAAGTGCCATAAAATGGATGTAATTTATTCCGCAATACAGGAATAGAAATTCCATTTAGATACCATTGCCACGAACTATTTAACCCTTGCACTTGTGGGAATGCTAAAAGAAAGTCAGTCTGCTCTGGGTATAATTTTTCCAACCATCCAATGGAAGGAGATTTTTTGGGAAACAACTGATGTTTAATTACCTGGATTACAACTAAATTAGACAACTTGCTATATTCATTTCTAAATACACGTTGCTCCTTAAATGTTTTATTTGGCAATTTATTTTTAAGATATTCTTTTAACGCTTCCAATAGAATCAGTCCATCACTGAAATAAGTAGAAATCAAAATAGGATTTCCCGTTTCAAGTTCTTGGATCAATTCAGCAATATCAGAATTTCTACTAAATTTCGTCAATTGTTTCTCCCATACTATTGGTGATGGCCTGTTTACTTCTAACTGCATTATGCTTACGTAATTTAATTAAGGGGAATAAAATCAGATATTTTTCTTTAGTACATCTTTCTTCATAAAGACCACTAACAATTAATAAACTAAAAAGACTTAATAAAATAAGCCTAAGCAAATCCCCGGATTTCTGCAGAAAGTTTTTTAATGTAAAAAGTAAATAATTAGAAACAAAGGTACTTGAATTATACAGGTTTTGATATTACTTAACAAATTCTGAATAAACGTGTAGAAAAAGAACATAACACTTTCTTTTTAAAAAGTATTTAAAATTCTACAATTCCCCATCTATTTTTACTGTATCATTGATTTATCAAATTTTAAAAGACAGAAAAAATGCAAGCTAGAATTCTTCATCAATACCTTACAGAATGTGACCTTACTATTTGTACAGACACAAGAAACATTATTAAAGGTAGTCTCTTCTTTGCTTTAAAAGGTGAAAACTTCAATGGAAATGAATTTGCCTTAACGGCCTTAGAACAAGGTGCTAAATATGTAGTTATTGATGAAGAGAAATACAATACAGATGAACGCTGCATTAAAGTAAAAAATGTTCTAAAAGCTTTGCAATACCTTGCGCAATATCATAGAAGACAATTTGATATTCCAGTAATTGGTATTACAGGTAGTAATGGAAAAACAACAACTAAAGAATTAATTGCTGCTGTCTTGGGCAAAAAATATAATCCATTAGTAACTGAAGGGAACCTAAATAACCATTTAGGCGTTCCATTTACTTTATTAAAAATAAGAAAAGAGCACGACATTGCGGTTATTGAAATGGGAGCAAACAAACCTGGTGACATTGCCCAATTGGCTGAATTTGCAGAACCTAATTACGGTATTATTACCAATGTTGGTAAAGCTCACTTAGAAGGTTTTGGATCTTTTGAAAATGTTATTGCTACCAAATGTGAATTATACGATGCTATTGAGTATGCCAATGGTACTGTATTTATCAATTCTGATGACAAAACTCTTCTGAAAAATGCACCTGCTATTAATCTTTTTACATACGGCAAAACTGGGCAAGTTAAAACAACCTTGACAGATTTAAACCCGTTTTTAAGTTTCAAATGGTCTGCAGGACATTACCACTCTGAAGTTGTTCAAACAAAATTAGTAGGAAGTTACAACCTTCCAAATTTTGCAGCAGCGGTTACCATAGGATACTTTTTCGAAGTAGATGAATCTGACATTTGCGATGCTTTGGCTGCTTATGAACCTACTAATAATCGTTCTCAGATTTCTAAAATTAACGATAACACACTTATTGTTGATTGCTATAATGCCAATGTAACCAGCATGAATGCTGCGTTAGAAAATTTCAAACAAATTACAGCAGAAAACAAAATAGCTATTCTTGGCGACATGAAAGAATTAGGTGCCGTATCATTGGAAGAACATCAAAATATTGTTGATTGGTTGAATGATAACAATATCAATGCTATGCTGGTTGGACCTGAGTTTGGTAAAACCAATCATCAACTTCAACATTTTGAAACCGTAGAGCAACTTATCGAATCAAGAACAGAAAAGTATAAAAACTCATTTATCCTTTTAAAAGGTTCAAGAGGTATCAAACTGGAAAAAATGATTGAAGCGGGTTGTTTCTAAACACATAGAGCCATTTATATAAAGAAATGAACACTCGGTAATAAATCCCCATACTATCTGCTAAGTTTTAGTATCTTCGGTTGAAGAAAATCAATCGAAATGAAGTTAATTATTACCACATTACTATCTTTTTATATACTTTCCTTTTTTGGACAAACACATCACTGTAGCACAGATGAAGTACATCAACAAATGTATCATGAGCATCCTGGCATTCAGCAAAAAGTAATTCAAAACGCACAGTGGCTTGAAAATTTCACAGCAAGATATGAAATGTCAAAAAGTGATTCAAGAGCTGTTCTCTATACTATTCCAGTTGTTTTTCATGTAATTCACCTTAACGGTTCTGAAAATATCTCCGATGCTCAAATTATGGATCAGATGAGAATCCTTAATGAAGACTACCAAAAAAAGAATGCTGATACAGCAAATACTATCGCTGCTTTTAAGGGAATTGCTGCAGATTGTCAAATCGAATTTAAGTTAGCGCAACTAGATCCAAATGGCAACTGTACCAAAGGTATCACTAGACATTATGATGCCAGAACAATAGAAGGTATGCATGATGTAAAAGAGATTGTACATTGGGATCCTACGATGTATCTAAATATATATGTATGCAAAGGTGCTGCCGGACTTGCCGGACATGCAATCGTTCCTGCAGCAGCGGATACAATTCCAGAATGGGATGGTATTGTTATAGCCCATAACTCTGTAGGAGAAATAGGAACGGGATCTCCCACCCGATCAGTAGTTTTAACGCATGAAATTGGTCATTATTTAAATTTGCAACACATCTGGGGTGGGAATAATGTACCTGGTTATCCTTATTTGGTAGTCAATGACGCTGGAAACTGTGCCTATGATGATGGTGTAACGGATACACCTGAAACCATTGGATGGTCCATATGTGACTTAAATTCCCAAAGTTGTGGTAGCCTAGATAACATTCAAAATTTTATGGAATACGCCTATTGTCCTACAATGTTTACAGAAGGCCAAAAACAAAGAATGCATGCAGCATTAAACTCTCCTATTGCTGGTAGAAATAACTTATGGTCGTCTACCAACCTTATTGCTACTGGAGTCAACAATACTGCTTCATTTTGCCACACGGATTTCACACAAGATAAAATACAAATATGTGCTGGAGATGCTGTACAATATACAGACCTTTCTTATAATGATGTAAATACATGGGAGTGGACTTTTTCTGGTGGTACACCAGCAACCTCTAATCTTCAAAACCCAAGTATTGTATACAACACTCCAGGAACTTATGACGTAAAACTAATAAGTGGAGATGGAACAAATGACGATACATTAATTAAAAACATGGCTATAACAGTATTGCCTGCAATAGGAACATCTAATTCTTTAATTGAAGATTTTGAAGGCACAACAGATTTATCCAATACAAAATTTATACCTATTAATTCTGGAGGAGGTAGTGAGTGGTCCATTACTAATCAAACTGGTTTTGCAAGCAACCAATCGCTTGTGCTAAATAATTTTGATGGAAATATTGGAGAAATCAGCAACCTTACGTCAGAAGTATTAGATTTATCAGGAATAAACAATTTAATCCTAACATTTGATTATGCATTTGCCAAAAGAACGAGCAGCACCCCAACGGACAAATTGACCGTAAAAGCAAGTACTGATTGTGGTCAATCTTGGTCTCCTAGAAAGTCTATCATTGGTTCTTCTTTACTAACGGTTTCAGACTCTGTAATTACATCTTTTGTCCCTACTAATGATCTGGAATGGAAGTCAGTTAGTGTATCTACAATTACAAGTGCGTTTTGGGTAGACAACTTTAGACTTAAATTTGAGTTTGAAAATAAAGGAGGCAACAATCTATACATAGATAATGTCAATTTAGTGGACCCTGCAATGGTAGGTATCAATTTGTTAGACAAAAATTCTCTACGTGTTTATCCTAATCCTGCTCAAGATATCCTAAATATTATAACAAATGGGAAAGATTGGCAAACCTATCACATCTTAAATACAATAGGGCAAGAATTGAGTCAAGGTATTTTCAATGAGAATGTTACGATTGACATTTCTAACTTGGCACCAGGGGTTTATTGGTTTAGTTTAAGAGATACGGCTGCCAATAGCCAAGTAATAAAATTCGTAAAACAATAAATCCTTTTGAATTTTACATTTTTATTTTTCTGACTATGGCAATGCGTTATAAGTAACTTACTACTATAAATACATTGTAAACTGTACTTTTGTACTTCAAAAAAAACAATATGCACACAGTAAAAGAACTATACGAGACATTTAACAATGTGGATAAAAACCTTGGATTTGAACTAACTGTTCATTCTCCAGGAGTGATTGAATACAAGGTTACAATTGCCGACAAACATTTAAGTTCACCAGGAGTTGGCCATGGTGCAATTACGGCCGCTCTAATGGATGCTGTTTTAGGAACAACCGCACTTACATCTGTTTATCCTGAAGGAAAACTGGTATCTACTGTAGAATTTAAGTTAAATTATTTTAAACCTGCACTTCTTGGCGATGTCTTAATCGGAACAGGGGAAATAGAATTCAAAGGAAAAAGTTTAATAGCGACTACTGCCCGCATTGTGAAACAAGGTTCTGGAGAATTGGTTTCCAAAGGAATGGGTACTTTCAACATTTACCCTATGTCTAAAAGAGGCTTATCTCAAACCAAAAGGTTAGAAAAATAAAAAAAATCTATGGAATTTATAATGAATAGCATCATAGTAAAATCAATATCTTTAATTTATGAAAATTATCATTCCTTTACTAATAATGCTAACTTCTTGCTCTGTTACAACAATAACAAGTGAGCCTGAAACAACTTCTGCTACTTCAGAACCTATTTCAAATAAACATTTATCGGGAATTGCTCAAGTATCTGGAGTGGTCAAAGAAGAAAATGGTGAGCCCATTCCTTTTGCTGAAGTTTCAATAATTCAAAATGATACAATTATTACTGGAGTTGTAACCAATCTAGAAGGTGAGTTTAAAATTGACAACCTTGAAAAGGACTCCTATACTATTGAAATAAATTATGTGGGATACTCCTCCTATTCAAATTTCTTTCAAATCAAAGAAACTGAAAAAATTGATTTAGGAACAATAATTTTATATCAAGGAGCAGTTCTTTTAAAACCAATCATCTATTTATACCCAGAAAAAGAAACAAAAATCAATGTTTCTATGCAGTATGATGGTCATTTAACACATACTTATCCTGAATATCCATTGTCAGGATGGAATGTTACTGCTTTACCAGATGGAACATTATGGGATGAAAATGGACAAGAGTATTATGCTTTATTTTGGGAAGGTAGACCTTCTCATCCTATCCAACCTAAAGATGGATTTGTGGTTGCAGGCAGTGAAACTATCCCCTTTCTTGAGGAAAAATTAGCACAACTTGGTTTGAACAGAAGGGAAGCCAATGAGTTTATCATGTTTTGGATGCCACAGATGGAGAAGAATCCCTATAATTTTATACATTTTGCAGCAGAAGAATACGAAGCCATTTCCCAATTAAAAATCACGCCACAGCCAGAAACAATAATTAGAGTAATGATGCTCACACAAGCAATGGATGATAAAATTAATTTTCCTCAACAGGATATTTCTACATTAAAAATTGAACGAAAAGGATTTACAGTTGTAGAATGGGGAGGAAGTTTAATAACAACACCTATTAAAGGTTAAAAAATATCAAATCATGCTAAAATTATCGATTATTGTTTTTCTGAATTTTGTTGTATTCATTAGTTGCTCAACTCAAATTAACGAAGAAAAAGAACTTATTTTAGGTGAATTTGGCGCAGTAAAAGGTACGGTTTTAGGTATCAATAACGAACCTCTTGAAAACGTAAACATATCTATTTACGACAATTTAACGCTAGTGAAATCCGTAAAAACAGATAAAGAAGGGCATTATATAGCAGACAGTCTTCTTCCTAATTCTTATACTATTGAGGCGCATAAAAATGATTATGCTTATCACATTGAGCATAACATAGAAATCAAAAAAGGAGATATAAAAGCATTAGAAACTTTTCATCTTACAGAACCAATAATGGAAGTGGACTTAAAGCCCGTTATTTATCTTTACCCAGAGAAAGAACTTGATATCACTGTTGAATTAGACTATGATGGTATACTTACTCATAGTTACCCAGCATACCCAAAAGGTGGGTGGAAAGTTACAGCATCACCAGACGGAACTTTAATCAATCACACAGGGCAAGAATTTTACGCCTTATTTTGGGAAGGCAAACCAACACAGAAAATTACGCCTAAAGAAGGTTTTGTAATTCCAGGAGAACTAACCGTAGCATTCTTAGAAGAATCTTTAGCAACATTAGGATTAAACAGAAGAGAAGCCAATGAATTTATCATGTTTTGGATGCCACAAATGGAGAATAATGCTTACAATTTCATTTCTTTTGAAGGAAGTGAATATGCTGAAAGAGCATCTTTAAAAATAACACCAACACCAGAAACAATAATTCGTGTGATGATGCACACAAAACCTTTAGAGCATAGAATTGACATACCTTTACAAGATCTTAATGTACTAAAAATGGAGCGCAAAGGATTCACAGTTGTGGAATGGGGAGGAAGTTTGCTTAGCAACGATGTAGACCTTTAAAGCATGAAATTGTTATTCACTACCCT
>JBFHGR010000127.1:0-8644 GCA_041583015.1 Parvicella sp. | reverse complement strand
TTGCACTCTTCTCAATCATCTATGGCTTTAGACAAAGGCTATCATGTGGTGGTTGAAAAACCAATGGGGCTATCAAAAGCAAAATGCGAAGAGGTAATTTTCAAAGCACTAAGAAGTCACAAAAGTGTATTCTGTGTAATGCAGAATAGGTACTCTCCACCTTCGGAATGGATTAAAAGTATAATAGAAAATGGTACACTTGGTGATACTTTGATGGTACAACTAAACTGCTATTGGAACAGAGACGATAGATATTACAAAGCAGGAGGATGGAAAGGTACACCTGATTTAGATGGAGGCACCCTTTTTACACAGTTTTCTCACTTTATTGATATCATGTATTGGTTGTTTGGTGACATTAAAAACATCCAAGGAAAATTTGCAGATTTCACACACAAAGAAACTACTGCGTTTGAAGATTCAGGGCTAGTTACATTTGATTTTGTTGATGGCGGAATGGGATGTTTAAATTACTCCACTGCTGTCTGGAATCAAAACCTTGAAAGCAGCATGACGATCATCGGATCCAAAGGAAGTGTTAAAATTGGCGGACAATACATGAATGAAGTTGAATACTGTCATATTGATGGCTATGAAATGCCAGAATTAAAAGCATCTAATCCTCCAAATGATTACGGACCTTATAAAGGTTCTGCTGCTAACCACCATTATATCATTGAAAATGTAGTAGATACTTTAAAAGGTAGAACAACCGCTACAACCAATGCGCTTGAAGGATTGAAAGTAGTTGATATTATTGAAAGAATTTACGAAGTAAGAGATAAAAACGGATATTAAATAGTTTAAAGAAAAAATATCTTTAAACATTTTAAAAGAAAAATATATGTACGATAAATTAGTAAAAAAAGAAGCAACACTTGCAGTAATAGGGCTTGGTTACGTTGGTCTTCCCATTGCATTAGAATTTGCAAAAAAAATTAAAGTCATAGGATTTGATATCAATCAAAAGAGGGTTGATATGATGCGTAATAACGTAGACCCTAGTAATGAATTAGAAGCTAGCGATTTTGAAGGTTGTGACATTCATTTCACAGCAGACCTAGAGGAATTGAAAGCTGCTAACTTTTACATTGTAGCTGTGCCTACCCCTATTGACGCAAGTAATGAACCAGATATTAGACCATTAGTTGGGGCTTCTACTACGGTTGGTAAAGTGTTGAAAAAAGGTGATTACGTTGTTTATGAATCAACTGTATATCCAGGATGTACTGAAGAAGATTGTATTCCGGTATTGGAAGAAATGAGCGGATTGAAATGGAAGGAAGACTTCAATGTGGGGTATTCTCCTGAAAGAATTAACCCAGGAGATAAAGTGCATACTTTGGCAACTATTGTAAAAGTTTCCTCTGGTGACACTCCTGAAAGTGCTGAAGAAATTGCTAAGACATACGAATTAGTTGTGGATGCTGGTGTACATAGAGCAGCCTCTATTAAAGTTGCTGAAGCAGCAAAGATTATCGAAAACACGCAAAGAGATGTAAACATTGCTTTGATAAATGAGTTATCTATTATTTTTAACAGAATGGGCATCAATACCTATGAAGTATTGGAAGCTGCTGGTACAAAATGGAACTTCCTAAAGTTCTTCCCTGGACTTGTAGGTGGACACTGTATTGGCGTTGACCCATATTACTTAACGCACAAAGCTCAGAAATTAGGTTACCATGCTAAAATTATCAACTCTGGACGTTATGTAAACGACAGCATGGGATTCTATGTTGGAAAACAAACAGTTAAGAAAATTCTTGCAAAAGGGAAGAGCATTATTGACTCTAGAATATTAGTAATGGGGGCAACTTTTAAGGAAGATGTTTCTGACATAAGAAATTCAAGAGTAATTGACGTAGTTAAAGAAATAGAATCTTTCTCATGTAAAGTAGAAATTGTTGATCCGCATGCCGACAAAGAAGAATATGCTCATGAATATGGACATGAATTAGTCGATGCGCCAACAGGTAAATATGATGCTGTAATAGTTGCTGTGAATCATGCAGAATACGTAGCAATGAATGAAGACGACTTTAAAAATTTAATGACAGACAAAGGGGTTTTGGTTGACCTGAAAGGTATTTTTAGAGGTAAAATTAATAACTTAGATTACTGGAGTTTATAAATATCGCTTTGCGCTGTTTGAGGTTTGTAGTTCGTGGTTTGCAGTTTAATGTAATTCCACTAACAACTAATTAAAATAAAAATGAAGAATATACTTATTACAGGAGGAAGCGGGTTTATTGGCTCACACTTGGTGCGACTAATGGTAAATAAATACCCAAATTACAACATCGTAAATTTGGATAAATTAACCTACGCTGGTAATCCTGAAAACATAAAGGATGTTGAAAATGCAGCAAACTATGAATTTGTTCAAGCAGATATTGTAGACAAAGAAGCAGTAACCGAACTTTTTGGTAAGTATAAATTTGAAGGAGTTATTCACCTGGCTGCAGAATCGCATGTAGATAGATCTATTTCTAATCCTACAGAGTTTATCATGACCAATGTGGTTGGCACCTTAAACCTGCTAAACGCAGCTAGAGAGACGTGGAAAGACGACTTTAGCGATAAAGTTTTCTATCACGTTTCTACCGATGAAGTATATGGTTCTTTGGGCGATGAAGGGTTTTTCTATGAAGATACCGCTTACGACCCTAGAAGTCCTTACAGTGCTTCCAAAGCAAGTTCAGACCATATTGTAAGATCTTATTTTCATACTTTTGGGTTACCAATAAAAATTTCTAACTGTAGTAATAATTATGGATCGCATCAGTTTCCAGAAAAATTGATCCCATTAATGATTCACAATATCAAAAACAACAAACCATTACCAGTTTATGGTGAAGGTTTGAATATTAGAGATTGGTTGTGGGTTGTAGACCACGCTAGAGCAATAGATGATATTTTTCACAAAGGAACTATTGGAGAAACTTATAACATAGGTGGACATAATGAATGGAAAAATATTGACCTTGTTCATTTATTGTGTGATACAATGGATGAAAAGTTAGGTAGAGAAAAAGGTGCTGCAAGAAAATTAATCACTTATGTAAAGGACAGAGCAGGACACGATATGAGATATGCCATTGATGCTACCAAAATCAAAGAAGACTTGGGATGGGTTCCTTCTGTTACCTTTGAAGAAGGATTGTCCAAAACTGTAGATTGGTATTTAGAAAACGAACAATGGCTAGAAAACGTAACATCAGGAAACTATCGTTCGTACTATGAAAATCAGTATACTAAAAGATAATAATAATGAGCATATTTGGTAGGTTATTCGGAAAAAGAAGGGAGCCTGTGCTCGAGCCTGCAGACCTTTCTACTCTAGGGGTAGATGTCCATTCTCATCTTATTCCAGGTATTGACGATGGTGCCAAAACAATAGAGGATACTCTTCAGCTTTTAGAAGAATTTCAAGCATTGGGATATAAAAAAGTAGTTACCACGCCTCACGTAATGAGTGACTTCTATAAAAATACACCTGAAATTATTCTGGGAGGTCTTGAAAAGGTTAGAGTCGCAGCAAAAGAAAAAGGTTTAACCATTGAAATAGATGCTGCTGCTGAATACAATTTAGATGCTGACTTCGAACCATTAATTGATGCTGAAAATGTATTAACTTTTGGAGACAACCACGTTCTTTTTGAACTACCTTTTATTGCAGAACCACCAATGCTCAATTCCATTATTTGGAAACTTCAAACAAAGGGCTACAAACCTGTACTTGCCCATGTAGAAAGATACGAATACTGGCATCAAGATTGGGAAAAAATTGCTCAACTACCTGATAGAGGTGTATTAATTCAATTAAACATCAACTCTCTTACTGGCCATTATGGACCTGAGGTCAAAAGAATTGCAGAAAAATTAGTTGATTTAAACATGGTAGACCTACTTGGTTCTGATTGTCACAACATGAATCATATGGGATTAACTCAAAGAGCAAGAACTAAGTCGCACTTGCATAAGGTTTTAAGTTCAGAAAAGTTAATTAATAGAAAATTATCTCATTCTCCCACTGACTATAAATAGCATCTTTATACCTTTGCTCCTAAATGAACAAAATAGCATTTATCACAGGCGGAACATCAGGTATTGGAAAAGCAATCTGTATATACCTTTCACAAAAAGGAATCGTAGTCTACGGATCTGGTAGAAATGTGACTAACGGAGACAAACTAGACGGTTTTAACTTAGTTCAATGCGATGTTACTTCTGACGAATCTGTCAAGGATGCTATAAAATACATCATTGATAAAGAAGGTAAGATTGATCTTTTGGTCAACAATGCTGGAATAGGTATGGCAGGAAGTATTGAAGACTCCGAGATTGAAGAAATTAGGAATATATTCAATACTAATGTTGCTGGAACACTAAGAATGTGCAAGGCTGTTCTTCCTCACATGAGGCAACAAAAATCAGGACTTATCATCAATATTTCATCAGTTGGAGGATTAATGGGGCTGCCATACAGGGGAATATACAGTAGTTCTAAATCTAGTGTGGAATTGATTAGCGAAGCGATGAGTATGGAGGTCATGAAATTTGGCGTCAAAGTAGTACTCATAGAGCCAGGGGATTTTAACACTTCTATCAATCAAAATAGAAAGGTTTCTCAAAGAACCAAAAACAGTGTCTATAAAGAGGAGTTTGAATACATTCACAATGTTATCAATGCTGAAGTAACCAACGGACAAAACCCCTTTAAAATAGGTAAACTAGTTTACAAAATAATGCACAAAAAAAATCCAAGAGTACGTTACAACACTGGAGATTTTTCGTCAAAACTTGCACTTTCATTAAAGCGGCTTCTGCCTACAAGACTTTTTGAAAGAATAATAATGAATCACTATAAAATGAAAAGAAAATAGTTTTATGCAATTCTAGCATTGACTTATTAACTCTTTTTCATTTCTTTGCAACTTCAAATTTTAATTTAGAAATTATGGCATTAAAATGTGGTATCGTAGGTCTTCCTAATGTAGGAAAATCAACATTGTTCAATTGTTTGAGTAACGCTAAAGCGCAAAGTGCAAACTTTCCTTTCTGTACAATAGAGCCTAATGTGGGAACTATCACGGTGCCAGATCCTAGATTAAATAAATTAGAAGAACTGGTAAATCCAGAAAGAGTTCTACCTACTACAATAGAAATCGTTGATATTGCTGGTCTTGTAAAAGGAGCATCAAAAGGTGAAGGCCTTGGAAATCAATTCTTGGGAAACATCAGAGAGTGTGATGCAATTCTGCATGTATTAAGATGTTTTGAAGATGATAATATTGTTCACGTAGATGGAAAAGTTGACCCAGTAGGTGACAAAGAAGTTATCGATACTGAACTGCAATTGAAAGATCTTGAAACTGTGGAAAAAGCTATTGGCGGAGCCCAAAGAAAAGCCAAGGCAGGTGATAAAGAAGGTATTAAACTACTGGAATTATATACACAACTTAAAGACCATTTAGAATCGGGTAAAAATGCGAGAGCAATAGATTTTGATGAAGACAAATGGGAATTGTTGGCAGACTTACACTTATTAACTGTAAAGCCAGTTATGTATGTTTGTAATGTTGACGAGGCTTCTGTAAAAACAGGAAATGCGTTTGTTGAAGCTGTAAAAGAAGCCGTAAAAGATGAAAATGCTGAAGTACTAGTCTTAGGTGCAGGAATCGAGGCAGACATCACCGAACTAGATAGTTACGAAGAAAGACAAATGTTCTTAGAAGATCTTGGTCTTGATGAGCCAGGTGTTGCTAAGTTAATTAGAGCAGCATATTCTTTATTGAATCTTCAAACCTACTTTACTGCAGGTGTAAAAGAAGTAAGAGCATGGACCATTGAAAAAGGAATGACCGCACCACAAGCAGCTGGTGTAATTCACTCTGATTTTGAAAAAGGATTTATCCGTGCTGAAGTTATGAAGTATGAAGACTTTGTAGCTTTAGGATCTGAAGCAGCTTGTAAAGAAGCAGGAAAATTACATGTTGAGGGAAAAACATATATCCCTGCAGATGGAGACATTATGCACTTTAGGTTTAACGTATAAGACAGATAAAAGACTAAGACAAAGAAGTCTTACATCTTGAATCTTCCAGTCTTGAATCAATTGAATCAAACCTTATCTCAAAATACTACTCTCCTTCCCAAACTGTCTCATTGAAATGAAAATGGCAATAGCTGCTAATACAATCAATGTGATAAAGGTGATAGCGAGCAATGCAAAATCAAAATTACCTGAGAGTAACATCTTCGTTGATAATACTACGTTGACTACTGGAATAAAGGCTGTAGTGTAATCCAACTCTACCCCTGGAACAAACCCTACCATTGCTGGCAATACCATTACGATATTCAATGGTGTAAGAATACTTTGTGCTTCTTTGAAAGATCTGGCATACACCGAAATTGGTATCATAACACCTGCAAAGAAAATGGCCAACGGAATAAGTAGGATAAATAGCATTACAAACAATTGTGGCGTAAGCATCTCATTGATAGCCATCATAATCACATCATTAGAATCTCCCAGAAGATTTATGCTAGCAAAAAGACCAACTAAAGCCACCAAAGCACTTATTAATCCAAAAGCAACTACTACTATCATTTTACCCAAAAGTATCTGCAAACGGTTCACTGGTGACGTTAGCAGCGTTTCAATTGTTCCTCTCTCTTTTTCTCCAGCAAATAAATCTATGGCAGGCAGCATAGCGCCCATAAAAAGAAATGCCATGAAGATATAAGGTAAGATACCACCTGCATATTTGGCCAAAATTTCTTGCATTTCGCTTTGATCATTCTTAAAAATTAGCAGAGGCTCAATAAATAAAGGTGTCTTATCCATTTCCGAAAGTCTATTATTGACAATCAGTATCTTTTCCTGTTCTAACAGTTTTTCAAATCTTTCGTAATCTTCTTTGTCTGCTCCTCTCACAAACATAGAAAACTTACCTTGATTACCGTTTGAAAGATCACTGTCATAACTTGAACTCAAGCACATTCCTAAATTTAACTCTTTGGTATCAACAGCATTTGCAAGTGATACAGTGTCGTCATAAGCAATAAACTCATACAAAGAATCAGTCTTCATGCGGTTTATCATATCTTCTGATTGGCCATTCAAAACATAGCCTACTTTAAGAATTTCTGACGCTTGCTTCTCACTTTGCGACTCTTGTAAAGTCGTAATCAATTGAATAATTACCGGGAAGGCTACTAGTGGAATTAATATCATTCTCACTAAGGTTCTTTTATCTCTAAAAATATCTAAGAACTCTTTTTTCGCAATTGTAAATATCTTATTCATCTCTTAGTTTTTAGATTCGTTTACCACTCTAATAAATTCTCCAGTTAAAGTTGGCGCTACTT
This sequence comes from Parvicella sp., assembly GCA_041583015.1. Taxonomy (GTDB): domain Bacteria; phylum Bacteroidota; class Bacteroidia; order Flavobacteriales_D; family Parvicellaceae; genus Parvicella. The sequence goes on along the minus strand of JBFHGR010000127.1, from coordinate 1,264 downwards.
GATTGGCCCTAAACTCGTCCATTGTTCCATTAAAAAGTAAGTTTCCTTTAGCTATTATAGCTAAATCATCACATAATAAATCAACTTCCGTCATAATGTGAGATGAAAAAATTACAGTTTTTCCTTCTGTTCTACAATCTTGAATTAATTTGATAATATTTTCTGCTGTTATCACATCCAAACCTGAAGTTGGCTCATCAAAAACTACTACATCTGGATTGTGAATCATTGTTCTGGAAATGTTTACTTTTTGTTTCATTCCTGTAGACAATTCTCCTAATTTCTTATTGGCAAAATCATGCATATCCAAAAGGTCATAGTACTTATTTTTACGTTGCTCAAAATCTGCTTTTGAAACATCATTTAAATCTGCAAAATATTTCAAAAACTCATTGGCAGTCAATCGTTCATACAAACCAGTACTTCCGGTTAAGAATCCTATTTTCCTTCTGACATCATTTGCATTTTTTACCGTATCAAGGCCACAAACCTCAACATTACCAGAAGTAGGCACCAACATGGTAGAGATCATTCTCAAGGTAGTGGTTTTACCCGCTCCATTTGGCCCGAGCAAAGAAAACACTCTTCCTGGTTTACACTCAAAGTTGATTTTATTTACTGGAACAGCAACAGTAGTATTGGTTCCCAATTCCTTTTGCTGCTTTTTGGAGAGTTTATACTCCTTGTATAAATCGTTAACTTTAATCATTGGATTATTGATTTTCCTCAAAGTTAAGCAAATGAAAAATATGTATTAGTTAGAAAATTACAAACGGCAATTTTTAGCACAAAAAAAATCCTCATGCACCTACTTGAAGCGGCATGAGGATTAAATAATTGATATATTTATTAAGCATCCAGAATATCTTCCATGGCAACGTTCTCTTTATTGCCCCCTAAATAAACTGCATCTCCATAACCCAAAATGGCCCAGAAAATTCCACTTAAAAAGACCAAGCCTACTGTAAAACCTTCATCCTTTCCAAAATTCTTAGAAATAGCGTTCAACATCTTAACAGCAAACACAATGTTTACAATAGGAATTAAGAACATAAAGAACCACCATCTAGGCTTTTTAGCAATATCCAGCATTACTAAAGCACTATAAATAGGAACAAAAATAGCATACCCTTTTTGACCTGCCTTTTGGAAAACATAGCACATTCCTGCCACCATTAAAACCATTAACAGAATTCCAATTTGTGCAAATGCAAAACTGCCAAGTATAGTAAGGACTTCTCCCATTGATTCTCTATAAAACGCA
>JBFHGR010000126.1:0-8746 GCA_041583015.1 Parvicella sp. | reverse complement strand
TAATGAATTGAGATGGAAAGAATGTTGATTTGTTGTATCTTATTTTAGAGTTGTAATTTGCGCTTCAATCGCGTTTGTTCTAGTCTCTGACAATTTTACTTTTTGAGCAAAAGTTTTCCATTGGCTAGCAATCTCATTAATCTGGGCAATGATTTTTACTGTGTTTTTAATACCATACTTTTTTCCAACTTCCTCAAAATCTTGTGCGGTAATATGCTTTGTTTTTCCATTTACACTTATGGGTAATATCTTCACATTCTAAATAACCAACAGGTTCTCCCCAAAGTATGACTTTTACGTAATGCTTCATTGATCCCTAAATTTATCCTTGATACTCCTTCTAGGCTCTTTATCCAACCCATCCAAAAGTGACAACATGCCATAAACTCGTAGCAACCTGATAAAAGTATCAATGTTAAAAGGCTTTCCATTCTCAATGTTAGACAGTGTATATCTTGAAATACCAGATTTTTTGGCTGCTTCGTCCTGGCTCATGCCTGTTTCTTTCCTAATCTGCTTTAAGCGTTTAGAAATCTTCAGTAATATATCTTCATCTGATAAAGTAGAAAGCATTTTTGTTTAGTTTATTACACAAATATTGTCATTTTAACTAATTATGTGTACTATAGTAAACATTTTAAATGTGTCATACCGCTCCTATTTCCCATCAACCATCAACCATCTTACATCAACCATCCCCCATCAAAAGTCTAATATCTAGCGTCTATTATCTAGAGTCTCCCCAAAATCTCCCCCGCTTTCTCCAAAGTCTCTTTCCCCTTAGCAAAACAAAACCTCAACACTTTCTCATCTAAGTGACTATTGTAAAAAACAGAAATAGGAATACTCGCCAACCCAAATTCTTTGGTCATTCTAATGGCAAAATCAGTATCCTTTTCATCACTAATATTTTTGTAAGATAGCAACTGGAAATAAGTGCCTTGACAACTCAGGGGTTCAAATTTACTGTTCTCAACTGCCGACAAAAACAAGTCTCTTTTCTCTTGGTAGAAATTGGGTAATTCGTTGTATTTATTTTCATCTTCCAGGTATTCTGCAATGGCTAATTGACTTGGAGTATTGCAAGAAAACACATTGAACTGATGCACTTTTCTAAACTCCTTCATCAATGCTTGTGGACCTACAACATATCCCATTTTCCAACCAGTAACGTGAAAAGTCTTCCCGAAAGAAAATACCGCCATAGTTTGTGCAGCCAAATCTGGATATTTGCAAACACTTTGATGTACTGCTCCATCATAAATAATATGCTCATAGACCTCATCACTCAATACAATAATATCAGAACCTTTTACTAATTTTTCTAATTCCAATAAATCTTGACTTGTCCAAACACTTCCAGTAGGATTATGTGGTGTATTGAAAATAATCATCTTAGTCTTGTGCGTCACCACTTTCTTTACATGTTCCCAATCTACAGAGTAATCTGGTGTGTGTAGTTGCACAAAAATGGTTTTTCCTCCGTGTAGTCTTATTGTAGGATCGTAGCAATCATAAGCAGGTGTGAAAATAATTACCTCATCATCTTCTTTTACAAAAGCAGCAATGGTACTATAAATGGCCTCTGTAGCGCCAGCGGTAATCGTGATTTCATCTTCTGGACAATACTTGGTCCCGTGCAATTTTTCAATCTTATTACTCAAGACCTCTCTCAGTTGTGGCATCCCAGCCATCGGTGCGTATTGATTCGCTCCACTGCTCATGTGTTTGTTTACCAATTCAATCAATTCAGGATCAATTGGAAAATCCGGAAAACCTTGAGAAAGATTAATCGCTTGGTGTTCATTTGCTAATGCAGACATAGTAGAAAATATACTAGTAGACACATTTGGCAATTTAGACTGAATGATATTTGGGTATTTCAACATAACGTCAAAGTTAGTTTAAATGAAAAACTATAGCATTGGACAAAAAGAATAATTTTCTAACAAGAAATTGGTGATTTATTTAAGAAAAATAGCCAATTTTAGTGTTCAAATTTATAGTAATGACAACAACAAAGAAATCTCATCGATATAAAGTTAAGGATTTAAGGATGTATTATTCTTTAGATAGTTTATATCAAAATAGAAAATACCGCACCGTTTTTGCAAGTGGTGAAGTGGATTACTTACGATGTGATTTAAAGTTATACAATATCTTATTTGATGAGGAAGACTGGAAAGCTAAGGTTGTTTTTAAATGCTTCAAATCAGGTAGTACCAAAGAGCTTTTCACCATTGAAGAAAATTTAGAAGCATCTAAAGAGGTTAATATCATCAGCATCAAAAGAGGTTGGGGAAATGCTGATAAAACATTTTGGGTTTTTGGAACATACACATGGAAAGCCTACATTGATGATGTAGAAGTAATAGCCAGAGAATTTTATATTGAAAAGCCAGGTGTTGTAACCAAAGATAGCAACCCTTATTTTGACATTTCTTCCATCAAGTTATTTGAGTGTGCTGACAAAACTCCTCCATTGGGAGAGAGGAAATACATTACTCAGTTTGACATAAAAGAAACGCATTATGTCAACGTGGAAATCTCCATGGTAAACAAGTTAGATTATAATTGGCATTGCGAATTGGAGTTCAACATGTATAATGAACACAATCAGTTAAAAGCATATTTCTCGGAACTCAAAAAATTCCAAGGTAATACATTGGTTGTAACATCTGGTTGGGGCAACATGTCCAAAACAGGCTGGGGAATAGGACCATACACATGTGAAATCATTTTCATGGGACAATTGATTGCTGTAGTCCCTTTCGTTATCGGAGAAACACAGGTAGAAGGCGAACCGATGGTCTTATCAAGTGATTTAACAGAGTTACAAATAGGTGTTGGCCAAGGCATCCAAGAGGAAACACTTGAGGAGTTAATAGAAGATTTGGATAGTCTCACTGGTTTAACAACCATTAAAGACCAAGTAAAAGAATATATCAATTACTTGAAGTTTGAAGAGATTAGGAAAGAAAAAGGCCTTAAACATAATTCAAATATTAAACTACACTCCGTTTTTACAGGGAATCCAGGAACAGGGAAAACAACAGTCGCCAAAAAAATGGGTAAGATTTTCAAAGCCATGGGCTTACTTTCCACTGGTCATGTGCATGAAGTTGATAGGTCTGATTTGGTAGCAGAATACATTGGTCAAACAGCGCCAAAAGTAAAAGCAGCCATCGAAAAAGCAAGAGGAGGCGTTCTATTTATTGACGAGGCTTATTCATTAGCAAGAGAAGGCGAATCTTCTAAGGACTTTGGAAAAGAAGTAATAGAAATATTACTAAAAGAAATGTCTGATGGCCCAGGGAATTTAGCCGTATTTGTAGCAGGTTATCCCAAAGAAATGAATGTATTTATCAATTCCAACCCAGGTCTGAAATCAAGATTTAGTAATTACTATCACTTCCCTGATTATCTTCCTGAAGAATTAATGGCCATTGCTGCTTCAAGTTTTAAAAAGAAAGAACTAATCATAGAGCAAGATGCATTTGATTATTTAGAACAGAAAGTAATCCGAGCATACAGAGATAGGGATGGTTCGTTTGGCAACGCAAGATATCTATTGAGTATGGTAGACGGTGCCAAAATGAATATGGCACTTCGTTTAGTTAAACACAACGACCCCTCCACACTTTCTGATGATGAACTGTCAACGATTATCATTGATGATATTCAAGAAATGTTTGTTACAGGCAATGCTAAAAAACTTCACCTCACTGTGGATGAACCTCGCTTAAAGGATGCTTTAAACGAGTTGGAATCGATGGTGGGAATGAACAATATCAAGCAGGAAATCAGAGATATGGTGAAGCTAGTAAGGTATTACAATGATATTGGAAAAGATGTCTTGAATAAATTTGTTCTACATACTGTTTTCAAAGGAAATCCTGGAACTGGTAAAACAACTGTTGCTAGAATTTTTGCCAAAATTTTCAATGCTTTGGGCATCCTTGAACAAGGTCATTTAGTAGAATGTGATAGATCTTCGTTGGTGGCAGAGTTCTCAGGGCAAACTGCCCCTAAAACATTGGCAAAAATTGAAGAAGCTATTGGTGGCGTACTATTCATTGATGAAGCATATGCTTTGGTAGATGGCCCAGGTGATTCATTGGGAAGAGAGAGTATAAGTACTATTCTCAAGCAAATGGAAGATAGAAACACCGAGTTTATTTTGATTGCTGCTGGTTATCCTAAAAATATGGACACATTTTTACAAGCAAATCCGGGCTTAAAATCTAGGTTTGACAGTTCAATGATTTTTGAAGATTTCACCGAAGACGAATTATTTAAAATAGCTGAGTTTATGTTCCACAATGAAGAACTTTCAATGACAGATGAAGCTGCAGTAATTATCAAAGAAAGACTGGGAGAAATGTACCACGCTAGGGATGAGTATTTTGGAAATGCTAGAGAAGTTAGAAAATTAGTACAAGAAGTAAGTCAATTACATCACTTAAGAATGGCTGATTTACCAAAAGACCAAAGAACCGTAAAAATGATAACCTCTGTTTCTCCAGAAGATTTAGAAGGATTGAAACCATTAGAAACTGGAAACAGAAGACCTCTTGGGTTTCAGGTGGGAGCTTAGGGAGGTCGTTGCGCTTTAGGTCGAAATGCTTTGCATTTCTTTTGGGGCGTCCTTTGGACTTTTAGGTTTCAATTTTATAGTACTTTAGCAAATCATTAGCAAGAAACAAATCGTACTATCGTTTGTCGTAACATCGATTAATCGTAAAAAATGAATATCGCCATAAATACAAGATTATTACTTCCAAATAAACTGGAGGGAATTGGTTGGTTCACGTATGAAGTGGTGAAGAGAATTACGCAAAATCATCCTGAGCATACATTCTACTTGTTTTTTGATAGGACGTTTGATTCAAAATTTGTGTTTGGAAAGAATTGCAAACCTGTGGTATTGCATCCTCAAGCGAGACATCCTATTTTGTATAAAATTTGGTTTGATTTCAGTGTCCCAAAGGCTTTGAAAAAACACAAGATAGATTTGTTTTTATCTCCAGATGGTTTTTTAAGTACTAGAACAGATGTTCCACAAATACCAGTGATACACGATCTCAATTTTGAGCACATTCCGGAAGATTTGCCAGGAAAAGACACTAAGTATTACAAAAAGAACTTCCCGATATTTGCTAAGAAGGCAAAACATATCATCACCGTTTCTAATTTTAGCAAGGAAGACATTCACCAAACGTACAATATTCCATTGGACAAAATATCTGTGGCATATAATGGTGCAAGTGATTTATTTCAACCTATTTCTGATAAAGAAAAGATCAACATTAGAAATGATTATACCAATGGCTCAGAATACTTTGTGTATGTAGGTGCGTTGCACAAACGTAAAAACATTGTAAGAATGTTGGAAGCGTTTGACATGTTTAAAACTGAACACCCTTCTGATTTAAAATTTGTAATAGTTGGAGAGAAATTATTCAAGAGTCCAGAGATTGATGTGGCATTTGAGAAAATGAAATACCAATCTGAGGTTATTTTTACTGGAAGATTACTTCAGGAGAATTTAGTGAAAGTAGTAGCTGCTGCCAAAGCAATGGTTTATGTTTCTTATTTTGAAGGTTTTGGAATTCCTGTTTTAGAGGCCATGCAATGCGGTGTTCCTGTTTTGACTAGCAACGTTACAAGTCTACCCGAAGTGGGCGGAGATCAGGCTATTTATTGCGATCCGATGCAAGTAGTAAGTATTACAAAAGGCATGGAAGAGGTTGTGAATGCTACTTTTAGTCAAGAGGCTCTATTATCACAAGCCAAAAAGTTTAGTTGGGATAAGACGGCTGAGAAGGTTTGGGAGGTGTTAGTCGATGTTACGAATTGACGATTAGTTTTTAACCAATTTCTCAGAAACATATAAATCTCCATCTGTAACTCGAAGCAAGTACAATCCATTTTCTAAAGCGGAAAGATCTAATTGCATATCGTTATAAAAACTTCCTGTTTGACAAGTCTTCCCACTACCATTCATAATTGAATAAGATAAGTTATTACCTTCATCAAATCCAGCGACAGTTAGTTTAACAAAACCTGAACTAGGATTAGGCTGTGCATTTAGTGTGAGAAATGACATCCTAATTAACTTCTCATTCATAACCTCATTTTCTGATAGTCCAGACTCAATTAATTTAGCCCTTCTTTCTAAATCTTCCATAGAAAGACTATCAGGAATTGATTTAAGGTGGATAAACTTATCTGATACTTTACCGTATTTATGGACTTCCGAAACATATGACATTCCGTAAGTAGTGATACTTGTGTCTGAAGCACTTTTAAAACTAGACCCACACAAAACTGGCTTTATTTCTGCATGAAACGCAGAACCAATTTGGGCATTGAAACCCGGTTTTAAAGTTATCTCCTCAGAAGCATTATAATCTACAACCATATTACCCGATATTGTATTGTCTGCTGTGAGCGTTTCGTACCCCGCTATAACAAGGGGATTCATTCCTGTGAAATTATTAAATAAATTTTCATCAAAATATCTGTCTATATAGTTAACAAATTGTGGTAAAAATTGATTTGAATTTAGATAGTACAAATTATGCAAAATCATATAATCTAAACCAGGGTGATAGCCTTCAAGTGAGTTTTCATCTCCTTCCGTTGAACTTGTATTTCTTAAATAATAATTAGGTGAATACCATCTTTTGGAAGTGTTCCAACCTTTAACTTCTATTGGTGCAGGAGTTATATCTGTTTCGACAAAATGAAATGGACCTTCACAAGGAGCATGCATTAAATTTAATTTTGAAAATTCTACATAATCAACATATCCAGAACTTATACCTAGTTCGAAGGCACTTAAAATACTAGAAGAGGAAATTGTTTCTGTATTCATGTTTTTTCCATGTAAGTAACCTATAACCAATGCGTGAAATGGATCCCAGGAATATTTAGCCGAAGAGGCCATTACTCTTGTTGCGTTGTGATTAGTTTTATTCCAAATTGTTAAAGGGACTGGCCCGAAATTTAACCAACTATTTGAAGTGGCAGCATAATTTAGAATATCTGAATGGGAATTCCAAGTAAGTTTAGAATTTGGTAGTGCAGGATAGAACTGATATGTATTCCAAGAAACTCTTTTCACAATGCTTTCTAAGTTGTGAAATCCACTTGGAATACCAAAATAAGGTAAAGTTAAGTTGTTGTCATGAATCATATTTCCAATCTGCGAAATAGGAAAGGAGTATTGACCCACTGCACCACCGTGCTCAGCATCAACAAGTTCACCATTTGGCATTCTAATTTTCCAATCATTGTCAAAAGGATTGGACGTATTACTTGTTTTTAAGAAATTTATTAATCTGGCAGAATTGTCTTTTGCCAATTGAACAAAATTGACATAAACAACACTACCATCTTTAAGTGTAACTGGTAAAGAATAATTTGGCATGGCAACTTTAGTTAGAAGAAATGCTTGTAGCAATGTACCTATTTGGTCTGTACTTGGCATGTTATTTTGATGATCATCCGGGTCGTAATGAGATGTATTCATAAGAATTCCATTATGGCTACCAGTGGCGCCTAAGTCTGTAGTTAAATTGATGTGGAATTGAGAATAACAATCCAATCCATAAGGATCTTCAATATATCTTTTCATGTTAAAATCACCAACATATCTAGTTCCTCTTGTTAATTTTGTTCCTTGTTGTGTAAGGTTATTATTTAGGTGCTCGTAATGTTCATTTCCAGCATAAACCGTCCCTCCTTCGGAACATGGTCCTCCTGCTGGTCCTGGACTAGGATTTGGATCTAGATCTTCAGGGTCTATGTAATTATTATCTACCGTAAATGGATCACCAAAAAAATCTCTAGGCACATCTTCTCTAATAAAGAAACCATTAAGGGAAGAGAATAAGGGGTTTTGTTGGATTAATTTTTCTACAATTGGTATTGATGGACTAATTGCAGAGTTTTTTGGTATTCTGGAAATAACTTCTGGATAATAACTTTCGGCAGCAAGGTCTAGCCTTTCATATGCCTTATAGGCGTAATATAACTCGGTACGTGTTGTAGGCAAGTCGTATATACGATTTGTCTCAGCAAGTAAGTTGTGTTCTGTAGCTAAGGTACTGATGTAGAACCCTAATAATTGAGTGGCATCGCCTACGCCTATGCTGCCTTCTTCATAAAAATTTCTTTCTGAAAAAGGAAGACTTTCACCTGGTTGGTCTCCCATTACCATAAAGTCGTTTTTTAAACGCCATCGATAATACCAATATTTTTGTAAAACTTCATGATCATCTTGATCACCTATAAAAGTCTGGCCATGTGCCGTTTCGTTATAAAGGCACGTCAAAATTAATATCACTACCGATGATTTTCTCATACATTTTAATACCATAATATTCTATATTAACTGGCAAAACCAGCATGAAGTTTTATTTTACTTTTCTGTAATATCGATACTCTAAAAACTCTCCTGTCGGCCAATGCGTTGTATCTCTTTTGTGAACGCGGTGTACGATCATATCTTCTTGTTCATAATCAAAATCAAAAGCACGCAGATACAGTATTGTCTCTAAAGTTTCATTTGAACTGATGGATGAAGAAAATCCAAACTCCGCCCAACTTGTTGGAAATGTTGATAAGTCTCCATATTCTTTTTCCAATTTCTTCCAATCAAAAACTCCCCAATTCCCTATATAAGACGTGTAATAAGTATTGGAGCATTTTGAGGCAAAACCATTTTTTTCTGTGGGGT
>JBFHGR010000125.1:0-8753 GCA_041583015.1 Parvicella sp. | reverse complement strand
GATTTCTACTTCCTTATATTGATACAAATACGGCTTTTTGGCACGCTGAAAGTAGCGCCACTTTAAATAAGGATGCGTTATTTTTTTCCAAAGACTCATTCCTTATAAAAACCTGTAATCTCAGGTTGTCTGTATTTCCATATCTTATGCAGTACTTTTATTTCATATGGATATTTATACACACCAGTCTTATATCGCAAATATGCCACAGATTTCAATATCGCTTTTTTTACTCCCTTAATTCTAAAATCAGTCACCGTGGGATAGTATCCGTTTAAAACAATTTCAAAATTTTTAATTCTGTCTACCATTGCTGGTGTTAGCCAAGGCGTAAGCGGGTTTTTTCTAAGGTCAAAATTTTCCCAAACAGGGTTTAACCAATCTTCCAAATTTTCAGGGAACTTAAATCCCGCATCTGTGATTTGTTGATAGAGTTCTGTTCCTTCTGACGGCACCGGACTATATAAATAAATAATTATTTCTGTGTCTGGATTGATATTTTTAATCTCTTTAATAAACTTAATATCCTCTTCTATTTGCTTCCACACCTGTTTTTTAGACGGTCCAGGCATACCTAGAACAAATGACATTTCTGGAATGATGCCAATCTTTGCCATTCTAGCAGCAAACGATTTTATTTGTGCGCCAGTTTGGGTGCCACCCTTATCCATTTGTTTTAGCACCTCATCATTTCCTGTTTCAGCACCCAAAAAGATCATTTTACAACCTGCGTCCTTCATTAAAAGAAGTTCATCGTCTGTATATTTATCAATGGTATCTATACGACCTTCTCCCCACCAAACAATGTTGTCATGTTTTATTAATTCCGAGAATGCTACTACTCGTTTTTTAGCCGTAAAAAAATTATTGTCATGAAACTCTACACAATCAATGCCGTGTTGGTCTTTCATTTTTTTAATATCATCATACATGTTGGCTGCGCTTAATCCTTTCCATTTAGCATTATAAATGGGTACAACTGCACAAAATGAACAAGTGAACGGACAGCCAAAACTACTATGATAGGAAAAAGTAGAATTGCCTAAAAATGACTTTCCTAAGTAATTAGAAATAGGATAAAAAGTGTTGAAATAATCATAAGGAAGCTTAGGCAAGGTGTCCATATTTACCAATGGTGCTTTGGCTGTTTTCATGATACCTTGCTTCTCATCTTTATAAATCAAGTTTTTAATTTGATGCAGTTCAGTGTCGCTCTTTCCAACAAGTACATCTAACAGCTCTGGAAATGTTTCGTCACCAGGACCGTTGATTACATAATCAACAAACCCAGAATTTAATGCCGTTTTAAATTGGTTGGCAGCAAAATATCCACCCCAAACAACCACAACTTCTGGAAACTCTTCTCTTATTTTCTTACTAAAAGGTATCGCTTCTTTCAATTGAGGGCCTGGCATAACTGTGCTTCCAAAAAACTTAAACTCTCCTGACGCTAAATAATTTTTGATCACACTCCAAGGATCCGACTCCATGTTTCCGTCTACAAAAACGTATTCATGTTTACCATGAATTGAAGCCCCAACCTGAAGGATACTATTGGGAATCCTATGTTTTGAATTAGAACTTCTTGGGTTGAATAATATGACCTTATTATTGTTCAATTTGAATTGGTTTGGGTAAATTTAGCATCGCAATTTACAACCGAATATTTAATAAAACGCTTGATTCGATTCTTAATTTGCGGTCGAAACTTCACTTTAAAGCCTAATCGATCAATCTCAATCAAGGCTTTCGAAGTAAGAAACATATCTGTATTGTATGTGTTAATATTATGATTGTATTTTTCGTAGAAAAAACGCTGCATTTCTGCTATCCGCTTCTTTTCTTTATTAATTCCATTCAAATGAATAGAGATGCCGGTTAGAAAAATACAACCTCTATCAGCGGTTATCTCTTTAGCCATTGCTATGACTTTTTTATATTCTTTTACATAAGGTAAATTGTTTTCAAAGACTATTAAATCAAACTTACCCTTTATCTTATACAAATCATGAGGGTGCATCAATAAGTGAGTAAATTTGTTTTGGTACATTTCAATGGTTTCCAACCCATCATAAGGATAATACATTATTCCAATCCCTAAACAATCCAAACCAGAATGTGACAATTGATTGCATAACCACCCGTTACCTGATCCAATTATAAGGACTGTTTTGGGTTTGCTTTTTTTAATATGACCTTGCAATAGTTTTAGTGTATTTTGCTTATTCTTCCATGCAGAATCATTTCTTGAAAAAGGAAGCTGCCGGATTTTCTCAACATCTGTTTCAAGTTGATTTTGATCTTTTCTAAATTTTACAAAACCTTCAAAATGTTTTTTTAATGCTTCAAATTCCGATGCTGATATCAAGTGATAAACGCCATTTACCTTAGGTAACTCACCAATAGAAACTTCAGCTCCAAAACTATTTATTACATTAACATCAATCATTCCAGTTAAATTTTTCTCCTAATAACTGAGTTAACTTAGCAGCATCATCAGCAAAAAAACCTTTTAACTCGTTTCTTAAATTTGCAGGCATTGGTGCATAACTTCTTGAGTTCTGTGGTCTAATGCTTGATGGAAAAACTTCAGAAACACCAATATGTGCATAAACCTTGGCGAAAGTATCTTTAGGGTTAGCGTACATTTCCTCGCTTTTAATGACTAACAAATCCTCCAACGAATAGTGTTCCAGCCACTTTGATAATTGTTTATGATAAAGCCCTCTGCTGGCGTAACTATATGTTTCATACTCCACACTAGTAAAGTACTTCCTGTCTGCAATTTTCTTTTCTAATTTTCCAATTCTCTCAGACTCTAATTTAATTGCTTCTTCAAAATCATTAGCAGTATCTATGGTATGAATTTGATTATAGTGAGATTGCGCTCGGTCTATTGGGTTTCTGAGTAAAAGAATTATTTTAGTATTGGGCAGATCTTTTTTTATTCTTGCTGCACATCTTGGGTCAAAAATGTAATGAATGCCTGATTCACCAGATTTCATTCCCTTGCTTTTTAATGGAAAAAAACTTCTATAGTACCATTTACTCCTGTAATAATGCCTAGAAAAATAATTCACTTCTTGAACGCGTGACATTTCAATTTCCGGATGTTCATTAAGATAATGAAATAAAAATGTTGTTCCGCATTTCATAGCGCCAATAATCAAAAAATCTGGATCTTGACGCCAATAAGCCGTTATTCTATTTGGAACATAATTCCACATCAATTTAAAGTGCCACCGTAATATTTGGACATAATGAATTAACCTTCGTTTTCTGTTAAAATATACTCCCAAAATCTAATGACTCTTTTTATACCGCATTTTTGCTACTTTTACGGAGCAAATATAATGAATCAAACCTACCGAATAAAAATCACATCAGCACTAGCTTATTTTGACATATTTAATTATCCATTAAATATCAATGAAATTAGTAGGTTCACTCCTACAATGGATGATACACAACTTAGAAGCGAATTAGAATTCCTCATCAAGGAAGGAATCGTATTTCAGCATAATGAGTTCTATTCTCTACAAGACAATTCGCTTTTGGCTACAAAAAGATTAGATGGAAATATTCTTGCGGAGCAATATCTAAACAAAGCAACTAGAAACGCTGCCTTAATTGCAAAATTTCCATTTGTAAAAGGAGTTTATATTTCTGGCTCTCTTTCCAAAGGCTACATGGCTCCTGATGGTGATGTGGACTATTTTATAATCACTTCTTCTGAAAGACTTTGGATAGCAAGGACACTTTTAATTCTTTACAAAAAGATATTTTTGTTTAATTCAAGAAAGTATTTCTGTGTGAATTACTTTATAGATGAAGAAAACTTAGAGATAGAACAGCAGAATATATTTACCGCTACAGAACTGGTTACTTTGCTTCCAATGACCAACCCAAAACTATATGAAAAATTATTGGATAGTAACACATGGCTAAAGTCTTATTACAATAATGCTTTGTGCACTAACAACAGTGCAAAAGACATAAAAAGAAGTCTTTTTCAAAAAATAATAGAACCATTGCTTAATGGAAAAATAGGCTTAGGCTTGGACAAATGGTTTATGAAAATTACTTTAAAAAAATGGTTTAACAAATTCAAAACCATGAGCAAAGAAGATTTTGACATAGCCATGAAGTCAACAAGAAAAGTATCAAAACACCACCCTAGTAACTTTCAAAAAAAGGTGCTGAAAGAATATGATAACAGAGTTAAACTATTGAATGAAAAGCTATATGTCAAAGATACTGTTTAGTCATAGTTACTATTATCAACTGGATGCCAAACAATGGAAAATGGGAACCCCTTATCCTCCGCTAGGCACAATCTACGCGGCCAGTTATTTGCGTGAGAATGGTTATGAGGTTTCACTTTTTGATGTTTGTCTTTTGCCAAGTCCAGATTTAATAAACGAAACCATAAGAACCAACAAACCCGACTTTCTTGTACTATTTGATGATGGCTTTAATTATCTCACTAAAATGTGTTTAACCAACATGAGAGAGGCGTCATTTCAAATGATGAAAAACGCAAAACAGCAAGGCATTAAAACAATAGTCTGTAGTTCTGATTCCACAGATCATTTTGAGGAATACCTCCAAAATGGGGCAGATTATGTGATTTTAGGCGAAGGTGAAATAACTTTATTGGAAACCATTCAATCAATAGAACAGGGGCTGCCTATGGAACAAGTAAAAGGGCTTGTATACATGGACAACAATAAAACGGTCAACACAGGAAGAAGGCCTGTACTGAAAAACCTTGATGACTTACCGCAACCCGCTTGGGACTTGGTAGATATAGACGATTACAAAAAGGTTTGGAAAGCAAATAACAATCCGTTTACATTAAACTTAGCCACAACAAGAGGCTGCCCTTACAAGTGTAATTGGTGCGCAAAACCTATTTATGGCAATCGTTACAACACAAGATCTCCAGAGCGAGTTGTACAAGAAATTGCATACATAAAGGAGCATTTTGGTGTAACTAATTTCTGGATGTGTGATGACATTTTTGGACTGAAACCAGGTTGGGTTCAATCTTTTGACGAAGCGTTAAAGAAGCAAAAACTCAACATATCATTTAAAATACAAAGTAGAGCAGACCTTTTGCTAGAAGAGGGTAACATTGATGCTTTGGTGTCTTCAGGACTTAAGGAAGTCTGGATCGGTGCAGAAAGTGGTTCTCAAAAAATTCTAGATGCCATGGATAAAGGCACTACTTTGGAACAAATAAAAGAATCTACAACATTGCTTCAATCCAAAGGAGTTCGAGTGGCTTATTTTTTACAATTTGGATATCTTGGTGAAACAAAAGAAGATGTTCAGGCTACCATTGCTATGCTGCTTTCTCACATGCCGGATGATATCGGGGTGAGTGTATCGTATCCACTTCCAGGTACTAAGTTTTATGACAAGGTAAAATCTCAACTAGACACCAAATCCAACTGGACAGATTCTGATGAATTGGCATTAATGTTTAAAAACACTTTTAATCAAACATATTATAAAACGCTTCACAGATATATCCATAAAGCATTTAGAGACGCACAAGCTAAACAAAACATTCAGAAAAAAGGAATCGTTTCTTTAAGCGGAATGAAATCTATTGCTAAAAGATTTTATTATAGCCCTATTCTTTTCAATTACGCTAGAAAATTAGAAAAATTAAGCATCCGTGGCTGATTTTGATCACATAGCATCTACTTATGATAATTCCTTCACTAATACGCTTGTGGGAAAAGCCCAAAGAAAATTGGTATATACTTCTTTAGCTAATGCTTTTCCCAATTTTAATGAAAAGGAAATCCTTGAAATTAATTGCGGCACAGGAGAAGATGCGCTTTATTTTTCAAAACTAGGTGCTCAAGTTATTGCTACGGACATTTCCCCTACAATGATTAAAAGTGCCAGGGCGAAAGCACCACCTCAAACAACTATTTCTTTTGAAGTTTTGGATATTAATGATTTGGATTCTTTCAAAAAAGAACAATCTTTTGATTTAATATTTTCCAATTTTGGCGGGCTAAATTGTTTAACAGAATTAGAAATCAAAAGCTTTTTGAAGGTAGCATCACGCAAGTTGAAACCAAATGGGAAAATCTGTTTGGTAATTATGCCAGAAAAATGCGCTTGGGAAACCATCTACTTTTTAGCTAAGTTTAAATTCAAAACTGCTTTTAGAAGAGGCATTAAGTCTGGTGTATCAGCAAATGTGGAAGGCAAAGGTGTAACCACTTACTATTACGCTCCAAAAAGAATTCAGTCATTTACCAAAGAGTTTGAAACCAAGCAGTTAAACCCTATTGGATTGTTTGTTCCTCCTTCCTATTTAGATCCATTTTTTCAGAAAAGACCTGAAAAACTCGAAAAACTGGTTCAAAAAGACCTAAAAAGAATCAATAACCCTAAATTTTCGTCCATTTCGGATCATTATTTTATTTGTTTAGAAAAAAAGTAAATGGACGTATTACTAACACATGCCTATTACCTCCAAGAGGATGAAAAAGAAAAGGAAATTATGCGTCCTTATCCGCCATTGGGTATTTTATATATTTCTGCCTTCCTCAAGGAAAAAAAAGTGGACACACATCTCTTTGATGCTACATTTTCTTCCATTGAAGCGCATAAAGAGTATATTCTGAAAAACCAACCAAAAGTCATCGCCATTTACACCAATTTAATGACTAAACTAAACGTTATTAAACTTGTAAAGTGGTTGAAAAACAATACAGCAACTCAATCCACTCAAATTATCCTTGGCGGTCCAGATGTCACTTACAACTACGCAAACTATCTGAAAACAGGTGCCGATTACATAATAATTGGTGAGGGTGAAGAGACCACCTTTGAATTGTCCAATCATCTTTTGGGAAAAACTAATGGTAGTATAAAAGAGATTCAGGGAATTGCATATTTAGAAAACAACCAACCTGTAAAAAATGACGCAAGAATAAAAATTAAAAACATTGATGACCTCCCATTTCCAGATAGAGAATCAATTGATATCGGTCAATACCAAAATGTTTGGAAACAACATCACGGTGCAAGTACAATTTCTATCTCCACACAAAGAGGTTGCCCTTACACTTGCAAATGGTGCAGTACAGCTGTCTATGGTCAAAGTTACCGTAGAAGATCTCCTAAACTAGTTGCAGATGAAATTGAAACAATCATTTCATCTTATAATCCAGATTCATTCTGGTTTGTAGACGATGTTTTTACGGTTAGTCATAAATGGATTGATGGGTTGCATGAAGAGTTTATTGCTAGAGGAATCAAAGTTGCATTTGAATGCATTACTAGAGCTGAAAGGCTGAATGATGATATTCTAGGAAAATTAAAAGAAATGGGTTGCTCCAAAATTTGGATTGGCGCTGAAAGCGGTTCGCAGCGAATCATTGATGAAATGGATAGGCGAGTAGATGTAGACCTGGTGAAAGAAATGATTATCAAAACCAAATCTTTTGGCATTCAAACTGGTACATTTATCATGCTAGGTTATCCCAAAGAAACAATGGATGACATCAATAAAACTGTACAGTATCTCAAAGATGCCAGTCCAGATAATTTTACCATTACAGTTGCTTACCCAATAGTAGGCACTGGTCTTCATGATCAAATAAAAAATAAAATTATCACTAACTTAAATTGGGAGACTTCCACAGATAGAGATATTGATTTTAAGCGAACATACTCCAAAAGGTTTTATGACTTTGCTGTACCTTTTGTGGTAAACAGTGTAAATGCTCATATTTTGAAGTCTCAAAATAAACCATGGGTCAAAACCTTTCTTAAAAGTAAAATTTCTGGCTTAGCTTTATATTTTGTCAAATGATTAAACAACTTAGTACATATGATTTAAACACTTTTGAGTCACAATACCTCAAGGTAAGAGCCAAAGAAGGTAGAGTTTATACAAATGATTTTGTACGGTGTCTTCCAAACGTTCCAAGCAAGCATCCACAATTTATAGAATGGAAATACAGAACCGCAACATGTTTACGTTTTGAGAAGTACTTAAAAAGCAAAAACTTTACAGCAGTTTTAGACCTTGGTTGTGGCAACGGTTGGTTTAGTAATTTTATTCATTTAACAAATACAGACAGCTCCATTCTAGGTTTAGATGTAAACGAAGTAGAATTAGAACAAGCACAAAAACTCTTTGGCAATGATTCAGTTCGTTTTGAATATGGAGATATTTTCAAGGCTGATTTTGAAAACAAGTTTGATTTGATCACAATAAATGCAGCATTTCAGTATTTCCCTAATCCAAGTTTATTATTACATAGACTAGAATCTCTTTTGAATAAAGAAGGTGAAATTCATATTTTAGATTCTCCGTTTTATGCCAATAAAAAAGAACAAGCTGCAGCCAAATTAAGAACATTGGACTACTTCAAAAATGCAGGAGTTCCAAAAATGGTAGATTTTTATCATCATCATTTTGTAACCGCTCTGTCAAATTTTGAGGTTTTATACCGTCCCAGCAAGAATAGAATAATCAAAAAGATTGACAAAACTTGGAGTCCATTCGGTTGGTACAGGTATATTAAACATTGATATTTTGGATATAACTAAAACAATAAATATTGAAAAGCCTCCTTCATATCTATTTGTCACAATTGGACTTTTGGTCTTTGCATTAATACGAATCATTGGTTTTGACGGACTTTATGGACAAGACTCCTATGAATATGCGCGTTACACTGTTGAATTGCGAAGCGCTTTGCTTTCTGGAGCAT